>JANMVT010000280.1:0-28033 GCA_031392945.1 Rhodoferax sp. | reverse complement strand
CCAGAGATTCATCTGCACCCCCAAGTGCAGGCTCACTTGGCAGACGCGTTTATCAGCGCAGTACAAGCTTGGGAGGGCGGACAACCACGCAACGTGCAGCTGATCGTCGAGAGCCACTCTGAGCACTTTTTGAGCCGATTGCAGCGCCGCGTGGCAGAAGGCGTTTTAACCCCAGACGATGTTGCAATCTATTTTTGCAAGCGCTCGGGAAAATATGCTGAACTGGAGCCACTTAGTCTGGATCTCTATGGAAATATTCAAAACTGGCCAGACAACTTCTTTGGCGATGAGATGGAAGATATTGCTGCGAGAACTACAGCCGCCATGACTCGCAAGATTGCCGAGCGCAAGAGTAGCGCGGCATGATGGTGGCTGTGGTCGGTACAAATGTGATTCTGGTTGCCAACGGCGCGCATGAAGACGTATCGCCAGAATGTGTGATCGAGTGCGTCAAGCGGCTTCAGAAGTTAATGAGCCACGGCTCAATCGCCATCGACGATGCGCATCGCATCATCGATGAGTACCAAAACAAGACGAGTCCCTGGCAAGGAAAAGGTGCTGGCGACGTTTTTCTTCGATGGGTTTTGAATCGATTGGGTGATGCCAAACGGGTTCACCAGGTATCGTTGACGGAAGTATCCATGGATCGATTCCTGGAGTTTCCTGTGCCAGATTTGGAGCAAGCATTTGACCGCCCTGACCGGAAGTTTGCGGCGGTTGCAAATACACACCCCGCAAAGCCTTCGATTTGGCAAGCCGCAGACAGCAAGTGGCTGGATTGGTGGCCCGATCTACATGCGGCGGGTGTCCAGGTGGAGTTTCTTTGCGCGGACGATGTCTGCCGCTTCTACAAGAAAAAATTTCCCAACAAGGCTGTTCCTGCATTGCCATGACCGACTTTTTTCGCTTTCCTCACACCCCACATATCGCGTGGCTGTCGGTTGACGCACCGCGCGATGACAAGGTGCTGTCGCCAGCAGAAGTGGCGGACTTGTTGGCAGGCGAGGTGGTAGTCGAGGAAAAAATGGATGGCGCCAATCTGGGCTTTTCAGTGTCGCCTGAGGGGAGAATTCGCGGCCAAAACCGTGGCCAGTATCTAACATCGCCATTTCACGGGCAATTTGCAAAGTTGGGGCCGTGGTTAGATGCCCGCGAAGATAGACTTTTTGATGCGCTCGGCACTCGCCTGATGGCGTTTGGCGAGTGGTGTGCGGCACGTCACTCGCTGGACTACGCAACCTTGCCAGATTGGTGGCTTTTGTTTGATATCTATGACCGCGTCGATGGTCGGTTTTGGAGCACCCATCGCCGCGATGCATGGGCTAAATTACATGGGTTTACGGTCGTTCCTACACTGCACGCTGGGCATATTCGAACGACGCAATTGCACGAGTGGGTGGCTTCGGAACATAGCAAATTTAGGAATGGCAACCTGGAAGGGTTGATGATTCGCAGCGAAGACGGCGATTGGCTGAAAATGCGCGCGAAACTTGTTCGCGCGGACTTTGCTCAGGCGATTAATGCCCATTGGCGGAGCCGAGCGCTGGAATGGAATCAACTGAGTCATACGAACTTCCACAAAGAGCTTCAATTGAGCCTTGGCGAAGTCAAAGAGGAAAAGATTAAGAAGCTCAGCAGGCAAGTCATCAGTCATCGCTGATGCGGGTGACCATGGTGGCCGTAGAAACCGTGAAGGTGATGGAGGCCATGAAAACAGCCAGCCGCTAGCCAGCAATGTTCAGGCTAAATGCCGCCGGGACACTATATTTTTGGCAGCTATCTACGCATATTCCACGAGGGCTATAGGCCAATTTAGTCCCCATCCGCCAATGATGACGGGATAACAGACTGCTTTCGCTCGACGCGGCAAGCAGTGGAATGCCAAGCGCAAATGGCCGATTAATCGGCTGTCTCATGAGGCCATTTGCGCTTGGCGTTCCGCTGCGGATGAGGGGTAACCGCCGTTCACCAAAGCACCCGCCAAGTCGGTACCAAGCGCGCGGCAATTCGCAGTCATCCAGTCATCAATCACAGCCGCATCATTCACCTTTTTCAATGCCATGTAGGCGGCCTCGGCCTGCGGATAACGCCGACGCAAAAAGTTGAGCCATTGTTTGAGGCGCCCCGCCTGCTGGCGGCGCTCCAGCCGACTGCAGACCAGGTGCCAGAATTCAGCGATCAGGGGCAGCAGGTCTTGCCAGGCGACAAACGGCTCGGGCCCCACCTCAACCGGCATGTCATCGACGGCCTCCTGCGCCACAGCATGCCGGATGGCCAACGCCAGGCCAGGGTCGGTCACCATGCCGCGCGCCAGCATTAACATGTCGCAGCCCGACAGTTCGCGGCAGCGCAGGGCGTCCTGCACGGTCCAGATTTCGCCATTGGCCACCACGGGGATTTTGACCACCGCGCGGATGTCGGCAATGCGGTGCCAGTAGGCGGGTGGGCGGTAGGCATCGGCCTTGGTGCGGGCGTGCACCACCAACTCGTCGGCGCCGGCTTCGGCAATGGCCAGAGCGCATTCGACCGCGCGGGAATCGTCGATGAAGCCCAGGCGCATCTTGGCCGACACTGGCATGTGCGCGGGCACGGCGCGGCGCACGGCGGCCACGATTTTGGCGACGAGTTCAGGCTCGTCCAGCAGCGCCGCGCCGCCGCCATGGCGGTTCACCACCTTGGCCGGGCAGCCAAAATTCAGGTCGATGCCATGTGGCCCCAAAGCCGCCAGCGCCGCCGCGTTGTCGGCCAGGCAGGCCGGGTCGGAGCCCAGCAACTGCGCCCGCACCGGCACACCGGCCAAAGTGCGCCCGCCGTTCATCAACTCGGGCACGATGCGGATGAAGGCGCGGTCGGGCAGCAGGGTGTTGGTGACGCGGATGAATTCGGACACGCAGCGGTCCACGCCGCCGACGCGCGTCAGGATGTCGCGCAGCACAAAGTCAAGCAGGCCCTCCATGGGGGCAAGAAGAATGGTCATTTCAGGATGGGCGGGAATTAAATCCGCTGTAGCATCATGCCCTATGCTTCAAACCCCCGCCCATTTCACTTCACTGCTGGCCAGGCAGGCGCACCCGTCACCGGCATCTTTCATCTTTTGCGGTGACGAACTGCTGGTTGAAGAATCCAGGGCGGCGCTGCCCCCGGCCAACGTGGCCCTGGGATTGGGCCTGTCTGCGGACCAGTTCTTTCCGGTGGGCCTGTTGGGCGCGCAGTATTGCCAAACCGCCTGGTTGCCCGCTGGCAGCGCCGCGCCGCCGGGCTTTAAATTCGCCAGGCTGCGCTCGCTGTTCGGGGCCATGGACGAGGCCCTGGTGTCGGTGGCAGGGCGCGCCTTCCAGATTGCCAACTGGGCGCGCACCCATCGCTTTTGCGGCGCTTGTGCCACGCCCACCGTGCATGTGGACGGCGAGCGCTGCGTCAAATGCCCGGCCTGCCGATCAGTCGCCTACCCGCGCATCTCCCCGGCCATGATGGTGCTGATTCGCCGCGAAGATTCGATCTTGCTGGCACGCAACAGCACTTCGCCGACGAGATTTTTCTCGGCGCTGGCCGGCTTTCTGGAAGCCGGCGAATCGGTTGAAGACGCGATCCACCGTGAGGTGTTCGAAGAGGTTGGCCTGAGGGTGCGCGACATCCGTTACTTTGGCAGCCAGCCCTGGCCCTTTCCACATTCGCTGATGATCGCCTACACCGCTGAATTTGACAGCGGGGACATTGTGGTGGATGCCAACGAAATCGCCGAGGCACGCTGGTACGGCCCGGATGACGCCTTGCCGCCGGTCCCGCCGCAGGGCATTTCGATCGCCGGCGACCTGATCCGCGCCCACTTGCCGCCGAGCCGGGCCGCCGCCCGTTAGCGCCCCTGCGCCATGAGATTCATCATTTTGGGCGCGGGTGCAATTGGCTGTTATGTCGGTGGGCGGCTGGCGGTGGCGGGGCAAAACGTCACCCTGGTGGGCCGGCCCCGGGTGATTGAACACCTGGCGGTCAACGGCCTCACCGTCAGCGACCTGGATGGCTTCAAGGCGCATCTGGAGGCATCCGGCCTGCAACTGGCGCTGTCGCTGGGCGAAGCGCTGGGCGCCAAATCCGGCCCGCAAGAATCTGACGGAGCCCTGGTTATTCTGCTTTGCGTCAAGGGCGGCGCCAGTGAATCGGCGGCACGCGAAATCGCGCAGGCCTGCCCTTCGGGAACCACGGTCGTATCCCTGCAAAACGGCGTTGACAACGTGGGGCGCATTGCCACCCATGCCTCGCACATGAAGGTGCTGGCGGGCATGGTGTCCTACAACGTGGTGATGGCCAACCCCACCCATGTGCACCGCGCAACGACGGGCAGCCTGGCCATGGCGCGCAGCACGGTCAGCGAGCAGATGGTTCCGGCCTTCAATGCCGCCGGCCTGCCCCTGGAGCTGGTCGATGACATGCGGGCTGTGCAGTGGGGCAAGCTGCTGTTGAACCTGAACAATCCGGTCAATGCACTGTCGGATTTGCCGCTGCTGGCGCAATTGCAGGACCGTGACCTGCGCGGGGTGCTGGCCGATTTGCAGAACGAGGCGCTGGTGGTGCTGGCGGCGGCAGGGATCAAGCCCGCCAAGGTGGCAGCGGTGTCGCCGCACGCCCTGCCCCAGCTGCTGCGCTTGCCCAACTGGATATTCAAGCGCCTGGCCGCGCGCATGCTGCGCATCGACGCAACGGCACGCTCGTCCATGGCTGACGACCTGCGCGCGGGCCGGGTCACCGAGGTTGACGACCTGTGCGGCGCCGTCGTGCGCCTGGCCCGGGCCAGCGGCAGCAGCGCGCCCATGAACCAGGCCATGTGCCACCTGGTTGCGGCGCACCGGCCGGGGCACGCCATGAGCGGCCAGGACATCCGCCAGGCCATGAAACACCGCGCATGATTTTCTGGCTGATTCCCTGAATAGCGCCCTGAATAGTGCCTTGAAGAGTTTGTAAACTAGGGCCAGATATTTCTTTGCAGCAACAACCAAACAACCGGAGACCTCCATGACCGTCAACGTCACTATCGATCTGGGTTACGAATTTGAAGTCAAAGGCAAATTTGCCGACGTGTTCGCCCTGCTGGCCGATGTGCCCGCATCCGCCAGCTTCTTTCCCAAGGTGGATCGCCTAGTGGACCTGAAAGGCGGCGTCTACCGCTGGGAGATGGAGAAAATCGGCGTGGCGTCGATCAACCTGCAGACGATTTACGCGTCCAAATACGTCTCGAACAAGGCCAAGGGCAGCATCGTCTGGACGCCGGTCAAGGGCGAAGGCAATGCCCAGGTGTCGGGTAGCTGGCTGATCACCGACAACAAGAAATCAACCGCGCTGAAGCTCGAAATCCATGGCGAACTGGCCATCCCCCTGCCCGGTCTGATGAAAATGGTGGTGGCCCCGATTGTCGAAGGCGAATTCGAGAAGATGACCGACCAGTACATCGCCAACTTGACCAAGAAGTTTGGCGGTGAGGTCTGAATGGCACCTGTAGCGCCACTGAACGCGTCCCCAGATCGCTACATTTTTAGCGGCTGTTTTCGGCTGCCCAAAGCGCGTTCTGGCTACTTTTCATCAAATTGCCGGTTGACCTGTCAATCAACCTTGATATCAGCGTCGCTGATGACCTTGGCAAACTGCGGCTGCTGGCGTTTCATCAGGTCGGCCAGATCACCAGGTGTACCTCCCATCGCCTCGAAACTCTGGGCTGCAAGTTTCTCGCGGATGTCTGGAGCCTTGAGCGCGGCATTCATTTCACGGTTGAGCCAGTCGACCACCGGCGCAGGTGTATTGGCTGGCGCATAAAACGCAAACCACAGGGCCACATCGACACCTGCCACACCCGCCTCGGTCAGGGTGGGCACGCCTGGCAAAAAGCTCGACCGTTTTGACCCGGTGACCGCAATGGGAACTAGCTTGCCGGCCTTGATATGGGGCGCGGCAACGGCAATGCCTGTTATGGTCAGTGGTACCCGCCCGGCCAGCGTTTCTGCCACCGCCTGCGAGGCCTCCTTGAACGGAATGTGGGTGAGTTTGATGCTGGTACTGCGGCCCAGCATCTCCATGGTCAGGTGGGCTGCCGAGCCCAGCAGCGGGGAACTGTAGTCCAGCCCGGTGGGCGAACTGCGTGCAGCATCAATCACGGTCTTGACGGACTCAAGGCCTTTGCCCGGAGTTGCAACAATCAGGTTGTCTGCGGCCGCAACCAGGCCTATGGGTGCGAAATCACGGGAGACGTTGTACGGCACACGGGCCGGAAACAGGTTGGGCGCAATGATGAAATTGTTGGCCGTGAACAGCAGTGTGTAGCCATCAGCGCCCGACTTGGCCACGGCATCGGCACCAATCATGCCACCCGCGCCGGGCCGGTTGTCAATCACCACGGCCTGCTTGCCACTTTGGGCCATGTGGTCTGCGATGATGCGCACTAGGATGTCTGCCGTGCTGCCGGGGCCTGCCGGTACAACGATCTTGATCGGCTTGGCCGGATAGGCCGGCGTCTCGGCCGACGCGGCGGGGCCAAAGCCCGCCCACAAGCTGGCGGCCAGAACAGCAGCCATTTCACGGCGGCGCAGGTGTGGTACAAAAGATGTCATGGAATGCTCCGGTGGAAGAAGAATGGTGAAAGAGGTCAATAGAAATTGAAATCCAGGCCTTCGGTTTTGGACAACGGCTGGATGGCGGGGCGTGGCAACAGAGTGTTTTCCCATTCGAGAAAAGTGCTCTTGAGGGCGTTGAAGCGGGTGGACTCCGATGCCTTGAAGTTGTTGTATTCGCGGATGTCATGGACCAGGTTGAACAGCGCTTCCTGGCCGTTGTCCAGATTGCGCCAGTATTTCCAGGGGCCGCAGCGCGCTGCGTCCATGCGCATGGTGCGCCAGAACAGTGTGCGCTCGAACCCGGCCTGCCGCCCCGCCAGCAGGTCCAGCAGAGGAACGCCGTCCGGTGGAAACCGCGGGTCTGCCTGCGTACCGGCACATGCCAGAAAAGTGGCCGACCAGTCCATCGTGATCACCGGTTGGCCCAGCACCTGCCCTGCGGGTATCACACCGGGCCAGCGTGCCATTCCTGGCACACGAATGCCGCCCTCGCGCAGCAGCCGGATGTGGCCTGTCAGCGGGTACTGGTACGAGTAGCGCTCGCCGCCGTTGTCACTGGTGAACACCACCAGTGTGTTGTGGTCCAGGCCCTGTGCGGCCAGCGCCGCCATGACGCGGCCCACACCTGCGTCCAGCGCTTGCACCATGGCACCAAAGGTCTTGATCGAGCCACCATTGGTGTGAGGTACGGCAGTGGCTGCGCGGTCCACGTCATAGGGAGCCTCCCAAGGCCAGTGCGGCGCGGTGTAGTGCAGCGACAGGTAGAACGGCGCTTGCTTGTGGCACGCGATGAAGTCGCAGGCACGTTCCGTCAGCAGGTCGGTCATGTAGCCGTTCACGCGGGTGGGTACATCGCCTTCATAAAGTTGCGGATCGCCATACTGGTCCACGTGGTTGAAATACCCGGCGCCTGCACCATCGATGCCAAAGTATTCCTCGAAACCGCTCTTGAGCGGGCCGTAGTTCGGCGCCGGTCCGCAATGCCATTTGCCAAACAGGCCCGTGCGGTAGCCGCGTTCTTTTAGCAGCGCGGGCAAGGCCGGAAAAGACGCCTCCAGCCCGACCTCGCCGCCCGGCCATTCGGGCAGGATGGGTTCCGGTAGGCCAGCCGGGTGGCGTGCCGGATAACGACCAGTGAACAGGGCAATACGTGTGGGCGAGCAGGTAGCCGACGCCGCATAACAGTCGGTCAGGCGTGCGCCCTCGCTGGCCAGCCGGTCCAGGTGCGGTGTGCTGTAGTCGGGCCGACCATAACAGCTCAGGTCGCCCCAGCCTAGGTCGTCGGCCAGAATAAACACGATATTGGGTGGGCGTTGCGTCACAAAGGGCTCCTGGAGTCATCGGACCACCCCTGGTGACCCGTCATGGCGCTAATATGAACTGCCACCGCGTGTACCACAAGCGTTCATTTTTTCACGCTGCGTTGCATAAAACGCAACGCCCGGCGGTGCCACAAAGGACACCGGTTCAGGCGGGCAGCAGCGCCTGCAAGGCAGGCTGCACGGCAGCCATGAAAAGCTGCACGGCGACAGGCAGGACCCGCCCGCTGCGGGTGATCAGGCACAGGCTCTGCGCGGTGGCCTGGCTGTCCTTGATGGACCGGTAGTGCAGCGTGCCGGCGCGTGTCTCCTGAGCCACGTCGGCATTGCTCAAAAAGCCAATGCCTGCACCACGCACCAACAGCGACTTGAGTAACACCATCGAGTTGGTTTCCACCGCTGGCTGGAATGCCGGCATGGTGCGTGGCCGGGCCGCGTCGATCAACGCCCGCAGTTCCATGCCAGTCTGGGGCAGCACCAGTGGGTAGGCTAGGCAGTCGCGCATCCGCACGGGCGCGTCTGGCGCACCTGCCGTGGCCAGTGGATGGCGTGGCGCAAACACCACCCCCAGCCGCATGGGGACAGCCAATTCGATCGTGAGGGGAAGGCCGGCGGGAGGGGAATGGCAGATGCCAATGTCGGCATCACCGTCGATCACGGCCTTGGTGATGGCCCCGGACGTGCCGGTGTGTGCCGCGTAGCTGATTTGCGGATGGGTGCGGCGCAGATTAGTCAGCACCTCGGGCAACAATGTCTCGGCCAGAAACTGCAGGCCCATCACGCTGGCCGCGCCGCGCCGCAGCCCGCGCAACGCATCAATCTGCGCCGTGGCCGACTGAACCTCGCGTTGCAGTTTGCGCGTGCTGACCAGCAACACCTCGCCTGCGGCTGTCAGCCGCATGCCGCGCGACTGGCGCTCGAACAACGCCACACCCATCTCGTGCTCAAGCTTCAGGATCTGCCGGTCAATGGCCGAGGCTGTCACGTGCAGATGTTCTGCAGCACGCCGCACCGAGCCATGGCGCGCCACCTCCTGGAACGAACGCAAGACGGTTTCCAGCAAGGGCATGAGGTGATTTGAAACGCTATATTTTTAGCAGCTTGTCACGCTTGTTCAAAGCGCATTCTGGCTACTTTTCAAGCTAATTCAGCGAACGCCGCAGGCGCACTTCTTCAACTTTGCCGCTGCCCATGGGCACGGTTTTGGCGGTGTTCATTTCACGCTTGAAGCCGGCCAGGTCATAAAAACGCAGGGCCCGGTCGTTGCGCAGCAAGACCCACAGGGTCACTTCGGTGCAGCCCTCTTCGATCAGGCCCTCGCGGCAAGCGTCCCACAGCGCCAGCCCCGCGCCTTCGCCCCAATAGTCGTGCGCCACGTACATGGCCCAGATCTCGCCCGTGGTGGACTTGGTCTTGGGGTCCCGTGATCGGTCGTAACCGGCAAATCCGACGATGGCATTGCCGTCCAGTGCGACCACCACTTGCGGTTCGGCGAATTTGATGGCGTCTGCCCATTTGGCCTGTTTCTTTTCAACCGACAGGCCCTTGAGATGGTCTTCGGGCACCAGGTCGGCGTAGGCGGTTTGCCAGGTGCTGACGTGGATTTCGGCGATGGTTCTCGCATCGCGCAGGGTGGCCGGGCGAACCTGGATGTTTAAATTGCTGGACATGGCGGTTCGCTGAAAAATGAGACCTGCATTGTCGCACCGCAGGGGTGTTCTGCCGGGCTGCGCCAGGTCAATGCCCGTGGGCGGCCAGGCTGATCAGGCTCACCAGGCCGATCCCCACGCCGAGCCAGCCGATTTGCGCCGCCGTCTCTTTGGCCGACAGGCGCTTTTGCAGTTGCGGAATCAAGTCCGCCAGCGCGACATAGATGAAGCTGCTGGAAGCGACCACCAGAAAATAGGGCAAATAGTCGCGCAGCTGCTCGACCAGCCAGAAACCTGCCAGGCCGCCAATCGTGGTGACGGCTCCGGCCAGCGACACTTTGACCAGGGCCAGCGTGCGGTTGCCCGTGCCAGAGGCCGTGCGCAGCACCATCAGGTCGCCCATATGGTGCGGCACTTCGTGCACCAGCACGGCCAGGGCGGCGATCAGGCCCAGGCGCATGTCGGCGATGAAGGCAGAGGCGATCAACATGCCGTCGCCGAAACAGTGCACGCTGTCGCCGGTCAGGATCGCCCAACTGCCCGCCTTCGGGGCCGGGTGCTGATGGCCATGGCCGTGATCGTGGTCATGGCTGGCAGCGGGTTGCGGATAGTCACCCGCGCCAGGCCCCTGGTGGTGCTCGTGCCCGTGGTGCCAAAGTTCGGCCTTGTCCAGCAGAAAGAAGAACACCAGGCCCATCAGCAAGGCCATGAACAGGTTCTTGGGCCCGGCCTGGCTCTCAAATGCCTCGGGCAGCAAATGCATGAAGGCGGTGGCCAGCAAGGCGCCCGCCGCCAGGCTGAGCATGTGCTGGGTGTAACGCGCCAGCAGGCCAAAGCTCAGGGCCGCCGCCAGCCATACGCTGCCGATGCCGGCGGCCAGGGTGCCGAAGATGATTGCTATTAAAATCATATCTAACTATTCAATACCGACGAGGGAAATTCTTCATTTTTTTTGGAAACCCATAAAAAAACCGCCCCAGGAGGCGGTTTCGGCCAGAGCAAAGTCCAGGAGTCTGATTATCTCTTGTCCTGCCTGCTCCCAAGGTGGCCATACCAGGCGACACCGGCTTTGACCGGACCCTGGCTCCAGGCAACCCGGTTCCAGAACCCGGCTCACTGGCCTTGCTGGGCCTGGCATTGGGCGCATTGGGGCTGTCGCGCTGTCGGCGCGTCTGAGCGGCTCGCGTCTGAGCGGGTTTTTTTCGCCTGAGTTTGCATTGCCTGTCACTCAATTTATGACCTTGCCCGCCAACCTGGCTCTATTTGGCTCAACAATCCATGTTTAAGGCTCAGTGAGCAAGGATGCAATTCATGGCAACAAAGGCTGAAATCGTTGAGTTCTTCGCTGCGGAGTTCCCGCAAAACAAATGCACCGTTGAGGCGGTCGGCGGCAAAAGTGCGACCATCAAACTTGAGGTCGGCACGGCCGATCTGCGACCCGGCGGCACTGTGTCTGGCCCGGTGCTCATGGCGGTTGCCGACGTTGCGCTGTATGTGGCCATTCTGGGAGAAATCGGCATCGTCCCGATGGCAGTCACCACCAGCCTGACCATCAATTTCCTGCGAAAACCGTCCGCCGGCAAAGCCATCATTGGCGTTTGCAAACTCATGAAAGTGGGAAAAACGCTGGCCGTGGGAGAAGTCACGCTGTTCTCGCAAGGCAGCGATGAGCCGGTGGCCCATGTGGTGGGTACCTACGCCATCCCGCGCAAGTAAACGAAGGGCAAAAACACTCATCTTGAATTTATTGAATAGATAGCAAATTATTCAATAAACACGGGACTCATGAGTCGATTTGACCAATATTTAACCAATAACTGGCCTGCGGCGGCGCCTTGCTGCATCGTCAGTGCGCCTTGTCCCAGTTCGGCCCAATGCCCACCTCCGCCAGCAGCGGCACTTTCAAATCAGCCACACCCGCCATCAAACGCGGAATCTCCACTTTGACCCAATCGACCTCGGCCAACGGCACCTCAAACACCAGCTCATCATGCACCTGCATGATCATCCTGGTGGCGCGTTTTTGATCGTCCAGCGCGTGTTGCACCGCTACCATCGCCAGCTTGATGAGGTCGGCCGCCGTGCCCTGCATGGGAGCATTGATGGCGGCGCGCTCGGCCCCGGCGCGCCGGGGGCCATTGGGCGAGTTGATCTCGGCGAGGTACAGGCGCCGGCCCATCACGGTTTCGACATAACCTTTTGACTTGGCTGACAGGCGCGTTTCGTCCATGTACTGTTTCACGCCGGGGTAGCGCGCAAAGTAGCGTTCAACAAAGTTTTTCGCCGCCGTGTTGTCGATGCTCAGGGAGCGCGCCAGGCCATAGGCGCTCATGCCATAGATCAGGCCGAAGTTGATGGTCTTGGCGTAACGCCGCTGCTCGCTGCTCACCTGCTCCACCGGCACACCGAACACCTCGGACGCGGTGGCGCGGTGCACGTCCAGGCCGGCATGGAAAGCCTTCAACAGCGAGTCGTCACCGCTGATGTGGGCCATGATGCGCAGTTCGATCTGGCTGTAGTCGGCGCTGGCAATCACACAGCCCGGTGCGGCCACAAAGGCCTCGCGCACACGTCGGCCTTCTGCGGTGCGGATGGGGATGTTCTGCAGGTTGGGGTCGTTGCTGCTCAGGCGCCCGGTCACCGCGACGGCCTGGGCGTAATGGGTGTGCACCCGCCCGGTGCGCGGCAAGGCCAGTTGGGCCAGCTTGTCGGTGTAGGTGCCCTTGAGTTTGGCCAAGCCCCGGTGCTCCAGGATTTTGGCCGGCAGGGGGAAGTCTTCGGCGAGTTTCTCCAGCACCTCTTCGTCGGTGCTGGGCGCGCCGGTCGCGGTTTTCTTGACCACAGGCAGGCCGAGTTTGGTGAAGAAAATGTCGCCGATCTGTTTGGGGCTGCTGAGGTTGAACGGTTGCCCGGCAAGGACGTGGGCTTCTTCCTCCAGTTTCATCATGCGCTGGCCCAACTCGTGGCTTTGCGCGGCCAGCATGGGTGCGTCAATCAGCACGCCGTTGCGCTCAATGCGGTACAAGGTCTCGCTGCTGGCGATTTCCAGCTCGTAGACCGCGCGCAGTCTGTCATCGGCCTGCAACTGGGGCCACAGGGCCAGATGCACATCCAGCGTCTGGTCGGAGTCTTCGCAGGAATACTCCGCCGCTTTGGCGATATCGACCTGGTTGAACTTGATCTGGTGGGCACCCTTGCCACACAGGTCTTCAAAACTGATGCCGGTGCGCCCCACGTGGCGCAGCGCCAGACTGCTCAAGCCGTGCGGCTTGTGCACTTCGAGCACATAACTTTGCAGCATGGTGTCATGGGCGTAGCCCCGCACTTCAATGCCATGGTTGGCGAAGACATGGCGGTCGTATTTGACGTGTTGACCGAGTTTCTTTTTGGCCCCGTTTTCCAGCCAAGGTTTCAGTTTTGCCAGCAGGGCGTCGCGCGGCAATTGCGCGGGCGCATCGGGATAGTCGTGGGTCAGCGGGATATAGGCCGCCTCACCCGGCTTGACGCTGAAACTGATGCCGACGATTTCGGCGCGCATTTCGTCCAGGGACGTGGTCTCGGTGTCCACTGCGACCAAGTCGGCCGCTGCAATTTTGGCCAGCCATTTGTCAAAAACCTCCCAGGTCATGACGGTGTCGTAGACGAGCGTGGTCACGCGCGATGTTGCGGGCGCCGTGGCGGCTGCCGGTTCATCGAACAGGCCGGGTTCTGCATCGCCTTTTGACGCGGTTGACTTCGGTTTCGGCGGCTCGGCGGCGGGGTCGGCGCTCAAGCTCCTGGCCAGGCCCTTGAACCCATATTTCTCATAAAATGCCTTTAAAGCCCCCGTGTCCTGTTCGTAGAAAGCTATTGATTCAAGAGCGGGCAAGTTGGGCACCCAGCCGTTGAGGTCGCAGTCGGTCTTGACCGTCAGCAGTTGGCGGGCGGTCGGCAACCAGTCCACCGCCTTGCGCAGGTTTTCGCCCACCACACCCTTGATGTTGGCCGCGTTGGCCACCACGGCGTCGAGCGTGCCGTATTCCTGCAGCCATTTGGCAGCCGTTTTGGGGCCGACTTTTTCGACCCCCGGCACGTTGTCCACCGTGTCGCCGACCAGGATCTGATAGTCCACCATTTGCGATGCCGCCACGCCAAACTCCGCCAACACGCCGGCCAGGTCGCGCCGTTTGCCGTTCATGGTGTCGATGATCGTGATGTGTTCATCCACCAGTTGCGCCAGGTCCTTGTCGCCGCTGGAAATGATCACCTCGATGCGCTGGGCGGCGGCAGTCACGGCCAAGGTGCCGATCACGTCGTCGGCCTCGACGCCGGGCACGTCCAGCACGATCCAGCCGAGCAGGCGCACCACCTCGTGGATGGCCGGAATCTGGGCGCGCAGGTCGTCCGGCATGGGCGAGCGATGGCCCTTGTACTCCGGATAGATCGCGTCGCGGAAGGTCGGGCCTTTGGCGTCGAACACGCAGGCGGCAAAATCGGCGCGCACTTCTTTGCGCAAGGCCTGCATCATGTTGATCATGCCGCGAATGGCGCCAGTGGGCGCGCTGGCCGGGTCGCCCGGCACGGCGCGCAGGTCGGGCATGGCGTGGAACGCGCGGTACAGGTAGCTGGAGCCATCGACCAGCAGCAGGGTTTGGGACGTGGTGGTTGGATCGCTCATGCCCGCATTTTGCCCTTGATGGCGGCAGGCCAAGAGGTTCTACAATTGCGGCATGCGCCAAGTCCAGCTTTCACCCTTGCTTCTCACGGCGGCCATGGGCTGGGCCGGTCTGGCTTGCGCGCAAAGCCAGGGCACCCAGGCCCCGGCGCCCCAGGCCGCCAAATTGCCCGCCACGGCGCCCGCTTCATTGCTGGCTGTAATAGCGGGCGAGGCCGGCAGCAGCCCGTCGCGGGCCAACCAGCTGATCGAAAACATCACCGTTGAAGACGGCGGCGCCCGCATCGAAGAGCATCGTTTTGGCGGCGAAACCCGCAGCATCACAGTGCAACCCAAGGGTGGCCTGCCGGCTTACGATGTGCAACCCTCCACCGGCGCGCGTAGCTGGAAGATTCTGGATTTCTGAATTTTGATGGGTGATTTTTGATCTATGGCGGTTTACACCGAAGTTTCATTTGACGAAGTCGGCGCCCTGCTCAAGCGCTTGGGGCTGGGCCAACTCCAGTCCATGGAAGGTTGCTCGGGCGGCATTGAAAACACCAATTATTTTGTCACCACGGATCAAGGCGCCCACGTGCTCACGCTGTTTGAGCGCCTGACCGCCAAACAACTGCCTTTTTACCTGCGCCTGATGAAACATCTGGCCCAGCATGGCATTCCCGTGCCCGACCCGGCCGCTGACCTGAATGGCGACCTGCTCTACACCGTGAATGGCAAACCGGCCACGGTGGTAAACCGCCTCAAAGGCAAAAGCGTGCTGGCCCCGGCCATCGCCCATTGCGCCAGTGTGGGCGCCATGTTGGCCAAAATGCACCTTGCCGGGCGTGATTTCGGCCTGGTGCAGCCCAATCTGCGCGGATTGGCCTGGTGGAACGAGACGGTGCCGGTGGTTCTGCCCCATCTGGCGCCGGATCAAATCACCCTGGTTCAGGGGGAATTGGCCTACCAGAACCATGTGGCGGCGAGTTCGGTCTACAAGGCGCTGCCGCGCGGCCCGATTCACGCCGACCTGTTCCGCGACAACGTGATGTTTGAGGTTGATGGGGATTCAAGCCCGTCGCAGGGCGCGCCCGCGCTCACCGGATTTTTTGACTTCTACTTCGCCGGCGTTGACACCTGGGTTTTTGACATCGCCGTGTGCCTTAACGATTGGTGCGTCGACCTGGCCACAGGCGCCCCGCTGCAAGCCCACGCCGACAGCTTTCTGGCGGCTTACCATGCCGTGCGTCCGCTGACCCTGCCAGAACGCCAGGCCCTGCCTGCCATGTTGCGCGCCGGCGCCCTGCGTTTCTGGATTTCACGGCTCTGGGATTGCCATCTGCCGCGCGAGGCCAGCATGCTCAAGGCGCATGACCCAGGCCATTTTGAGCGGGTGCTGCGCCAGCGCCTTGTTTGGCCCACGCAGGCGCCCATCGCTGCGTGAAATTTCGCACACAATGCGCATTGGCGGGCGCCACCCGCCGGCGCAACCCGCTTTTTGACTGAACTCCCGACGTGCCTGACCACTCCACCATGAAACTGAAAATCGTTCCCGCGCGTACCGGCATCCTATGGGTCAAACTTGGCATCAAAACATTTTTCAAGCAGCCGCTGGCATTGGCCGGGATGTTCTTCATGTTCATGGCCTCCATGTCAATACTGAGCATCTTGCCCTACATTGGAAGCGCCTTGGCGCTGGCCTTGTTGCCTGCGGCCACACTGGGGCTGATGGCCGCGACCCAGGAGGCCGCCCGGGGCAAGTTCCCGATGCCGTCCATCCTGATCACCGCGTTTCGGGCCGGGCAAAAGCAGCTGCGGGCCATGTTGGTGCTGGGCGCCATTTATGCGCTGGGGTTTTTGCTGGTGATGGCGCTGTCGGCGCTGATCGACGGCGGCAAGTTCGCCGGCCTGTATCTGGTGGGCGGCTCCATGTCGCGCGAACTGGTGATGGCGCCGGATTTCCAGCTGGCGATGTGGTTCAGCATGGCGCTTTACCTGCCGCTGTCGATGCTGTTCTGGCACGCGCCGGCCTTGGTGCACTGGCATGGCCTGCCGCCGCTCAAGGCCCTGTTCTTCAGCTTGGTCGCCTGTGTGCGTAATTTCTGGGCGTTCAGCGTGTTTGGCCTGGCCTGGATGGCCCTGTTCATGGTTGTCGGCGTGGCCGTCACAACCATCGCCGGCTTGATTGGCGGGCCCAATGCGGCGTCCGCAGCGATGTTCCCGGCGGCCATGCTTCTGGCGGCCTCGTTCTTCACGTCGATCTACTTCAGCTTTCAGGACAGTTTTGAAACTGCGTCAGGAGAGAATTCATGACCCGACATATTTTGCTCGGCCGCGCTGAAAACGAGGTGTTGTGGTTCCAGCGGCGCAGCTTCATCAAAGCCGCCGCTGCCTGGACTGCCATGGGCGGTCATGCCGCCGCCCAGGCGCAGTCGCGCAGCAATATTGTGGAACTGTCGGGTGACGCCTACCTGAATGGCGTGCGCCTGCGCCCGCAGCAGGTCGTCCAGACCGGCGACGTGGTGGAGACCGGCCCAGGCTCCAACCTGATTTTTGTGCTGGGCAACTCGTCTTTCCAGATGCGCCAGAACTCGCGCATGCTGATGGAGCGCGGCAGCACGCTCAGCGCCGTCAGCGTGTTGCGCCTGCTGACGGGAGCGGTCGCCAGCGTCTGGGGCAGAGGCAACACCCGGCAAATCATCACCCCCACCTTGACCGCCGGCATTCGCGGCACCGGCGTATACACCGAAATATTCGCCAACATGAACAACCGCAGCTATTTTTGCAACTGCTATGGCACGGTGGACATTGGCTCAGGCAAAGACAGGGCCGTCAGCCAGTCGAGTTACCACCAGTCTTTTTGGGGCGAAGTGAACCCTGTCGCGGGCCGCTCGCTGACGCCGGCGGCCGCCATCAACCATTCAGACGAAGAGCTTGAAAACCTTGCCCGTCTGGTGAACCAGCGCACTGCCTGGCAGATTTTGGGCATCAAGGGCGTGAAAGATGGCAGGGGCTACTTGGAGAACAAGCCTGACCAAATGCACCCGGCCGAGATGTTGGGCCGGTAGCGTCAGCCAGATCTGGCCAGAGCCGACAACAGCCGCTCCTGGCTTGGCGGTGGCCCGTCGCTGTCGTGGTCAGTTCTTGGACTTGTAGTCGGCGATCGACTTGAACAAATCGGTGTATTCCTCGCAGGTCTTGTTGCCGCAAATGGTTTCAAGCCGGGCCAGGTGTTTTTCAGCCTCGGCCGGTTTTTTGTCCGCCAAATAGGCCTCCCCGATGTATTCGTTCGCGCCCCTGTGATTGGGGTTGATCTTGAGCGCCGTGTTGTAGTGCTCGAATGCCTTGGCCAGATCGGGCGTGGCGCGCTTGCGGTAGGTGTAGCCCAAGAGGTTGTGCACGTCGGCATTGCGGGGCTCGTCGCGCGCGGCCTGGTTCAAATCCGCCATGGCCTTGCTCCAGTCCTTGGCGTCTATCGCCTTGCGCGCAGTGGCCAGGCGCTCGTTCACGGTGGGGCCGGACGCGACATCGGCCGCCGAAGCCAGGTTGGCCTGGCCGGCAAACCCGGCCAGCACGGCGGACAGCGCCATTGTGTTGGCCCATCCCATCGCGAATTTTCCAGGCATGTGAAGCTCCATAGTTGCAGCAGCCCGTATTGACCCGGGCAAGCTGTCAAGGTTCAATTTTTATGCTTTCCAGAGGCGCGGGCTGGGTGTTCTCGGCCTCGTCGGCTTCTAGCGCCTGCCTGGCGACGGCGTCTTCCCAGCTTTGCCAGGCTTCAGGGCTGTCATCTTCAACGACTTCCAGGTCTCTAAGCGCGTTGTCAGTTGCCCGCCTGGAATGGGGCTGCGCGCCGTCGGACGCAACAGGTTCCTGGCGCTGGTGAAATTTTGAAAACACGGGCTTGCTCCCTTCTCTGTAGCACGCGCGGGATCAGGCCGCATGCCAAGTGGAGGCTAAATATACAACCTGGACGGGCGCATTGCAATTGGCGATCAATGCAAATGAAAAAGTGCGTAATTTTCTGCCGGGGCAGTCATGCGACTTAGTCTCATGACTTACGTCTTGTTGCATTTGCGTGGCGCCGGACGGTGGTGGCCCAGCGCTTGCCCAGTCGCCCTTGAGCAGCATCAAGGGCGGCGCTTCAGGGCAAGGGTGTCAACTTGGCCACGCTCAGCGCCAGCCATTTCAGGCCGTGGCGCGGGAAGTTGATTTGCGCGCGGGCATCATCGCCCACGCCTTCCAGCGTCAGCACCGTGCCTTCGCCGAACTTGTTGTGGAAGACTTTCATGTTGGCGCGAAGCAGGTGGCCGGTGTCTCTCTGCTGTGGCACGCCCGTGCCGCCCCCAGACCCGCTTGAACCCGAAAATCCGCCAATTTTGGAAGAAAACGGGTCGTTTCCCCTCGCCGGATATGCATAGTTAGCTCCCATATTAGGAGCATCCGAAAATCCGGCTCGATAGGCTGGCTGCTTGGGCGTGATCCATTTCAGCGCGTCCTCGGGCAGCTCGTCAAAGAAACGGCTCCTCAGGTTGTACCGCGTCTGGCCATGCAGCATGCGGGTCTGCGAATGGCTCAGGTACAGGCGTTTGCGCGCGCGCGTGATGGCCACGTACATCAGGCGGCGCTCTTCTTCCAGGCCTCCTGCATCGCTAATCGAGTTTTCATGCGGGAACAGGCCCTCCTCCATGCCGCCGATGAAGACGCAGTCAAACTCAAGGCCCTTGCTGGCGTGCACGGTCATGAGCTGGATGGCATCCTGCCCGGCCTGTGCCTGGTTGTCGCCAGACTCCAGCGCGGCATGGGTGAGGAAGGCGGCGAGGGGCGACAGGGTCTCGCCCGTTTCGGCATCGGGCGCCGTTTCGATCGCAGGCAAATCCGCCAACTCATCCACCGGCAGCGCCACTGCATCACGGCCAAAACCCTCCTGCGTGACAAAACTCTCGGCCGCATTCACCAGCTCTTCCAGATTTTCGATGCGGTCGGCGCCCTCGCGGTCAGCCTTGTAGTGCTCGATCAGGCCGCTGTAGTCCAGCACCAGTTCGATGATTTCACGCAGGCTCAGGTTTTGGGTCTGCTCGCGCAGCACATCGATTTTCGCTACGAAGCCACCCAGGTTGGCACCCGCCTTGCCGCTCAAGGTGCTGACGGCGTCATGCAGCGAACGCCCCGCCGCCCGGGCTGCATCCTGCAAGTTTTCAATACTTCGTGCCCCTATGCCACGCGGCGGAAAATTGACGATGCGCATGAAGCTGGTGTCGTCGTTGGGGTTCTCCAAAATGCGCAAGTAGGCCAACGCATGTTTGATCTCGGCCCGTTCAAAAAACCGCAAACCGCCATAGACTTTGTACGGCATGGCGGCGTTGAACAGCGCGGTCTCGATGACGCGGCTCTGCGCATTGCTGCGGTATAAAACAGCGATTTCGCTTCGGGGAAAATCATCACGCACCAGTTGCTTCATCTCGTCCACCATCCACTGCGCCTCGGCAAAATCACTTGGGGATTCGATCACGCGCACCGGCTCGCCCGGGCCCTGGTCGGTGCGCAGGTTTTTGCCCAGGCGCTTGCTGTTGTGGCTGATCAGCTCGTTGGCTGAATCCAGGATATTGCTGCCGCTGCGGTAGTTTTGCTCCAGCTTGATCTGGTGCTGCACCTTGAACTCGCGCACAAAATCGGCCATATTGCCCACCCGCGCACCGCGAAAGGCATAGATGCTCTGGTCGTCATCCCCCACGGCCAGCACGCTGCCGGTGGGGTTGAAGCTGGCTTGCTCCAGCCCCAGCCCACCCGCTGCATGGGCGCCTGTGCCGCTGAGCATCTTGATCCAGGCATATTGCAATTTGTTGGTGTCCTGGAATTCGTCAATCAGGATGAAGCGAAAGCGCCGCTGGTAGTGCTCGCGCACCGGGTCGTTGTCGCGCAGCAACTCGTAACAACGCAGCATCAGCTCGCCAAAATCAACCACGCCCTCACGCTGGCACTGATCTTCGTAGAGCTGGTAAATCTCGATCTTTTTGCGCGTGTCTTCGTCGCGCACCTCCACCTGGTTGGGCCGCAGGCCGTCTTCCTTGCAGCCGGCAATGAACCACTGGGTTTGTTTGGGCGGGTAACGCTCGTCATTGATGCTGAACTGCTTGTACAGGCGCTTGATGGCGCTCAGTTGGTCCTGCGTGTCCAGAATCTGGAACGCCTGGGGCAGGTTGGCCATCTTGAAATGCGAGCGCAAAAACCGGTTGCACAGGCCGTGAAAGGTGCCAATCCACATGCCGCGCACATTGACCGGCAACAGCGCCGACAGGCGCGTCATCATCTCCTTGGCGGCCTTGTTGGTGAAGGTGACGGCCATCACCCCGCCGGGCGACACCTGGCCGGTTTGCAGCAGCCAGGCGATGCGGGTGGTCAGCACGCGGGTTTTGCCCGAGCCCGCGCCTGCCAGAATCAGCGCGTGTTCATTGGGCAGTACCACGGCGGCGCGCTGCTCGGGGTTGAGGTGCTGCAAGAGCGGGGAATCCAGCGCGGCTGCCGCGTTGCTGTTGTGGGTGACTTCTGGGAACATACCCGCATTGTAGGAAT
The DNA here is from genome assembly GCA_031392945.1 of Rhodoferax sp. Lineage (GTDB taxonomy): Bacteria > Pseudomonadota > Gammaproteobacteria > Burkholderiales > Burkholderiaceae_C > JANYCG01. The sequence goes on along the minus strand of JANMVT010000280.1, from coordinate 7,263 downwards.
TAGCGAATGCGCCTTTTTTATCTTTTTCCCCCATCAATCCGGCTTTTGCGGTGCCTGGCGCTCGGCGCGCTAGCCATCGCCGCGCCTGCCCTGGCGCAATCGTCGTGCAGCAGCGACGGCCAGCGCCCGCCTATCACCCTGATCGAGCGTTTCATCAGCGCCGATTGTGATTCCTGCTGGGCCGATTCGAAAACGCAAAGCGCCAAGCCGCGCGAACTGGCACTGGACTGGATCGTGCCCAGCGCAAAAGGCGACGACGCGCCCCTGTCAACCGCCGCCAGCCGCGACGCGCCAGAACGCCTGCAAACCCTCCGCGCCAGCGCGCCGCCGAAGTCGCTGAACATCCGCCACCAACTGTCCGCCAGCCCCTGGCGCCTGCGCGTGGCGCGCGGCGTGGCCCTGGGAGGCTACATGGGCGCGTCCATCGAGTTGACAGGGCCGAGAGGGACTGCCCTGCCCGACCAGCCACTAACCGCCTGGCTGCTGCTGGTCGAAACCATCCCCGCTGGCGCCGAGGGCACGCCCGTTGCCCGAAATTTGGTGAGAAATGCCCTGATCCTCTCGTGGAATGGGCGCAATGCGCTACTAACTTCAGAGCGTAAAACTGGCAAAAAAGGCCTCTTCGAGTCGCGCCCGATGCGCATCCCCAGCGGCGCCAATCCAGATCGGCTGCGTGTGGTGGGATGGGTGGAGGACGCGAGTGGCCAGGTGCTGGCTGGCGCGGCGAGTGTCTGCGTTATGTAGCCTGTCCGTCTGCTTCCCCACGCCGGTCAGGCTGCGGCGCCAATGGCGTTGGGACATCCCCCGAAACGCTTGCCGCAGGGCCATTGCCAGTGTACGCCGCCGGAAACTGGATGGTGGCACGGCCGGCACGCGGCAAGGCAGCCCAGCGCTCATGCAGCATGTCATACAGCGACTCGATCGGCTGCGTCTTGTCCCTGGCCTGTGCAATCGCCATGTCCAGCCCGACAACCACCGGTTTGCCGCCAATTTTGACTTCGACCTTGGGCGGGTCACCCAACTGCTGCCTGACCAGCGCCGCCGCGCGTTGTGAGGTCACGCCGGGCAGCAGCAGGGCAAATTCAACCGAATCGGTGCGGGCGGCAATGCCCTCGCCTGGTACGGCGCCAATGCCCTGCACCACTTGCCCAAACAGGTCGTTGGCCACTTTGCGGCCCAGCCGGCCGGGGATGTCCGCCAGATCCGCACTGCTGAGCAAGACCATGCTGAACGGGCGCTCGCGCTGGTGGCAGTCGGCCAGCAACACGGCGCCGTGCACAAAAAACCCGGTTTCGTTGTACAGCAGTGTCCTGGCATCGCGCATCGAGGACTCAGCCTGCGCGTCGGATTGGCGCATGGAGTTGCCAAACACCATGGTCAGTGGCGGAATGAGCACCAGAAAACCGGCATGCACCAGTGCATCTTGCCAGCCAGGCGGCGGTTGGGCCAGCCAGCAGGCCAGGAAGAACTCGACCAAGGCCAGCCCTGTCAGCACGGCGGCCCAGCGCGTTGACAGCAGCAGCGCATAAAAGATCGCCGTCAGTGCCGGCCAGAAGAAATACGGGCCGGTCGGGCCGCCCGAACCCGGCATCAGGTGAAGCAGCAAGGCGCCTGCCATCATCAGCCCGCCGCGCAACAACAGCACCCGCTGACGGCGCGCCGGGAACATGCGGCACCAGCCGGCAATGGCGGCCGCAAACAGGGCCAGGAACCAGACATCAGACCCCGGCGGGTTGATCAAAATGCTGACCCACAGCGTATAAGCCGCCATCACCCAGGCCAGCATGGGCTCGAGGCGGCGCACGCGGAAGGTGATGCCCCCGCCCCTCACGCCCAGCCGGCCAGAGGCCTCGCCGGGTGCGGCATCTGTCGCGCGCCGACGCCGGTCGGCAGGGTGTCGGCTTGCGTCAGAAGCGCGCCGGTTGGGGCTTGAAGTGGAATCGCCAGCGGATGTCATGGCAGTAGTTTAGTGGAGTGCCGAGGCCTGCCATCCCGAACAGATTGAAGGCCCCGGCCAAAAGCATGCGGCCCTTCAATCCAGTAGAATCAAGCACCGGGCCCAAGCATTTGTGGCCCGGTTTTTTTTGCCCGTCTTCTGGAGTCCAGGCCATGGAAATATTTGACTACGACAACATCCTGCTGCTGCCACGCAAATGCCGCGTTGAGAGCCGCTCCGAGTGTGATGCCAGCGTCGCGCTGGGCGCCCGCAGCTTCCGGCTGCCGGTGGTACCCGCCAACATGAAGACGGTGGTGGACGAGTCGATCTGCAGCTGGCTGGCGCAAAACGGTTATTTTTACGTGATGCACCGCTTTGATCTGGACAACGTGGCCTTCGTCAAAGCCATGAAGGCAAAAGGCCTGTATGCGTCGATTTCGCTGGGTGTGAAAAGGCCGGACTACGACACGGTGGACCAACTGGTGGTGCTTGGCCTGGTGCCCGAGTACATCACCATCGACATTGCCCATGGCCACGCCGACAGCGTGAGAAACATGATCGGCTACCTGCGCGAGAAGATGCCGTCCACCTTCATCATTGCCGGCAATGTGGCCACGCCCGAGGCCGTGATTGACCTGGAGAACTGGGGTGCCGATGCCACCAAGGTCGGTGTGGGCCCCGGCAAGGTTTGCATCACCAAACTGAAGACCGGTTTTGGCACGGGCGGCTGGCAGCTGTCGGCGCTCAAATGGTGTGCCCGTGTGGCAACCAAACCCATCATTGCCGATGGCGGCATCCGCGACCATGGCGACATCGCCAAAAGCGTGCGTTTTGGCGCGTCCATGGTGATGATTGGCTCGCTGTTCGCGGGGCATGAAGAGTCGCCCGGCAAGACGGTGGAAGTCGATGGCAAACTGTTCAAGGAGTATTACGGCTCGGCCAGCGACTTCAACAAGGGCGAATACAAACACGTTGAAGGCAAGCGCATTCTGGAGCCGATCAAGGGGCCCCTGAAAAACACGTTGATCGAGATGGAGCAGGACGTGCAAAGCTCCATCAGTTATTCAGGCGGCAAGAAGCTGATGGACATCCGCAAGGTGAATTACGTGACGCTGGGCGGGGACAACGCGGGCGAACATTTGCTGATGTGAATGCGGCACAAACGGCTACCCGTCATGCCACCCATGGGAAAATAAATTGCTATATTTTACGTAGCTAACTATTGAATATCCACGAGGACATGTTGCCTATTTTGTCAACAGGTCCAGCGCCAGATTGTTCAGCCGTTGCCCTGGCTGGACCAGCGCCTCCAGGATGCTGAAGTGGTTCAGCCCCGGCAGCGACTCACATACAGGCACGGTTTTTTTGCCCCAGGCTTTTTGAATCAGGCGGTTGTGGCGCAGAAACTCGGCACTCTCGTTCGCGCCCGCCACGCTGTAAAAAATGCCACGGCCACCCGACAGTTTGGGGCTGGGCAGCCAGGCCGGGCTGGCCTGGCGGGCATGGGCCGGCGTCAGCTTCAGATCAGCCTGCAAAAACGGCGTTTGGCGGACCGACTCCAGCTCGAACAGGCCGGACATCGACATCGCGTTTTTAACCAGCCTGTCTGGCAGATCGGCAGCGACGGCCTTCCACGCACAAGCCATCAACATGGCGGACAGATGGCCTCCGGCAGAGTGGCCGACCACGCTGATGCGCGACCGGTCGCCGCCATGCCGGGCGATATTTCGATAAACCCAGACCAGCGCGCTGACCATTTGCAGCGTGATGTGCGGAATCGTCACCGGCCTGGCCGCGTCGCCCGGGCACAGTGCGTAGTTGGGGATCACGACGCAGGCGCCGGATTGCGTGAATTCGGTCGCGACAAAGGAATGGTCTGATTTGTCCAGGCTGCGCCAATAACCGCCGTGGATGAAGACCAGCACCGGCGCGCCGCCCCCCTGTGCATCGCCGGCCTGCGGGCCATCTGTCGCCGGGAAGATGTCCAGACGTTCACCTGCGCCTATGCCGTAGGGCACATCCACCAGGCAGCCCAGACCGGCGCGCGCAAGGGCAGACTCGTGTTGCCAACGCGCGAAGTGTTGCGCAAATTCGGGCACGCGCGCGCGGTTGTTGTACATCTGGTCGAGCCAGTGCTTGTCTGCGTTTGCCATGGTGTTCTCTTTCGAGGTTCAGGTGGGGCCGCGAACCGGCAAGTTGCCAAGTTTGCAAGACCCAACCAGGCGGGAGGCCTGCCGACTTGATTGTGCGCCAAAGCGAACAGCCCGCGACAGTTTCCTGTGGCGGGCTGTTGAAAGCCGAAAAGCTGAATCAGCGGGCCCGTGTGAATGCGCCCGATCCAGTCCGGCGGGTTAAACCGCGCGGGCAGGCCGCCTTTTGGCGTCGCGCGGCACGAACACCTTGCCGCCATTGCCCAGGCTGGCCGGTTTCGCCAAGCCGAAAGGCTTCGCAGGGCCGGCAGGTTTCAGGCCCATTGGTTTGTTGAAGGCTGGCTTGCCAAATGCGGGTTTGCGGTCGGCAAAATCGCCCCTCGGCGCACCGCCGAAGTTGCGCTCGCCTGAATTGCGGTCGCCTGCAAAATTGCGGTCGCCGGCGAAGCGGTCGTTGAAACCGCCTTTGCGTTCGTAATTGAAGCCATTGTCAGCAGCACGATTGCTATCATTTTGAAAGCTACCTGCGCCATCCTGGCGAGGGCTGGAGAATGATTTCTCTCCAAATCCACCACGCGGGCCGCCAAAACCGCCGGCACGGCCGCCGGAGTTGCGGTCGCCACGGGCGAAGTTGCCACCGCCAAAATTGCCACGGGAATCACGTGAATCCCGGCCACCGAAATTGCCGGCGGGGCGTGAATCGGGAATACGCTGCTTTGGCTCCAGGCCAGGCACGACTTCAGACTTGATCGGCTGGCGGGTGTAGCCCTCAATGTCAAAAATCTTGCGGCGGTCACGCAATTCGGCGAAGGTCACGGCAATGCCGTCGCGGCCAGCGCGGCCGGTGCGGCCAATGCGATGGGTGTAGTCTTCGGCTTTCATCGGCAGGCCAAAATTGAACACGTGGCTGATGGTGGGCACGTCAAGGCCGCGCGCGGCAACGTCAGTGGCCACAAGGATTTGCACATGGCCTTCGCGCAATGCCATCAGGCGGCGGTTGCGCAGGCCCTGGTTCAGAGCGCCGTGCAAGGCCACGGCGCTGAAGCCGTCCTGCTGCAGGTCGTTGGCCAAACCGTCGCACTCAATTTGCGTGCTGGCAAAAACAATCGCCTGGTTGATTGTGGTGTCGCGCAACCAGTGGTCCAGCAACTTGCGTTTGTGCTGGGCGTTGTCGGCCCAGAACAGCACCTGTTTGATGTTCTGGTGTTTTTCTTGCGGCGAATCGATCTGGATGCGTTGGGGTTCGCGCATCACGCGGGTGGCCAGCTGCTGGATGCGCGGTGCCAGGGTGGCGCTGAACATCATGGTCTGTTTGCGCTCGATGGTGAGCTGGTTGACTTCGGCCAGGTCGTCGGCAAAACCGAGGTCCAGCATGCGGTCGGCTTCGTCCACCACCAAGAACTGGACTTGGTCCAGCTTGATCTGCATGGAGCGCTGCAAGTCGAGCAGACGGCCAGGCGTTGCAACCACCAGATTGGCATTTTGCAGCTTGGCGATTTGCAATTGGTAAGGCATGCCGCCGACCACGTTGGCGATGCGAAGGCCACGGCAATGTTGCACCAGGTCGATCGCGTCGTGCGCGACTTGCTGCGCCAACTCACGTGTGGGGCACAAGATCAGGGCGCCGGGTGTGGCGGGCTTGAAGTTGCGCATATTGGTCGGGTCTTTGCGCTTGGGGCGCTTTGGGGCCGGCTCGCCGTTGGCCAATGCGTCGGCGGTGGCCTGTTCAAAGTCGGCGCGCTCCTTGGCCTCGGCATCCGCCTGCTGTTTGAGCAAGGTGTGCAGCACGGGCAGCAGGAAAGCGGCGGTTTTGCCACTGCCGGTCTGGCTGGAGACCATCAGGTCGGTGAAACGGCCTGATTTTTCACTGGCTGCATCCGCCTGCATGGCCAGGGGAATGGTCTTGAGCTGGACGGTCGTGGGCTGGGTGAACCCCAGGTCTTGCACTGCGCGGATCAGTTCGGGGGCCAGGCCAAGGGCGATAAAGCCATTGGGGACTTGCTGCACTGCGACCTCGGCAACGGGGTCGGCCTTGGCATCTACTTGGGCAGCGGTTTCAATCGCCGCGCTGGCAAGGGCAAAATTCTCGCCGGATTCGACAAAAGCGGAATCAGCAGAAACAGAATCGGCAGGCAAAAAGTCGCCTGCAACTTCAAAGGAGTCGGTCATTTTTTCTCACACGCGAACGCCAGCGTGGCTGGTCGCCCCGTCAATGGTTAAAAAACATCAACCATCAAACGGAACCTGCGCTTGCCAACTCAAGTGAATGGCTGGTTGTTGGCGCTGGGGGCTGTTAGGTGCGGAACAAATTTGATTCCGCGTGAAGCCCGGTGAGTGACAGTAGATGCACAATCGCACTGAAATTTCAGCGCAGCCTCGGATTATGGCATAGTTTTTCCACTGTGTCCGGGTAATTACCTAATTCTGTGCTGCTTTTCACAGTTTCAGGAAATGCTCGCGGTAGTGCGCCAGTTCGTCAATTGATTCATGCACGTCGGCCAGCGCGGTGTGTTTGCGCCGCTTCTTGAAGGATTTGTAGACCTCGGGCCGCCAGCGCTTGGCCAACTCCTTGAGGCTGCTGACATCAATGTTCCGGTAATGGAAAAACGCGTCCAGTTGCGGCATGTAGCGCTCCAGAAAGCGCCGGTCCTGGCTGATGCTGTTGCCGCACAGGGGTGTGCCACCCTGGCTCACATAGTGGCCCAGAAACTCGATCAATCGGGCCTGCGCCTCGTCCTCGGTCACCCTGGAGGCCTTGACCTTGTCGATCAGGCCGCTCTTGCCATGGGTGCCCTTGTTCCAGGCGTCCATCTGGTCGAGCAGGGCATCGCTTTGGTGAATCACCAGAGCCGGGCCTTCAATGCGCGGCTCCAGGTGCGGCCCGGTGACGACCACGGCAATTTCGATGATGCGGTCCACCGACGGGTTCAGCCCGGTCATTTCGCAATCGAGCCAGACCAGATTTTTATCGGATTTCTTGTGCGAAACGGCGCTGACTGTGTCGGTTGTGGCGATTGTGGGGGTATGGGCATCGGACATGGCTTGAATTGTCGCCGATGGCCTAAACTTGATGGCAATGACTTCATCTTTCCTGCCCTTCTCATTGACTATCGCATTTGGAGCAGCCTTGTTGCTCGGCCTGGCTGTCAAATTCTGGCTGGCCTCGCGCCAGATCCG
>JANMVT010000238.1:0-3197 GCA_031392945.1 Rhodoferax sp. | reverse complement strand
AGGCGAGCCGTCCAGCACCTGCACCTGCCAACCCCGGCACGCCAGTGCTGCGGCTACGCTGGCGCCCGCCAGGCCGGCGCCAATCACGGCACAGCGCCCAGGGCTTTGCGCCTGGACGGCCAAAAGCTGGCGCGAGTGCTTGATTTGCCAGCGCGGGGCGAAGCGGGCGCGCCAGGTCGAGCGGAGGGAGGGCAGGCGGGCAGGCTCGATCTCGAAGCCGCCTTGCGCCAGAAAAGGCTTTGCACCAGCCGTCACCGCCTGGCCTGCCACGGCGCAGCCGCGCCGGCAGCATTGGGCCAGGGCTTTGATGCTCCAGCGATCCCAGTCAAGCTCACCCCAACGCATGGGCAAACTGCATACGAGCAGACTGTCGGCTTGGAATTGTTGCGCGCGCAGCATGGGTTTGAACTCACCGATGCAAACCGTCAGCAGCACCTGGCCTTCGTCAAACGACAGACGCTGAAAGCCTATTGCGAGGCATGTGAGGCCCTCGCATTGTTCAATGAGTTGTTGCGCCAGCGCCGCGTGGATCGGGCGGTTGGCCGGGCGGTTTACCAGGCGCAGACGCAGGGCGGCAAGATCGGGCGGGCGCGGGAGGATCAGCACGCAGTGCAGGCGTTTGGGTCGCGCGGGCGTGGCGCGCCAGAGCCGCCAGCAGGCCAGAAATGTCAGGAGGCCACCGTTGCCATCACCGGCATCGCCCGCGTCGCCCGCAAGTGCCAGAACCCGCCAGAGGGCCGTATCCGTCCAGGCCTCAGGCAGCCCGGCCGCGCGCAGCAGGGCATTGGCTTGCGCCAGGCTCATCGCCAGCCGGTCGGGTCAGGGGATGTCATGCGCTAGCCTTGGCACAGCCATGCTGTAGCCCATGCAAGGGACGGCAGCGCGGCGTGTTTCAGGGCGCGGGCGGCACGTAACCTTGGGCCGCATCGGCGCCGCCGCCGAAGAAATGGGCCTCCATCTGGCGCGCCAGGTATTGGCGCGCGCGGGCATCAGCCAGGTTCAGCCGGTTTTCGTTGACCAGCATGGTTTGGTGCTTGAGCCAGGCGGCCCAGGCCTCTTTGCTCACGCTTTCCCAGATGCGTTTGCCCAGCTCGCCTGGGTAGGGCGCGAAGTCCAGGCCTTCGGCCTCTTTGCCAAGTTTGATGCAGTTGACGGTGCGTGCCATGGGTGCCTCTTGAATGTGCTGATGGGGTTTGGCAATTGGAAAACGCCAAAACCAGCAGTTTATCGCGTTGCGCCACTGTGCCGGAACCTGTTATGGGTTTGGGATCCTGGCCAGAATGCAGGGCCATGCCGCTGCCACGAATGTGCCAAAGTGGATTCCGCGATAAAATACGGTCTATTCCACTTTCCGAGAGTTGGGTCAATGTCTAGAGCTGAAGCAAAAACTGCCGTCCTGCCCGATGGTTTGCGGTACAAATCCAAAGTTTCCGGTTCACCCTTCGCTGCGGCGGCGTCATTTGGCGGGGCAACAATGTCCTGCTTCATGTGCGGCAAGCACCGCGCGCGCTCGCTGATGGGCACACGCAAAGTGCTGGGCAAGGCCCAAGCCGTCTGCGCGCCGTCGTGCAAGGCGCTGGACGAAGCCATCGCGGGCTGACCATTGCCGTCTGGTTTTCCGCGCCCGGCCGCTGCTGCGCGTTGCTAGTGCGCCCTTAAAACCTTGTTGCTTGTGCATTGGCTGCGTTTTAGCCGTTTTTGGGCGCGGTTTGGATGCGTGAAGCAGGGTCTTTTGGCTAGCGTTACAACCATTGCATCTAAGCAATCAATTTATCAGTAGTTTGAGTTTTGACGATCTGGCGTTAAATTTGCCGGAGTCTAATTTTCATTTTTACGCCACCATGAGCGCCTTTCACGAAGCACAAGTATTGAGTGTGCATCACTGGACTGACAAGCTGTTCAGTTTCACCACCACGCGCGATCCGGCCTTCAGGTTCTCCAACGGCCACTTCACCATGATTGGCCTTAAACCCAAAGGCAGCACCGAAACCAAGCCGCTGTTGCGCGCCTACTCCATCGCCAGCGCCAACTACGAGGAAAGCCTGGAGTTTTTGTCGATCAAGGTGCAAGACGGCCCGCTGACCAGCAAGCTTCAGCACATCCAGCCAGGCGACACCGTCATGGTTGGCCGCAAACCCACGGGCACCCTGCTCATTGACTATCTGCTGCCAGGCAAGCGCCTGTATCTGCTCTCGACCGGCACCGGTTTGGCGCCCTTCATGAGCATTGTGCGCGATCCGGCGACTTATGAAAAATTTGAGCGGGTGATACTGGTGCATGGCGTGCGTGAGGTGGATGAGCTGGCCTACCGCGAATACCTCACCGAACACCTGCCCGCGCACGAGTTCCTGGGCGAAACCGTCGCCAAACAATTGAGCTATTACCCCACGGTGACGCGTGAAGACTTCATCAACCGCGGCCGGGTGACCGAGCTGCTGGACAATGGCAAGCTGCATGATGACCTGAACCTGCCGCCGCTGGACGCGGCCGAAGACCGCGTGATGATTTGCGGCAGCCCGGCCATGCTCAAAGACCTCAAGGGCATGATGGAGGCGCGCGGCTTCCACGAGGGCAATACCAGCCACCCCGGCGCGTTTGTGATTGAACGCGCCTTCGCTGAACAGTAAGCCAGCATTGCTGGCTGAAAAGCTGGCGGAACTCTTCGCCGATACTGGAGCCCTAATGGACATCAACTTTGAGGGACACCGAGCTTGGAATTCCTGACCGACCTGTTTGACCGCAAGCCGCGGCGCGTCTTCGCCTTGATCTGCCTGGCCTGCATCGCCATGCTGGCCTACGGTTTGTACCTGCAACATGGGTTGGGCCTGGAGCCTTGCCCGAGGTGCATCGTGCAGCGGTATGCTCTGGTTTTGGTAGCGATAATCGCAGGACTGACGGGAGCCAGCAGCCGAAAAGGCTTGCAGATTGGCGGCGCGGGCTTGTTGTCCGCAACGGCGGCGTTTGGCGCTTTTGTGGCGGCCCGCCAAAGCTGGCTGCAATGGCATCCGCCCGAGGTGGTGTCCTGCGGGCGCGATTTTTATGGCATGGTTGAAAATTTCCCGCTGCAGCGCGCCATCCCGATGATTTTCAAGGGCAGCGGCGATTGCTCCAAAGTGGATTGGACGTTTCTGGGCGGCTCCATCGCCAATTGGTCGTTTCTTTGTTTTTTCGGCATTGCGGCCGTGGCGCTGGCGCTT
>JANMVT010000237.1:0-4739 GCA_031392945.1 Rhodoferax sp. | reverse complement strand
CGATCCAGCCCTTGATCAGTTTGGCATCAATGCGCTGAAACCGCGCGGGCGCGGGCCAACGCTGGCGGTTGCGTATGCCAGAATGGCCGGGTCTTGCCGATCCGTCCAAACCCACCGGAAACTGCCCATGAATTCATCGATGCCACGCGCCCTCGCAGGTGCGACCCTGGCGCTTTTGGGCGCCGCGACACAGGCCCAAATTGCCGTCATCGCGCTGGAAAACAAAGTGGTGCTGGACAACGGCGCCACCAGGACAGTGGTGAATCCGCGCCCTGACGGCGCCGCGAGGGGCGACGGCACGGTCAGTGTCTTGAAATTGAGCGGCTGTTTTCCAAAGACGGCAAAACCGTGATCGCCATGAACATGTTGAAAACGATGTGCAGGTCTTCGGTTTCGACGGCGCAAGCCTGGCTGAGACCGGGCGCATCGCAGGGGTCAATTAGGCCGATTTCCCCCGTGCAATATGCATAGTTAGCTTTTTTTTTATAGCAAACGGAATCCATGAACAACTCGAAGATCCGCGCCGTGCAGCCGCTCAAGGGCGTGCGCGTGTTGAGCCTGTCGCTCAACCTGCCGGGCCCGGCCGCGCTGATGCGCTGCCGGCAAATGGGCGCCACTTGCGTCAAGCTCAACCCGCCCACGCCCCAAGGCCTGCCTGCCGGCGCAACAGGCGACCCGATGAGTTACGCGCTGGGCGGCCCCTATGCGCAAATGCACCAAGGTGTGCGCCAGGTCAGCGCTGACTTGAAGACCGAGGCTGGTCAAAAAACCCTGCACCGCGAACTGGCCAGGGCTGACATCCTGCTCACATCCTTTCGCCCCTCCGCGCTCACCAAATTGCAGCTCGACTGGAAGATGCTGCACAAGCGTTACCCCGCGCTGTCGCAAGTCGCCATCGTCGGAGCTGCTGGCGCACGCGCCGAGGAGCCCGGCCACGACCTGACCTACATGGCCGACAACGCCCTGGTCAAGGGCCTTGACCTGCCTCCCACGCTGTACGCCGACATGGGCGGCTCGCTGATGGCCAGCGAAGCCATCCTGCAGACGGCCCTGATGCTGAAACTCAAAGGCAAAGGCGTCTTCATCGAAGTGGCGCTGGCCGACGCATCGGCCTACCTGGGTTTGCCGCTGGCCTGGGGCCTGACACGCGCGCCCGGCGCCCGTGGCAAAGACGACATCGGTGGCTCGGTCGGCGGCGCGCATGCCGGTTACCGCGTCTACCCCTGCAAGGACGGCCGCGTCGCCGTCGCCGCGCTGGAGCCGCATTTCGCCAAGTCCCTGCGCGAAGCCGCCGGTGTGATGGGCGCCGAAACCCCCGCCATGTTCGAGCCCGCCACGCACCAGGCGATTGCAGCGTTCCTGGCGTCGCAGACCTGCAAACAGCTCACCAGCCTGGCGGCGGCGAGGGATATTCCGCTGCATACGATGGCGGCTTGAAATGCTGCTGGCTGGACTAAGATAACAAACATGACCCGAACTGTTGGCACCAACCATCGCACCGAGTTCATTCTTGACCCGGCAGAAGCCTGGCATCGTGGCCGCCGACTGGATCAAATGCTGGCCGCCGCCAGAGTGCCTGTCGCCCGGGGCGTGCAACGCGCGCGCCATCAGGTCTTCAATCAGATCGATGACCAGAGGCAACTGGCGCAGGCCAGACTGGTCAACGGCCCGTCAGACGGCGCCCTGGTCGTGAACCCATGAGTCCAGACGCCCTGCTCGCCCTGCTGGAGCGCTTTCAGGCCGAAGGCGTTGCCTATGTGCTGGTCGGCGGGCACGCGGTCAGGCTCAATGGCTTCACCCGAAACACCGATGACATCGACATCCTCCTGCCCTCTTCCATCGAGAACGGCAAGCGTGTGATTCGGGCCTTGGCTTTTTTGCCTTCAAGCAGCGAGCTTCAGCTTGAATGGTTTGCGCCGACTGTCGATGCGCCCGAAAACATCCGCATCGCCGATGACTTGCTGATCGATCTGCTGTTCGCCGCCAATGGCCAAACTTACGAGAGCCTGCAGCAGCACGTTCGCACGCTGACGGTTGACGGCGTCGAGATACGCACGCTCGACATTGAAGGCCTGTTGAAAACCAAGACTGACTACCGTGACAAAGACCGGCTGGACCGTGAGGTGCTGGAGCGGCTGAGACGCCAGTTATGAAAATGAAATTGCTTCAATTTTTTCGGGTGGCAGGACCAGCCCCAACAATCGCGCCGCATTGCCGCCCGCCACGTCGGCCAGGGGCTGGCCCACGAAGCCACAGCTTTTGAGCCAGCCCACCGGGTCTTTTTCACCGACTGGGTAGTCGCTGCCCATGACGATACGGTCGTGGCCTACGCGCTCGATCAACACCTTCAGGACCTGCGGGTCGTACACGCAGGAATCGTAATAAAACCGCTTCAGGAACGAGCTGGGCGTCTGGCCATCCATATTGCGCACCGTGTCGGGCCGGTTGGCCGTGTTGCGGTCCATGCGGCCCATGTAGTGCGGGAAATAACCGCCGCCATGCGCCATCACCACATTGAGGCGGGGGAACTTCGTCATCACTCCCTCGTAGATCAGCGAGGTCATGCATTTGGTTTCTTCGATCGATTGCCCCGCCGAGTTCCACAAGGCGTAACGCTGAAACCAAGGGTCGCGCACGCCCTCGGGGTGAATCCAGGCGGTCACGCCCAAGCCTCCAACCTGCTCCCAAAACGGGTGGAATTGCGGGTCGCCCATATAAATGCCCTGGTAGCTCGACGACAGGTTGGCCACCCGCAGGCCAAGCTGCTGGCTGGCGCGTTCCAGCTCGGCATTGGCCAGCGCAATACTCTGCATGGGCAAGACCATGCTGCCAATGAAGCGGCGTGGGTATCTGACAACCCATTCTGCGGCCTGGTCATTGCACTTCTGGCACAGGGCCAGATCGGTGGCCGGGTCAGCCCATGAGCTGCCCTGCAGCACCGTGCTGGCGCTGACCACGGCCATGTCGATGCCCCGTGCATCCATGTCGGCGATCACCTTGACCGGGTCGAAACTGCGCTCGATCAGTTCCTGCGCGCCGGGGCGTGGGGCCTTGGCGGGCGTGGCGCCAAAACCCGTGAAGACAGTGCGGTTGGTAGAGGCTTCGAATACCGAGCGCTCCAGCATGTGGCAGTGAAAATCAATGACCAGGGGCGGTGTGGGTTCAGTGCTGGTGTCCATGGGCTGAATGGTAATTGCAATGCGCTTTTCACCCGGAACAGCTATATTGCCCGCATGAGCTTCTTCCCATTGCACCCACTCCATCCCCAATCTTCTGGCCATCTGGCGAGAATCACATTGGGCATCGCCCTGGCTGTCACGCTTGTCGCAGCGTCCAGCTCCGCCCAGGCGCAGAGCTTTCCCGCCAAGCCGATCCGCATCTATGTCGGCCAGGGCGCCGGTGGCGGCATGGACACGCTGGCGCGCATGATCGGCGCGCGCATGCAGGCCAGCCTGGGGCAAGCCGTGATCATTGACAATAAGGTGGGCGCCGGCGGCATCATCGCCACCGACTTTGTGGCTAAAGCACCGGCAGACGGCTACAGCCTGCTGATGGGCCCGATCGGCAACATGGTATTCACGCCAGTGCTGGTGCCTAAACTGCGTTATTCGCCCATCAAGGATTTTGTGCCGGTGTCCCTGGTCGCGACCTTCCCGCTGGTGCTGGTGGTCAACGCCAAACAGCCAATCAATTCCGTCGCGGACCTGGTAGCCTTCATGAAGGCCAATCCGGCCAAATCCAACTATGGCGGCTCCGGGCCGGCGTTCCAGTTTGCGTCCGAGCTGTTCAGGCTCAAGACCGGCGCGCCGGGCGAATTCATCCAGTACAAAAGCATGAGTGAAACCCTGACGGCGCTGATGGCGGGCGACCTGCTGATGGCCATGGTGGACACCGGCCCCGCCACCCCGGCCCTGGCGTCCGGCAACGTGCGCGCGCTGGCCGTCACATCACCCGCACGCCTGCCCGCGCTGCCGCAAGTGCCGACCATGGCGGAAGTCGGCATGCCGCAAATCGAATTTCGTTATTGGGCGGGCATCTTTGCGCCGGCCGGCACGCCGCCCGCCGTGGTGCAGCAGCTGGAGACCGAGATCAACCGCATTGTCAAACTGCCCGAAGTCGCAGCGCAAATGGCGGCGATTCAGGTCAGCCCGGCTGGCGGCACATCAGACGAGCTGGCTAAATTGCTGGCCGCCGACCTGGAGCGCTGGGGCGCGGTGGCGAAGAGCGCCAATATCAGGCTACCTGAATAAGAAGTTGCGGCGGATTCAACAGCAAACTGCGTTGGCAAATGCAGCAACCGCCCACCGACTTTCTCGACGCCTGCGAGTGCCGTGCCCAAATCGCTGACCGCTTGCCGGTAGATCGTGCGTGGTGCCGCCAGTGACCGGAATGAGTCCGTCAGATTGAGACACATGAGTATGCATTACACATAATTATGTGTAGAATTGACCAAATCAAGCCAAGAGTCCAAAAATGTCCGCCGCTGCCGCAACCCCCACCACAAGCACTTCAGCCACCGTCAACTTCACCGGCGCGGTGGACCGCGACTTGCTCAAACGCGCCAAAATCGTCGCAGCCAAGAACGACACCTCCATCAACGCTTTGTTCAACGCGGAGCTTCGCTATCTGGTCGAAACCTTTGACGGTGCGGAGACTTCGGGCAACCAGAACTACAAGAACCTGATCGCGTTTTCCTTGGGCCAAGCCACGGGCGCACAGACGTTGGAGCGGCTGGGCAC
>JANMVT010000236.1:0-10473 GCA_031392945.1 Rhodoferax sp. | reverse complement strand
ACGTAGTTGACCATCGTGCCATGGCGGACCGGGAAGACCAGGAAATGCCTGGACGGACCGGCCCACATTTGCCAGCGGTCCATCGGCCAGTCCGGCAGCCGTTCGCGCGCGACCAGACCTCGGTAAGCGATGGTGCCGTGAAAGACGGGTTTCGAGGGCGGAAAGACGTACGGCCGCAGTTCAGAATGAATGCCGTCGGCGGCAATCACCAGGTCGGCCTCGGCGCTGGCGCCGTTGGCGAATTTGACCCGGGCGGTGTCACCGCTCTGCTCGAAGCCGACGGCACGGTGGCCGGTATGGACGATGCCGGCGGGCAGGTTGGCGGCGAGAAAATCGACGAAGTCGGCGCGGTGCATGCCAAAGTTTGCGTTCCAGCCGGAGGCGTCCGACACTTGCACCGGGGCGATCGGCGTACCATCGTGGCGAAAGTAGCAGGAGCCCGGACCAACCCGCGCGCCCCATGTCTCGACAGCGGGCCCGAGCCCCACACGCTCCAGATGGCGCACCGCATTCGGCGTCACATAAACCCCCGCGCCGACCTCGCCCAATGCCGACGCCTGTTCATAAACTGAAACACGCAGCCCCTGTGCCATCAGCACATTGGCGGCGAACAAGCCGCCAATGCCGCCCCCGATGATCATGACGTTGGGCCGGGATGCCATATCAACTCACTCGACAATGGTTCATCAGGGCATTGTGCATTCACGGCAGGCACAGGGCAACAGCGCCGGCAACTTCAAGCCAGCGCCTTCGCAATATCCGCCTCATAAGCCCCATCCACCAGCACAAACAACATGCGGCACGGCTTGCCGGACCGGTTGGCCCAGGCGTGGTTGGTGCCGCGTTGGATGACGACGCTGCCGACCTTCAAATCGACCTCGGAATCGTCCAGCACCAGCGTCAACTCGCCTTCGATCACGATGCCGTAGTCCACGGTTTCGGTGCGGTGCATCAGCGGGTGGGGCGAATCGGCGCGGGCGGTGGAGGCCGCTGCGTCGCCAATCTGCGCGAAAGCCTCTTTGACCCGGGCTGCGCCTTGGGCCAGAAAGTCGGCCGTGTCGGGCGGAATGTCGACAAAGCGGATGCGCGTGCCTTGCTTGGGCGGCGCCAGCTTGATCGGGCCGAGGCTCGGATCCGCGCCGTTATCAATGGGTGCTGGGGTGCTGGCGGTGTTCCAGATTTCGTGGAACACGGTACCGGGCACGCCCGCGATTTCCGTGACGGTGGGCAACGGCCCATTGCTACTGACAATGGCGCGGCCAGCGGCATCGTGGCCGGTGACAACGCGGTGGATGGCGGGGAAACTCATGGTGGGCTCCTGGGGTTGTTTTGGGTGGTGGATAGGGGTCAAAATGGCATTTTTCCCTCGTGAAATATCAATAGTTTGGTATTGTATTTATAGCAATTGAGTTGTCGCAATGTCAATCAACAGTATCAGATAAAACCGGCGCACGGGCAAATTCGCCACGCTGAAGGCTTATGTCCGAATTTTTAGTGCTGGAACTGGCTTTACGCGAAGGCTTGCCTCTGGAGACGCTGGACGCTGATTTGCACGGCGCGATGTTGCAAACCGGCGGCACGGTGCTTTAGACAAAACCGCGCACCGGCAAATCCGCGCCACGCTGCAACCAGTTCTTCGGCGAATAGGCCGCGCTGGCGTCGGTCACGTGCAGGGTGTAGGCGTGGCGCGAAACGGCTGAGCGGTTGGGCGCGCTGTAGTGCGGCAGCAGGCCGTGGAAGACGACGAGGGTGCCGGCAGCCACTTCTAAAGCAAGCGCCGCGTCGTGGCTGGGCCAGGGGCTGGCGTCGAGAATTTCCATGGCCACGCCCAAGCTCACACCACCAGCCGCGCCATCCCCCGCACGTCGCACAAAGCGCTCGCGCAGCGGCCCGCAGTGCCCGCCCGGCGCCAGCCACAAGCAGCCGTTTTGCAGGCTGGCGTTTTCCAGCGCAAACCAGAAGGTGGTCACCGTGATGGGTGTGGTGTCAAAAAACGTCGCGTCCTGGTGCCAGCGCACTTCGCCGCCGATGCCGGGCTGCTTGAAGATGTACTGCGACTGCCAGATTTGCGGCTGGCTCAAACCCAGGTCTGCCGCCAGTTCCGCGAGGGCCGGGCCGCGCGAGAAGTGGTCAAACACTGGGTCGAGGTCGTGCAGGGCGTGGCCGATTTTGTTGATGGACAGGGCCTTGGCCTGTTTCAACTTGCCTTGTGAGTCAAAGGCTTCTTCCTCGAAAAAGCAGCGGATTTTGTCAGCCGAACCCATGAAATACGCGTCCACCTTGCGGCTCTGCTCCCGGGTGGTAAAAATCGCGCTGCCCCCAGGTGTGTCCTGCGGATCAAACGCCTCGACGATTTCGCCAGCGCGCGCACGCAGCACGGCCATCTCTGCTGGCGACTTGAAGCCCGGCAGCACCAGGTAGCCCAACTGGTGGTAGGCGGCGCGTTGTTGTGCGGATATCATCAGTTTCGCTTACACAGCCTTTCAACTTCAGGAGTTTCACATGGCACTGATGGACTTTATCAAGAAACAGTTCATTGACATTATTCAGTGGACCGAGGACTCGGACGGCACGCTGGCCTGGCGCTTCCCCATGGCCGACATGGAGATCCAGAATGGCGGCTCGCTCACCGTGAGGGAATCGCAGTTGGCGCTGTTCGTGAACGAGGGCAAGGTGGCTGACGTGTTTGGCCCCGGCACGCACAAACTCACCACGCAGACCCTGCCGGTGCTGACCTACCTGAAGAACTGGGACAAGCTGTTTGAGTCCCCGTTCAAGAGCGACGTCTACTTTTTCAGCACGCGCCAGCAGGTCGACCAGAAATGGGGCACGCCCCAGCCCATCACCATCCGCGACAAGGACTTTGGCGCCGTGCGCCTGCGCGCCTTTGGCAACTACAGCTTCCGCGTGGCCGACCCCAAGCTGTTCCACACCGAAATCTCGGGCACACGCGCCGCTTATGGCGTGGCCGATCTGGACGGCCAGTTGCGCGGCCTGGTGCTGCAGAACATCAGCAATGCGATTGCCAGCAGCGGCATTCCGTTTCTGGACCTGGCGTCGAACCAGCTGGCCTTTGCCCAGGCCTTGACCACGCAGCTTGCGCCCGAGTTCGCCAAGATCGGCCTCAAGCTCGAAGGCATGACGGTGCAAAACGTCTCGCTGCCCGAAGATCTGCAAAAAATCCTCGACCAGAAGATCGGCATGGGCATGGTTGGCAACGACATGGGCAAGTTCATGCAGTACCAGACCGCGCAGGCGATTCCGAAATTCGCCGAAGGCTCGGGCTCGGGCGACGGCGGCATTGCGGGCAGCGCCATGGGCTTGGGCGCGGGTGTGGCGCTGGGCCAGGTGCTGGCGCAAAACCTGCAGGCGGGTTTGCAGGGTGGCGGGGCTGCGGCGGCCGCGCCCGCAGCAGCGGTTGGCATGAAGGCTGAGGACGTGATGGCCACCCTGGAGAAGCTGGGCGACCTCAAGGCCAAAGGCATCCTGACGCAGGAAGAGTTTGATGCCAAAAAAGCGGAGTTGCTCAAGAAATTGATTTAGCCCCGCGTGGCCACTGATTCCCCCCAGCGCATCTACCGGGCACCCTGCCCCGGTTGCGGCGCGCCGGTCACCTTCTTCAGCGCGCAATCGACCCACGCGGTCTGCGGTTACTGCCAGAGCACGATGGTGCGCAATGGCGAAACGCTGGCCCGCATCGGCAAGATGGCCGAGCTGTTCGACGACCACAGCCCGCTGCAACTACAGGCCAGCGGGGTCTGGACCCGTAAGACCAGCCAGGGTGAAGTCAAAAAAGCCTTCACCCTGGTCGGCCGCCTGCAATACCGGTACGGCGAGGGCACCTGGACCGAATGGCATGCGGTGCTGATGGATGGCACGTCGGCCTATCTGGGCGAAGACAACGGGGCCTATGTTTTCACCACGCCGCTGGAGTCGCGGCCAGACATCCCCGAGGCATCCGTCTTCAAGATCGGCTCGCGTACCCGGCTCAATGACAAGCCCTTCAGCGTCGCCTCCAATCAGCAGGTCACGTTGATTTCGGCGCAAGGCGAGTTGCCGCATTTGCCCGAACTGGGCAAAGCCTTTGACATGGTCGAGCTGCGCGGTGAGGCGACCGAAGGCATTGGCGGCGCGCTGGTGAATGACGAGGTGCTCAGCATCGAGTACAGCACCCAGCCGCCCACCCTGTCAATTGGTGCTGCGGTCTTGCTGGACGATTTGCAGTTGACCGGCCTGGCCGAGGAGTCGGCCAAAGAGGAAAAAGGCCGCGAGCTCAAATGCCCCAACTGCGGCGCCAGCGTGTTGGTCACACTGGACACCAGCAAGAGCATCACCTGCGGCTCCTGCCACAGCATCATTGACCTGACCACCGGCATCGGCTCGGAACTCCAGCACGCGGTTCAGGACGAGCCGGTCAGGCCGCTGATTCCGCTGGGTGCACTCGGCCAGTTGCAGGGCCAGCAGTGGCAGGTGGTGGGTTTCCAGCACCGCATGGGCACGGACCCGACCGACCCCGGCGAACAGTTCGGCTGGGACGAGTACCTGCTGTACAACCGCAAACGCGGCTTCACGTTTCTGGTCGACGCCACCGACGGCTGGAGCCTGGTCAAACCCGCCACCGGCGCGCCCATCATGGGGCCGGGCGGCAAGTCCGCCAGCTACCTGGGCGTGCGTTACCAGATCAAGGAAAACTACAGTGCCGTGACCACCTTCGTGGCGGGCGAGTTCTACTGGCAGGTCAAGCACGGCCAGAAAACCGAAAACCGCGACTACCTGTACGGCAAGAGCATGTTGTCGATGGAGCAGTCACCGACCGAACTGGTCTGGTCGGTCGGCAGCCAGATTGACAGCGACGCGGTGGCCACGGCCTTCAAGCTCGAAGGCAAAAAAGACCTGCTCAAGCGCATGGACGCCGGCCCGGGCAGCGCGTCCAAACGCATGGGCTGCCTGGCCATCATCATCGTGCTGGTCGTGATTCTGCTGATCCTGTTTTTGATGGGCCGCTGTTCCTCGAACTGCGACCCCAACACCCAGAACTGCTCGTCCAGCAGCAGCTCCGGCGGCGCGCGCACGTCTGGCGGTTCCTTTGGCGGCTCGTCCGGCGGCGGCGGGCACAAATGATGTTGTTCCACCCTCTTTTTGAAGGAGATTCCCATGGATCTTGAATGGTTTAAATCCGGCGCTTTCCTCAGCTCCATCCTCTACGCGCTGACGGGCGTGGTCATTTTCTGGCTCAGCTTTGTGATCATCGACAAGATCACGCCCTACAACCTGTGGGAAGAGATTGTGGAGAAACACAATATGGCGCTGGGCCTGGTCGTCGCCGCGATGTCGTTGGGCATCTGCATCATCGTGGCGGCCGCCATCCACTAGCGCGCTGCTGCGCAGGCTGGGGACGTTGAAAACCAATTCCACGCCGCAACCGGTCGAGGTTGCGCTGCTGGCCTCGGTGTTTGTCATTGCGGCCTGCGGCCTGGTGTACGAGCTGGCGGCGGGGGCGCTGGCGTCTTACCTGCTGGGCGATTCGGTCTTGCAGTTTTCCACCGTCATCGGCGCCTACCTGTTTGCCATGGGGGTGGGCTCCTACCTTTCCAGATTTTTCGAACGCCAGCTTCCGGCCCACTTTTTGCGCATAGAACTGCTGGTAGCCCTCGTCGGTGGGGCATTGCCAGCAATACTTTTTATAGCAAACGCGTACACGCCGGGGTCGTTCCGGTTTCTGCTCTATGCCATGGTGTTCGCGGTAGGCACCCTGGTTGGGCTGGAGATACCGCTGGTCATGCGCATCCTCAAACGCGATGTGGCGCTGAAGGATCTGGTCTCGCAGGTGTTGACCTTTGACTACCTGGGCGCACTGGCCGTGTCGATTGCCTTCCCGCTGCTGCTGGTGCCGCAGCTCGGCCTGATCCGCACCGGCCTGCTGTTCGGCCTGATGAACGCCGCCGTGGCGGTGTGGGCGCTGTGGCTGTTTCGCGATGAACTGCGCCAGTTCAAGGCGCATGCGCTGGCGTGCGCCGCGAGCCTGGCCGTGCTGGGTGCGGGCTTTGCGGGTGCCGAGCGCATTACGACCCTGGCCGAGGACAAGTTTTACCAGGACCGTGTGGTGTTCACCGCCGCATCACCCTACCAGCGCATCGTGGTCACGCAGGGCCGGGGTGGCCACAGGCTGTTTCTCAATGGCAATTTGCAGTTTGCGCAAACCGACGAATACCGGTATCACGAGGCGCTGGTGCACCCGGTAATGGCGGCTTATGCCGCAGGCATCGTGGGGAATACGTCTGGCGGCGGCGCCCCAAAAAAAGTCGCCGTGCTGGGCGGCGGCGACGGCATGGCGGTGCGCGAAATCCTCAAATACCCCGGGGTTGAATCGGTCACCCTGGTCGAGCTAGACCCGGCCATGACCCGGCTGTTCTCGGAGCAGCCCACACTGACCCAACTCAATGGTGAATCGCTGAAGTCGCCCAAAGTCAAAATCATCAACACCGACGCCTTCCAGTGGCTGGAAAAAACCACGGACACCTTCGACGTGATCGTGGTGGACTTCCCCGACCCGACCAACTTCAACATCGGCAAGCTCTACACCAACTCGTTTTACGCCCTGCTGGACCAGCGCCTGGCCGCCAGCGGTTACGCGGTGATCCAGACCACCTCGCCCCTGGTGGCGCGACAGAGTTTCTGGACGGTTGTGCAGACCATCGAATCGGTCGGCCTGACGGCCACGCCCTACCACGCCAACGTGCCGAGTTTTGGCGAGTGGGGCTACATCATCGCCAGCCACCGGCCTTATCGCTTGCCAACCGCGCTGCCGGACGGCCTGCGTTTTTTGAACCTCCAAACCCTGCCCCTGCTGTTTGACTTTTCACTGGACATGGCGCGGGTGCCCGCTGAAGTGAACCGGCTGTCCAACCAGGTGCTGGTGACGACTTACGAGGCGGAGTGGGGCAAAGTTGTAGTGCACCCATGAAGCGGCGCGATCTTTTGGCCGTAGCCACCCTGCCCCTGCTGGGCTGCGAAAAAACCAATGACATCAGTGGCGCGTTTACTGGCATAGCCTTTGAGCGCGGCCATTGGCTCAGAGATGGCAAAGCCTGGCCCGCCCCATCCGCCGTCCACAAAACCCGCGTGCTGATTGCAGGCGGCGGTGTGGCCGGGCTGGCTGCCGCGCGTGCCCTGCGACTCAAGGGCATGGACGATTTCGCCCTGCTGGAGCTGGAAGACGAGGCCGGCGGCAACAGCCGGGGCGGCGCGGTCAACGGCATCGCCTGCCCGCTGGGTGCGCACTATTTGCCCGTGCCGAGTGATGACGCGCCCGAAGTGCAGGACCTGCTGGAGGAACTGGGTTTGCGCAAACGCGTGGCAGGCCGCTGGGAATACGACGAACGCCACCTGTGCCACAGCCCGCAGGAGCGGCTGTTTTTCAAGGGCGCCTGGCAAAACGGCCTGTTGCCGGTGCAGGGTGTGGGGCCCGCGACCTTGGCGCAATACCAAAAGTTTTCCGATCTGGTCGCGGCCGCCCAAAAAACCGGGAAATGGACAATTCCGGCATCAAAAATGCCATTTGCCCGCGTTCAACATACATTGTCAGCTACTACATTAATAGCATTCCTGGATCAAAACGGTTTGACGGACCCGCACCTGCGCTGGTACCTGGACTACTGCTGCTACGACGATTACGGCGCCGGCATCACCACCGTATCGGCCTGGGCCGGCATCCACTACTTTGCCAGCCGCCACGGCTTTCATGCGCCTGGGCGTGACGACAACGAGCCCGTCGGGGTGCTGACCTGGCCCGAAGGCAACGCCTGGCTTGCGCACCGAATGGCCGCACCTATCCAGGAGCGATTGTTCACCGGCTGGATCGTGCTGCGCATCGCGGTGGCCAAACACGGCGTGGAAGTGGATGCCTTCAACCCCGGAACCCAAACCACGCACCGCTGGCTGGCCGAGCGCTGCATCAATGCGCTGCCAATTTTCATTGCCGCACGTGTGGTCGACAACCCGCCCGACTTTTTGCGCGATGCCGCCGCAGGAACCCGCTACGCACCCTGGCTGGTGGCCAATATCCACATCAAGGCCCCGCTGCAAGACCGCGCAGGCCCCGCCCCAAGCTGGGACAACCTGATTTATGGCAGCGATGACAGTGAAGCCGGCCGGAGCCCCCATGGCGCGGGCCTGGGTTACGTCGATGCCATGCACCAGAGCCTGCTGCCCGTGCCCGACGCCACCGTGCTGACCCACTACCGCGCCCTGGGCGATGTGCCGCAGGGCCGCAAGCTGTTGATGGACACGCCGTGGGCGCATTGGCGCGACGTGATTCTGGCCGACCTGGCGCGCGCCCACCCCGACATCGTGTCAAAAACCACCCGCATCGACATCACGCGTTACGGCCACGCCATGGCCGTGCCTTTGCCCACTTCGAGCGGTCAAACTGGCCGTTTGCCCGCATGGAATATGCGTAATCAGCTACTAAAACAAGAGCGAATTAAATCTGCCCCAGAGCGCCAGCTGTTTGCCCATGCCGACTGGGCCGGTTACTCGATTTTTGAAGAGGCCTTCACCCTGGGCCATGCAGCAGGGGCCACGGCCTTGATGCGGTAAGGTCAAGACCCGGAAACAAGATCCTTCGGCCGTTGAAACACCGCGCCAATCTTGAAGACCCCGCTGACCCGCGCCACGTTCACCCCGTCGGCGGTCACCAGGCCCTGCATGAAGACCAGGTTGCGGGTCGCGCGCAGCACCTCGGCCTCGCCTTGCACCCAGGTGCCCAGTGGCGCGGAAGCCAGGTAATCAATCTGCAGGCTGATGGTTGGCAAAAACCGCCCCATGGTCTCCTTGCACACCACGTGCGCCGTCATCGGGCACAACATGTCGCAAAAAGTGGCCATCATGCCGCCGTGGCAGACCTGCATGGGGTTGGTGTGGCGGACCTCGACGCGAAAGCCCATTTGCAGGCCGCGCTCGCTGCGCCGGGTGTACAGCGGGCCATTGACTTGGGTGAAGCCTTCGCCAAAATCGCGCGGCTTGAAGCCCGGGGGGATGTCGAGCGGGGCATGAACCGGGTGGGGCAAGGTGCTGCTCATGATTGCTGCAACATCCGGGCCAGTGCGGCAAAACCCGGCAAGGTGATGGGGTCGTTGGCAGCGCTGGCGGCAATCGGGTGTGAAGCAAAGCGCGCGATCACCATTTCGGCTTTGGGCGCCACGTAGAGGCGCTGGCCGTGGATGCCGCGCGCCTCGAAAGCGCCGAATTCGTTGTGGGTCACCCACCACATGTTGCGGTAGGAATACCCCGGCAGCAGGGTGTAACCCGCCTTGGCAAACTTGGCCGGGTCGGCCCCGCAGGCGATGTCGGCGACCACCTCGTGCGGGATGATTTGCTGGCCGCCAAGTGCGCCATCACAACGCATCAGCTCGCCAAACCGGGCCAGGTCGCGCAAACTGGCGCATAGGCCGCCGCCGCCAAAGGCCACGCCGATCGAGTCCACCGTCACATAGGCATCTTCTTCGCAGCCGATCCGGGACCAAATGCGTTCTGACAACATGTCCGCCAGCCCAATGCCGGTGACGCGTTTCATGATCCAGCACATCAACTCGGTGTTGACCGTCTTGTAGGCAAAGGCCTGGCCGTGTTCACCTTCTTTTTTCAGCGTCAGCAAAAATTCATAGAAGTTGCCCGGGCCGGCGTAGTCGGCTTTGCGGGTGCGAAAACCGCCGGCGCGGGCGTAGTCCCAAATCTGCGCATTCGGGTCTGAATACAGCTCGGAATACAACACGCCGATCTGCATGTCCATCACCTGGCGCAGGGTGGCGTCGGCGTAGGCCGTGTTGGCCATTTCAGGCAGGTAGAACGGTATCGCCTTGGTGTCGTCCAGCAGGCCTTCGTGCACCAGCGTGGCGGCCAGTGTGGCGGCATACGATTTGGTGATGGAAAAACAGGCGTGCTGCATCTGCGCCTGCAAAGCGCCCGCGTAACGCTCGTAAACGCGTTTGCCCCGGTGCAGAACGACGATGCCGTCGGTGTAGGTGTCGGCCAGCGTGTCCGCCCAAACTCGGGCCTGGCCCTGCATGTCCTTGAATTGCAACGCGTCAATTGCTGCTGCCGCAGGCCCGGCCAGCGCGCCCAGGTCGCTTGACGCACCCTTGCCGCGCCAGACGTTGACCGTCGGCACCATTTCCCGCATGTGGGACAAGGTCCAGCGGCTCTGCGGAAAGCCCAGGGATTGGTCGTCTTCAAAGCGGATGCGTTTGTCGGGCGCGGGCGGTGTACCCTGCATCCAGCCCATGGCCAGAGGGTCCGACGTTATGCCGTCAAGGTAGGTTTTACCGTCAAAAGTCAGGGTGTCAGGGCGCATCGTCGAGTTCCTTTATCAATTTCCAAATGGTACGCTGACCACAGCCTTCAAAACTAGCGGTCGGATGCGGATGTGAACCCGCGCCCGACGCCGAAGTTGATGTCCCAGCCCTTGATGCTGGC
>JANMVT010000222.1:0-42889 GCA_031392945.1 Rhodoferax sp. | reverse complement strand
GGAATGCCTGGCGGAGTCCGAAAAAGACGTGACCGTTCAAACCTCGCTGCTCGAATCGCGCCTGGTCATCGGTGACGCCGGCCTGTTCGCGCAGTTCCAGCGCCAGTTTGCCGCCGCGCTGGATCCCAAAGCCTTTTTTGTCGCCAAAACGCTGGAAATGCGCCAGCGCCACAACAAATTTGAAGACACGCCTTATTCGCTCGAACCCAACTGCAAAGAATCGCCCGGCGGCCTGCGCGATCTGCAGATCATCCTCTGGGTCGCCAAGGCCGCCGGGTTTGGCAAGAACTGGGACGAACTCGCCAGGAATGGCCTGGCCACGCCGTTTGAGGTCAAGCAGATCAAGCGCAACGAGTCCTTGCTGCGCCTGATCCGCGCGCGTTTGCACCTGATTTCGGGCCGGCGCGAAGACCGCCTGGTGTTTGACCTGCAAACCGCAGTGGCGGATTCATTCGGCTATGCCTCAGAAGCCGCAGACGGCTCCAAATTGCCGGTTCGATCGAGCGAAGCCTTGATGCGCCGCTATTACTGGGCGGCCAAAGCTGTGACCCAGCTCAATCAGATTTTGCTGATGAACATCGAGGAGCGGCTTAACCCCTCCGCCCACAAGCCCAGGCCGATCAACGAGCGGTTTGCCGACAAGGCCGGCATGATCGAGGTCGCCAGCGACGACCTTTACCAGCGCAATCCCCACGCCATTCTGGAGACTTTTCTGGTCTACCAGACTACGGTGGGGGTCAAGGGCCTGTCTGCCCGCACCCTGCGCGCGCTGTACAACGCACGTAGCCTGATGGACGGCAAGTTCCGCAACGATCCGGTCAACCGGGCCACGTTCAAGCAGATCCTGATGGAGCACGACGGCATCACCCACGCCATGCGCCTGATGAACCAGACCTCGGTGCTGGGGCGCTACCTGTGGGTTTTCCGGCGGATCGTGGGGCAGATGCAGCACGACCTGTTCCACGTCTACACGGTGGACCAGCACATTCTGATGGTGCTGCGCAACATACGGCGCTTTTTTCTGGCCGAACATGCGCACGAATACCCGTTTTGCTCGCAACTGGCCGCAGGCTGGGACAAGCCCTACATCCTGTACGCCGCTTCGCTGTTCCACGACATCGCCAAAGGGCGCGGCGGCGACCACTCCGAACTTGGAACGGCCGATGCGCGGCGCTTTTGCAAGCAGCACGGCATCGAGAAAGAAGACACCCAGCTCATCGAATTTCTGGTGCGCGAACATTTGAGCATGAGCCGCATCGCGCAAAAGTCGGACCTGAGCGACCCCGATGTGATCGCGGCCTTTGCCAAACGCGTTGGCACCGAGCGCTACCTGACGGCCCTGTACCTGCTTACCGTGGCGGACATCCGCGGCACCAGCCCCAAGGTCTGGAACGCCTGGAAAGGCAAACTGCTCGAAGACCTGTACCGCTACACCCTGCGCGTGCTGGGCGGACGGGCGCCCGACGCGCAGGCCGAGGTGGAGGCGCGCAAACGCGAAGCTTTGGTGATGGTCGCGCTGTACACCCTGCCGTTTGAAGCGCACAAGCCGCTGTGGGACACGCTGGACGTAGGGTATTTCATGCGCCACGACGCGGGGGACATCGCCTGGCACACCAAGCAGCTATCGCGTTTTGTCGGCTCGCCCAAACCCATCGTGCGGGCCCGGCGCTCCCCCGTGGGCGAAGGCCTGCAGGTGCTGGTGTACACGCCTGACCAGGCGGATCTGTTCGCCCGAATCTGCGGCTATTTCGACCAGAACGGCTTCAGCATTCTCGATGCGCGCATCCACACCGCCAAAAACGGCCATGCGCTGGACACCTTCCAGATCATCACCTCCGCCCCGCCCGAGGAATACCGCGAAGTCACCAGCATGCTGGAGCACGATTTGGCGCTGACAATCACCAAAAGCGGCCCGCTGCCGCCGCCCGGCAAGGGCCGCGTCTCAAGGCGGGTCAAGAGTTTTCCCATCACGCCGCGCGTCACGCTGCGCCCGGATGAAAAAGCCCAGCGCTGGCTGCTCAGCATCTCGGCCAGTGACCGGGTTGGCCTGCTTTACAGCGTGGCCCGCGTGCTGGCCAAACACCGCATCAATCTGCAACTGGCAAAAATCGCCACCCTGGGCGAGCGCGTGGACGACAGCTTTTTGATCGACGGGCCCGAGTTGCAACAGAACAGGGCGCAGATCGAGATTGAAACCGAGCTGCTCGAAGCCCTGTCGGCCTGATCAGTTGGCTTTGACAAACGCCAGCATGGCGTCGCTGACCTGTTTGTCGTCGGTGTGGATGGAATAGATTTCCGACATGTGGCTGTGGCCGGGGAAGATCTTGAAGGCGGGACAACGGTTGGCGGCGCACAGCGCATCCTTGAGTCCTTCGCTCTGCGCCACAAAGCTGGGCGGATTCAGTTCGCCATACCCTACCCACAGGGGCACCTTGGTCTTGAGCAGGCCACCCTGTGCAGAACGCTCGCCATAGGTGGCGGCATCCGCGCCAAAATAGAGCCTGACCGGCTCTTCCTGGGCCGTCAGTTCCGGTGAAATCCGGTACAGGCCGGACAACATCAGCGCACCTGCCAGCCCAGCCCCCTGCACCTGATGAAACCGTTCGTCGGCGACATACGAGGCCACATGGGCTGCGCCGGCCGAGTGCCCCATCAGGAACACTTTCTTCGGGTCTCCGCCGCGCGAGCCGATCTGTTCGCTCACCCAGCGGATGGCAAGGCCCACGTCCTGCGCGCCTGCGGGCCACACGTCCTTGGGTGCGAGCCGGTAGGTCATGTTCACGCCAATCATCCCGTTGCGCACCGCCCAGAGCATGAGGGTGTCATAGAACGGGCTGCCCGGGCCCCGGCGGTCGCCCCGGACGAATCCACCGCCATGCACAAAGACAAACACCGGGCGGGGCGTTGCTGACGCAGCCTGGGGCGTGAACACGTCCAGCAGGTGGCGCTCGTTGTCCCCGTACTTGACGTCGCGCTGCACGTTGACGCCCATATAAGGCTCAGACTCAAGCACCCGGGGGGCGTAGATTGGCGCCGTGGCAGGCGGGTTGACGACACGACCCAGTGCCCTGATTTTCTCGGCCGTTTCAGGGGTCATCTGGGCCTGACCGGCTGTAGCCAGCCAGGCAAGGGTGACGGCGCCAAGCTTGCGCCACAGGTTTGAGTCGAGCATGAAGTCTCCATGGGTTTGGGTTTGGGTTGCGGTTACGGTTGAAACAATAACGGAAATCGTTGGCCGTTGCTCAATCGTCTTCGGCCGCCGCAATGCCAGGAAACAGCACCTCGGTAAAGCCGAACTGGTTGAAGTCGCGCACCCGCATCGGGTACAACTTGCCAATCAGGTGGTCACACTCATGCTGCACCACGCGCGCGTGGAAGCCATCGACCGTGCGGTCAATCGCATCGCCAAACTGGTCAAACCCGGTGTAGCGGATGTGCGACCAGCGCGGCACCACCGCGCGCAGGCCGGGCACCGACAGGCAACCCTCCCAGTCCTGCTGCTCATCATCGCCCAGCGGTGTGATCACCGGGTTGATCAGGACGGTTCGGGGCACGGGCGGTGCATCCGGGTAACGCGGGTTGACGTCGTCAGTGCCAAAAATCACCAGTTGCAAGTCCACGCCGATTTGCGGCGCGGCCAGTCCGGCCCCATTGGCGGCGCGCATGGTGTCCAGCATGTCAGTGATCAGCAGGTGAAGCTCGTCGGTGTCGAACTGCGCCACCGGCGGCGCCACACGCAGCAGGCGCGGGTCGCCCATTTTTAGAATCTCACGCATTCCCATCAAGCAACTCCTTCAATCCGTTTTCATCGATCACCGCCACCCCAAGTTCCTTTGCCTTGTCCAGCTTGCTGCCCGCCTCGGCACCGGCTACCACGTAACTGGTTTTTTTGCTGACCGACCCGGCCACTTTGGCGCCGGCGGCTTCGAGCAGATCCTTGGCTTCGTCCCGGCTCAGTGTGGGCAGGGTGCCGGTGATGACGAAGGTTTTCCCGGCAAGCGGTTTGGGCGCGATGGCAGCCGGTTCGCCTTCTGGCCAGTTCAGGCCACAGGCGCGGAGTTGTTCCACCACTTCGCGGTTATGCGCCTGGTCGAAAAAAGTCCGCAGGCTTTGGGCGACGATGGGGCCGACGTCGGCGACCGCCAGCAATTGCTCCACGGTCGCATCCATGATGGCGTCGAGCTTGCCAAAATGACGTGCCAATTCTTTTGCCGTGGCCTCGCCCACGTGGCGGATGCCCAGGCCAAACAGAAACCGTGGCAAGGTGGTCTGCTTGGATTTTTGCAGTGCATCCACCATGTTCTGCGCGGACTTTTCGGCCATTCGATCAAGCGCTGCGAGCGAGGTCAGACCCAGGCGATACAGGTCTGGCAGGGTCTTGATGACGCCCCCATCGACCAGTTGGTCCACCAGTTTGTCACCCAGGCCCTCGACTTCAACTGCGCGGCGCTGGGCGAAATGCAGGATGGCCTGCTTGCGCTGGGCACTGCAGAACAGGCCGCCGGTGCAGCGGTGGTTGACCTCACCTTTTTCACGCACCACGGCACTGCCGCACTCGGGGCACCGATGCGGCATGTGGAAATTGGGCACATAGGGCTGGCGCGCCATCGCAGCGCCTTCCTCGCCTTCTGCCAGCGACTGTTCTGTAGCTTCAGCGCTTCCCATCTGAAGTCTTGCTGCGACAAATGCCACCGGCGGTACGACGCCTACAACCTCGGGAATCACATCACCCGCGCGCCGCACGACGACCATGTCGCCGACACGGACTCGTTTGCGGCGCAATTCAAACAAATTGTGCAGCGTGGCGTTGGACACCGTGGTTCCACCCACGAAAACGGGATTGAGCCGGGCCACGGGCGTCAATTTGCCCGTGCGTCCTACCTGCACATCGATCCCAAGTACTTTGGTCATCTGCTCCTGCGCCGGGTACTTGTGCGCCACAGCCCAACGCGGCTCGCGCGTGACAAACCCCATCTGGCGTTGCAGGGCGATGCTGTTGACTTTGTAAACCACACCATCAATGTCAAAACCCAGGCTGTCACGCTGCTGTCCGACGCGTTTGTGATAAGCTACCAATTCAGTAGCGCCCTGGGCAATATCCACGAGGGCCGAGACCGGAAACCCCCATGCTTTCAGGGTCGTGAGCATTTCAATATGGGTTTTGAAGGCTGGCCCGCCCTGCTCAGCCGGCGTGATTTCCCCCAGGCCGTAGGCAAAAAAGCTCAAGGGCCGTTGCGCCGCAATGCCGGGGTCAAGCTGGCGCACCGCACCGGCAGCCGCATTGCGCGGGTTGACGAAGGCTTTTTCGCCCTTCTCGCGCTGCTTCTCGTTCATGGCCTCGAAATCGTCGCGGCGCATGTAGACCTCGCCACGCACTTCCAGCACGGCAGGAACACTTACGGGCAAGCGCAAGGGGATTTGCCCAATGGTGCGGATGTTCCGCGTCACGTCTTCGCCGGTTTCACCATCACCCCGCGTGGCCGCCTGCACCAGCACACCGTGTTCATAACGCAGGTTCATGGCCAGGCCGTCAAACTTGGGCTCGGCGACATATTCCACAGCGGGATCAGTGTCTGACAAAGCCAGTTCACGTCGCACACGTGTATCAAAATTTTGCGCCCCGCTGGCTTCGGTGTCGGTTTCGGTGCGTATGCTCAACATGGGCACGGCATGGCGCACACTGGCGAAAGAATCCAGCGGTTTGCCACCGACGCGCTGGGTTGGGGAGTCGGGCGTGCTCAGCTCGGGATGTGCCGCCTCAAGGGCTTGCAGCGCCTGGAACAACCGGTCGTATTCGGCATCGGGAATCTGCGGCTCATCCAGTACGTAATAGCGATGGGCATGAAAATGAAGTTGTTGCCTCAGGCTTTCAATCTGCGCGATGTCGGGCGTTGCCATGACCTGCCGGATTCAGGGTTTTCAGGAAAACAACCGCCGCGCCAGCACCGAGCCTGCCGACAACTCGTGCGTGTCCAGCGTGTCGTACAGATTTTCAAGCTCCGAGCCAATCAGGTCCATTGCATCAGACGCCAGCGGCTGGCCGTTGTCGTCCGTCACCACGCCATCCATGGCCAGCGCCAGCCCTTTGGCGGCTTCGCGCATGCGCACAAACGGGCTCTCGCTGCGATCCACCTGGGGCACGTCCAGGCTCAGCGTGACGTCGCGGATGGCCGACTGCGCCGGGTCTTCGGCCATGGCGGCCTGGGCGTCAAAACCCAGCACCAGCACCGGCGGCAGGCCGGGCGTGGCAGCAGGCAGGACCATGCGCCCCGGCAAGGCGCCGGGCAGGAAACCCAGGCGCGACGCGTTCTGGATCACAAATCCGGGGCTCCAGGCCGCGTTGCGTGCGCGCAGTGTGAAGCCGAGCTGGCCGTCATGGTCGCCGGCGAAACTGTCCAGCTCCCGTGCGCGGGCCACCTCGTCGCGCATTTCGGGGAATTCCGGCGTGCCGTTGACGGCGTCGGCAAAGGCCTGGGTTTTGATGACAAATTCGGAATATTCAATGTCGTTGAGCGCGCCGGAGCGGTTGGCCAGTTGCACCCCGGCCTGAAAGGCCCTGTAGCGCTGGCCGGCGGCCGGCGTTTCCCACTGCTGGTTGGCAGCGTTCAAGCCTTCGATGGCAAAGGGTTTGCTGCCAACGCGCCGTGTGGGCGGCACCGCAGCCAACGCCGCTTCACCGGAGCAGAGGCTTTCCAGCGCCAGCGGGGCGATGACGTCGATCAGGGCGTCGAGCAGGGGTTTTTTTTCGGGCGTTGACATCTCCGGGCTGCCGGGGCCGAACACGGGCTCGACCGGGTCGGGCAAGGTCTCGCCATCCGGACTGTCAATGCCAGCGGTTTCAGGCTGGGCCTGGCGCGGCGTGTTTTTGCGCGACGACCAGGCGCCTTGCGCGACCACGCCAGCCAGCACCAGGCCCCCGGCGATGGCCAATCCCAATTGAAGGCTGCTGAATGCCATGGTTCGCCGCGATCAGGCAGCTTGCACCATTGAAACAGCAGACTCCATGTCCACCGCCACAATGCGCGAAACACCCTGCTCCTGCATGGTCACGCCAATCAACTGCTCGGCCATTTCCATGGCGATCTTGTTGTGGCTGATGAATAAAAACTGCGTTTCTTTGCTCATGCTGGACACCAGTTTCGCATACCGCTCGGTGTTGGCGTCGTCCAGCGGCGCATCAACCTCGTCCAGCAGGCAAAACGGCGCCGGATTCAGCATGAAAATCGCAAACACCAGCGCAATCGCGGTCAATGCCTTTTCACCGCCCGACAACAAATGGATGGTCTGGTTTTTTTTGCCCGGCGGCTGCGCAATTACCTGCACGCCCGAGTCAAGAATCTCTTCCCCTGTGATGACCAGGCGGGCGTTGCCGCCGCCAAAGAGCTCCGGAAACATCTTGCCAAAGTGCTCATTCACCGTGTTGAAAGTGCCCGACAACAACTCGCGGGTTTCGCCGTCAATCTTCTTGATGGCGTCTTCGAGCGTGGTCATGGCCTCGGTCAAGTCGGCGGTTTGCGCGTCCAGGAACTGCTTGCGTTCACGCGCCGTGCCCAGTTCGTCCAGCGCAGCCAGGTTGACTGCGCCCAGTGCCGCGATGTCGCGGTGGATGCGGTCGATGTCGTTTTGCATGCTGGCCAAGCGAACCTTGCCGTCCTCAACGGATTTGGCCACGGCCTCCAGGTCGGCCTGTGCGTCCAGCAGCAACTGCGCGTATTGCTCAGAGCCCAGGCGCGCGGCCTGCTCTTTCAACTGGAATTCGGTGATGCGCTGGCGCAAGGGGTCCAGCTCGCGCTCGAGTTGCATGCGCCGTTCGTCGCTGGCGCGCAAGCGGGCGGTCAGGTCGTCGTATTCGCTGCGTTTGGCGCCCAGGGCCACTTCGCGTTCCAGCTTCAAGGCCAATGCAGTTTGCAAACCGGCCTGGGCTGCGGCGTCGGTCAAACGCGTCAACTCTTCATTGGCCCTTTGCTCCTCCGCCCTCACGGAATCTGCCTGTTGCGCTGCGGTTTCAATAGCGCGAGACAGTTCGGCGCGCCGCGCGTCCAGGCTGCGCAGGGTGAAAGCGGCCTCCTGGCTTTGGCGCTCCAGGCCGCGCTGCTGTTCGCGGCAATCGCCCAGCTTGCGCTCGGCGGCGATGACACGCTCGTCCAGTTGGGCGTGGCGCTCCTGGGTGTCGGCCAGTTGCATGTCCAGTTCTTCGAAACGCGCCTCCGCCGTGACGCGGCGCTCCTGCAGTTCCTCCAGTTGCGCATCCACTTCGGCCAGATCGCCGCTGATCTGCGCGCTGCGTTCGCGCATCTGCTGGGCCAACTGCGCCAGGCGCAGTGTCTCGACCTGCAATTCATGGAAGCGGCTTTGCGCCTCGGACGCTTCCCGGCGCGCGGCGGTCAGGCGTTGGGACGCGTCGGCATATGCGGCCTCGGCGCGAACCAGGCTGGCGCGCGATTCTTCATTGATCAGAGCCTGGGCGCGCAGCTGTTTCTCCAGGTTTTCAATCTCCTGGGCGCGTGCCAGCAAGCCGGCCTGCTCGGAATCCTGGGCGTAGAAACTGACGCTGTGGGCAGTGACGGCATGGCCGGTCTTGACAAAAATCGTCTCGCCGGGTTTGAGCTGGCCGCGCCCATGCAAGGCGTCTTCAATGCTTTGCGCTGTGAAGCAGCCTTGCAACCACTCGCCCAAAACCACGCATTGGCCCGCATCGTTCAAACGCAGCAAATCGGCCAGCGGTTTGAAGTTGTGATTCGGCGCAGCGCTGATTTCGGCTGTTGATGCCAACGGCGGGCTGTAAAACGCCAGCTTGGCCGGTGGCGCGTCGGTGGCGCCCGCGCCCAGGAACCCGCGCACCATGTCCAGACGCGAGACCTCCAGCGCGCCCATGCGCTCGCGCAATGCGGCCTCCAGGGCGTTTTCCCAACCCTGTTCGATGTGGATTCGGCTCCACAGGCCCTGCATGTTCTCCAGCCCGTGTTTGGCCAGCCAGGGCTGTAGCTTGCCGTCGGTTTTGACCTTGTCCTGCAGGGCTTTCAAAGCCTCCATGCGGGCCTTCAGGTCCGACTGTTTGGCCGATTCGGCGTTGGCCGTCTGTTGTTGCACGCGGCGGGCGTCGTCGAGTTGGGGCGCCAGATCCTGCAATTCGTGCAGACGCGCATCGGCCACTTCGGCAGCCTCTTGGGCGGCCGTCAACTGGTTTTGCAAATTGGCCAGGCGCGCTTCATCGGGCGCGGCTAGGGCGTTCTTGTCGGTGCTGAGCTTTTCACGCCGGCCGCCCAAGCTGCGGGACTGTTCTTCAATGCTGCGCTGGTCTGCCGCCAACACCTGAATTTGCTGCTGCACCTGGCCCACCCCGGCGCGCTGCTCGTTGGCCGCTTTCTGGGCCAGGCGCAGGGCGTCTTCCAGGTCTGGCAAAGCCATGGACTGCTCGTCGACCTGGGCGGCCAGCAGCTCGTTTTTTTCCTCGCCCAGACTGGCCAGCTCAGACAGGTTTTCGATTTCCGCCTGCGCGTCGTCCTTTCGTGTGGCCCATTGGGCGGTTTGCTCTTTCAAGGTGGCCAGGCGCTGGACTACACGCTGGCGGCCTTCGACGACGAAGCGGATCTCTGCCTCCAGACGGCCCACGTCGGTGCTGGCTTCGTACAAAAGCCCTTGCGCCTGATTCACGTGGTCGCCCGCCGCGTAATGCGCCTGGCGCACAGCTTCCAGATCGGCCTCGATGTGGCGCAGGTCGGCCACGCGGCCCTCCAGTGCGTTGACGGCGCTGGTCGCGTCGGCCTTGACCTTGGCCTGGTCGGCCTCGGATTCAGAGCGCTTCAAAAACCACTGCTGGTGCTGTTTGAGCGTGACTTCAGCCTGCAGGGTGTTGAATTTGCGGGCGACTTCAGCCTGTTTTTCCAGCTTGTCCAGATTGGCGTTGAGCTCGCGCAGGATGTCTTCGACGCGCGTTAGATTTTCCCGCGTGTCCGACAGGCGGTTTTCCGTCTCGCGGCGGCGTTCTTTGTATTTGGAAACGCCAGCGGCTTCTTCCAGAAACAAACGCAGCTCTTCGGGCTTGGATTCAATGATGCGCGAAATCGTGCCTTGGCCGATGATGGCGTAGGCGCGCGGCCCAAGGCCAGTGCCCAGAAACACGTCCTGCACGTCGCGCCGGCGCACCGGCTGGTTGTTGATGTAATAACTGCTGGTGCCATCGCGCGTCAACACGCGTTTGACGGCGATTTCTTCGAACTGGCCCCATTGGCCGCCGGCGCGGTGGCTGGCGTTGTCAAATACCAGCTCGACGCTGGCGCGGCTTGACGCTTTGCGGGTGTTGGTGCCATTGAAGATCACGTCTTGCATCGACTCGCCGCGCAATTCGCTGGCTTTGGACTCACCCAGCACCCAGCGCACCGCGTCCATGATGTTGGACTTGCCGCAACCGTTGGGCCCGACCACACCAACCAATTGGCCCGGCAAATGAAAGGTGGTGGGCTCGACAAAGGACTTGAACCCGGATAACTTGATGGAATTGAGACGCACGGCGCTTGGATCGTTTCGCGGTTGGCTTCGCTAAGCTGTTGATTTGTATGAATTACCTGGCATTTTTTCTGCGCCAAGCGACGGCCCAATGATACCTTGTGGGCGCGCCGCCGCAGCGCTTCGGCGGAATGACGCCCGCAGGATCGAAAGTTCATCAATAATCTGCCAAAACTGGAGCTGATATGACCATCCAAGTGAGCACCCAAGACCTGATCCGCAAAGCCGACGCCTTTGTCCAACTGCACCAAAACCCCGGCATCTTCGAAATCCCCAACCCCTGGGACATCGGCTCGGCGCGGCAATTTGAGAAGCTGGGTGCCAAAGCCCTGGCCACGTCCAGCAGCGCCAGCGCCCAGGCCTTGGGCTTGAGCGACGGCCGCCTTGGGCGCGATGCGGCCCTGGCGCACGCCCGCGAGATAGCTTCCGCAGTGTCTGTGCCAGTATCGGCCGATCTGGAAAACGGCTTTGGGCATTCACCTGAAGACGTGGCCCAGACCATCCGCCTGGCTGGGCAGACCGGCATCGTGGGCGCGTCGATTGAAGACTATTCGGGCGACCCGGCCCGGCCCATTTACGGTTTTGAGCAGTCTGTCGAACGCGTCGCCGCCGCTGCGCAGGCGGCGCGCGCCCTGCCTTTCGCCTTCACCTTGACAGCGCGCAGCGAGAACTTTTTGCGCGGCGTGACAAACCTGCAAGACACCATCGCCCGCCTCAAAGCCTACGAGGCCGCCGGCGCGCAGGCCTTGTTCGCGCCCGGCCTGCCCGACCTGGAGGCGGTGCGCGCCGTTTGTGCGGCCCTGAAGTCGCCCTTCAACTTCATGGTCGGGATGAAAGGCCGCTCCTTCAGCCGCGCCGAACTGGCCGACGCAGGGGTGAAGCGAATCAGCTTCGGCGGCACGTTTTACAAGGTCGCGATGGCCGCGTCGCAAGCGGCGGCGCGCGAAGCGATGGAGGGCAGGACTTACAGCTTTGTCGGGCGATGACAAAGAAAATCGGCGTTTCCCCTAGTGGCATATGCATAGTTAGCTTCGTTTACTATAGCATCCCGGAAAACCCCAAGTCCGCCAAACCACGCCTTGTCAAGCCGCCGTGGCCTCGCCCCAGTAGTGATAAGACAAAATCTTCGGCCCCGGGATGTAGCGCGATTGCACCTCGGGCTTGAAGCCGGCTTGTTCCAGCAGCGCGGGAATGTCGCGGTCCAGCATACAGCCGCCGGCGATCTTGCCCCAGTACGGTTGCAGGCGCGTCTGCCAGCGCGCGACACCCGCGTCCGGCGCGCGCCCGTGCTCCGAAAACAGCAGACGTCCGCCCGGCGCCAACACGCGGCGCATCTCTTTGAGTGCGGCCAACGGGTCGGGAATGGTGCACAAGGTGTAGGTGCTGACGACAGTGTCAAAACTCGCGTCGGCAATGGCCAGCTTCTCGGCCGACAGCCCCACCAGCTGCACCGCAATGCCTGCCTGCTGGCTGCGCTGCAAGGCCAGCCGGTGCATGCTCAGCCCCGGGTCCACGCCCACGATCGTCTTGACCCGCGAGCGGTCATAAAACGGCAGGTTCAGGCCGGTGCCGATGCCCACCTCCAGCACCCGCCCGGTTGCCAGGGGGATCACTTTTTCGCGCTGCTTGCGGATCGGCTTGGTGGCGCAGGCCAGGTCGAGGATGTGGGGCAGCAGGTGGCGGTCGTACCAGGATTCGGCCATGGCCGGGATGATAGCCCAGCCCGCACAGGCGCATACTTGCGGATTTGCCCAAGAACGGAGTCTTTCATGACCCTCTGTCCCATCGCCATCGTGGCCAGTTGCGAACAATGCCCGGCCTTCAAGATTTGCCCGCTTAAGGGGGTGATTGGCAGCCCGCCCAAGGCCAACGATGAAAAGCCGTCGGCCAAAGCAGCGGAAAAATCAGCGCCCAATAAGAAATAAGCGGGATGGGGAGGTTGGATAATTGCGGGGTTAAAGAATCCCCGACATGAATCCACTTCTTCGCGACCTGCAACCCTACCCTTTCGAGCGCCTGCGCCAGTTGTTCGCCGGCATCACGCCCAACCCGGCGTACCGGCCCATCAGCCTGGGGATTGGCGAACCCAAACATGCCACACCACCCTTCATCCTGGACGCGCTCGACGCCGCCGGGCGCGCCTCGCCCAGCGGCCTGGCGTCTTACCCGGCCACCGCCGGTGAATTGAAGTTGCGCCAATCCTTTACTGGCTGGCTGCAGCGGCGTTATGGCCTGACGCTGGACGCCGCCACTCAGACTCTGCCGGTCAACGGGACACGCGAGGCGTTGTTCGCATTGGCGCAGACGGTGATTGACCCGCGCGGCAAACCGGCTTTGCCAAGTGCTGGCGGCGTGGGCGACAACACCCAGCCCTGGGCAAAACCTTTTGCCAAACCTTTTGTCGTGTGCCCCAACCCGTTTTATCAAATCTACGAGGGCGCGGCCATCCTCTCGGGCGCGCGGCCATGGTTCGTGCCCGCCATGCCCGCCAAAAACTTTGCGCCAGACTGGGACAGCGTGCCCGAGGCGGTGTGGGCCAACACGCAACTGGTGTTTGTCTGCTCGCCGGGCAACCCGACCGGCGCGGTGATGCCGCTGGCGGAGTGGAAGAAGCTGTTTGATCTGAGCCAAAGACACGGTTTTGTGATCGCCTCGGACGAGTGTTACAGCGAAATTTATTTCCGTGACGAAGCGCCTTTGAGCGGCCTGGAAGCTGCGGCCCAACTCGGCTTGGGCGATTTCAAAAACCTGATTGCACTGACCAGCCTGTCCAAACGCAGCAATGTGCCGGGCATGCGCAGCGGTTTTGTGGCGGGCGACGCGAAAATCATCCAGCAGTTTTTGCTCTACCGCACCTACCATGGCAGCGCCATGAGCCCGGTGGTGCAGGCGGCCAGCATCGCCGCCTGGGGCGACGAGGCCCACGTGGTCGCCAACCGCCAGATGTACCGTCAGAAATTTGCCGAGGTGACGCCGGTGCTGGCCCAGGTGCTGGACGTGGCCCTGCCCGACGCGGCGTTTTACCTTTGGGCGGCAGTGAAGCGCGTTGATTCGCCTTCGGCCGAGGACGGCGGCGACGTCGCCTTCGCGCGAGAGTTGTACGCAAATTACAATGTGACGGTTCTGCCCGGCTCCTACCTGGCCCGCGATTCAAGTTGTTTGGATCCGGGCGTCAAGGGCCACAACCCCGGCGCCGGGCGCATCCGCATGGCCTTGGTGGCCGAAACCGCCGAATGCCTTGAAGCGGCGCAAAGAATCGTTCAATTTTGCCAATCCAGAAACTGATCAGACAATCCTGTTCCAACAATTTTCATTGAATAAGCCATCCCCATGACACAACAACTGCAAGCCATCATTCAATCCGTCATTGAAAGCGCGTGGGACGACCGCGCCAACATTTCTGTAGCCAATGCGCCCAAAGAAGTCAGTGACGCGGTCGAACACGTGATCGGCGAATTGAACAAGGGCCGCCTGCGCGTGGCCACCCGCCAGGGCGTGGGCCAGTGGACGGTGCACCAGTGGATCAAAAAAGCCGTGCTGCTGAGTTTTCGCCTGAAAGACAATGTCGTCATGCGTGCGGGGGATTTGGGCTTTTACGACAAGGTGCAAACCAAATTCGCGCATCTGGATGAAGCGCAGATGAAGGCCACCGGCGTGCGTGTGGTGCCGCCCGCCGTGGCGCGCCGCGGCAGCTACATCGCCCGTGGCGCGATCCTGATGCCGTCCTACGTGAACATCGGCGCCTATGTGGACGAAGGCACCATGGTCGATACCTGGGCCACCGTGGGTTCCTGCGCCCAGATCGGCAAACACGTGCACCTTTCGGGCGGCGTCGGCATCGGCGGCGTGCTGGAGCCAGTGCAGGCGGGGCCGACCATCATTGAGGACAACTGCTTCATCGGTGCGCGCTCCGAGGTGGTTGAAGGCGTGGTAGTTGAGGAAAACTCGGTCATCTCGATGGGTGTCTACATCGGCCAGAGCACGCCGATCTATGACCGCGCCACCGACACCGTGAGTTATGGGCGCATTCCGGCCGGCTCGGTCGTGGTGTCAGGCAACCTGCCCAAACCCGGCGGCAAATACAGCACCTATTGCGCCGTGATCATGAAAAAAGTGGACGCGCAGACCCGGGCCAAGACCAGCTTGAACGACCTGCTGCGCGACTGAGCGGCACGATCCGGTTTCATTCAGACAACGATAAAAAGAGGGGCAAATTATGGCTAGCAATGGTGTACCAGGCACGATGGAGCGCATCCTTCGCCTGATGAGCGAAAAAAAGGCCTCAGACGTCTACCTGTCGGCCCACTCGCCGGCCCTGATCAAGATCAACGGGCAATGCCTGCCGATCAACAGCCAGTTGTTGCCGCCCGACGCGCCTCGCAGCCTGCTGGCCGAGGTGCTGCCTGAAGAACGCATGGCCGAACTGGATGCCGAAGGCGAACTCAACATGGGTTTCCCGCTGCCCGGCATTGGCCGCTTTCGCGTCAGCGGCATGCGCCAGCGCGGCTCGATCGCGGCGGTGATCCGTTTCATTCCCAACGCCATTCCCCCGCTGGACTCTCTGGCCGTGCCCATGATTCTGGGCGACCTGATCATGGAAAAACGCGGGCTGCTGTTGATGGTGGGGGCCACCGGTGCGGGCAAGAGCACCACATTGGCATCGATGATCGACTTCCGCAATGAGGCGCAATCGGGCCACATCCTGACCATTGAAGACCCGGTGGAGTTTTTGTTCAAGAACAAGAAATCCGTGGTCAACCAGCGCGAAATCGGCGTGGATACCGCCAACCTTCAGGTCGCGTTGAAAAACGCCCTGCGCCAAGCACCCGATGTGATTCTGATTGGCGAGATCCGCGACCGCGAAACCATGTCTGCGGCCATCGCCTACGCCCAATCCGGCCACCTGTGTCTGGCCACCATGCACGCCAACAACAGCTACCAGGCGCTGAACCGCATCTTGAGCTTTTATCCGGTCGAAGTGCGCCAGACCATGCTGGGCGACCTGGCGGCGGCATTGAAGGCCGTTGCCTCGCAGCGCCTGCTGCGCACCTCCAGCGGCAGCCGCATGCCGGCGGTGGAAATTCTGCTCAACACCAAACTGATATCGGAATTGATCGAAAAAGGCGACTTCTCCGGCATCAAGGAGGCGATGGAAAAATCCATGTCCGAAGGCTCACAGAGCTTCGAGGCCGACATCGCCCGCATGATCATGGAAGGCACCGTGGACCGCAAAGAGGGCCTGGCCAATTCCGATTCGCCGACCAACCTGATGTGGCGCATGCAGAACGACTTCAGCAAGGCGACAGCGCCGGAACCGGAAGAGGACTTGGATGACGAACCCTCGTTTACCGAGATCACGCTGGACGTGAAACACTGAACTGGATTTGAAGCCTTCATGACTTCTACACTGCGTTTGGCGGAGCAACTGATCGCCTGCAAGTCCGTCACGCCGGATGACGGCGGCTGCCAGGACATCATCGCGCACCGGCTGGCGCCCCTGGGATTTGTGAATGAAACCCTGGTTCGCGGCCCAGACGGCTTCCGGGTTGTCAATTTATGGTCAAAAAGACCTGCAGCCCTCGCCAACATTGCACAGAAAGCTACTCAATCAATAGCAAACCAGGCGTCGGCGAAAACCCTGGTTTTCCTCGGCCACACCGATGTGGTGCCGACCGGCCCGCTGGACCAGTGGCACAGCGACCCCTTCACGCCCATGCACCGCGACGGCAAGTTGTATGGGCGCGGCGCAGCTGACATGAAGACTTCGATCGCCGCCTTCGTCGTGGCGGTGGAAGAGTTTGTCGCCGCGACGCCAGACGCCAATCTGCAAATCGCCCTGCTGCTGACCAGCGACGAAGAGGGCCCAGCGCTGGACGGCACGGTCAAGGTGTGCGAGGCATTGACCGCGCGCGGCGAGGTGATTGACTACTGCATCGTCGGTGAACCCACGTCGGTTGAAAAAACAGGCGACATGATCAAGAACGGCCGGCGCGGCACGATGAGCGGCAGGCTGACGGTCAAAGGCATCCAGGGCCATATCGCCTACCCGCACTTGGCGAAAAACCCGATCCACGACCTGGCCCCGGCGCTGGCCGAACTGGTCAAGACCGAGTGGGACCAGGGCAATGCTTTCTTTCCGCCGACCACCTGGCAGGTCAGCAACGTCCACGGCGGCACAGGCGCCAGCAATGTGATCCCTGGCGCGGTGGTGGTGGATTTCAACTTCCGCTTCTCGACGGAATCGACGGCCCACGGCCTGCAACAGCGCGTCGTCGCCCTGCTGGACGGCCACAAGCTGGACTACGAACTGAACTGGGTTGTCGGCGGCCTGCCGTTTCTGACCACGCCGGGCACCCTGGTGAATGCGGTGCGTGAGGCGATCCGCGCCGAGACCGGGCTGGAGACACAGCTGTCCACGACCGGCGGCACCAGCGACGGGCGCTTCATGGCGCAAATCTGCCCGCAGGTGATCGAGCTCGGGCCCAGCAACGCAATGATCCACAAGATCAACGAATACCTGCCCGTGGCCGACATCGAGCCGCTGAAAAACATCTACCGGCGGGTGCTTGAAAATCTGGCCGAGCAAGCCGAAGCCAGGCCATTGGGGCCAGCGGGTCCATGACCCTGATCGAGCTGATCGAACAAAGCGCCGCGCGCCTGCAGGCTGCGGGTGTGGCGTTTGGCCATGGCACGGCCAACGCCTTTGACGAGGCCGCCTGGCTGGTGTTGTGGCGTTTGGGTTTGCCCCTTGACACCAGCTTGGATGGGCCGGATTCAGTGGAAAATAAGCCTGTAGCCCTTGTGGAACAAGAAGAGGTAGCTACTCTTTTGGAAGCGAGAATCAACACCCGCAAACCCGCCGCGTACCTGACGCACGAGGCCTGGCTGCAGGGTGTCGCGTTTTATGTGGACGAACGCGCCATCGTTCCGCGCTCCTTTATCGCCGAGTTGCTGGTGGACGAATCGATCGATCCATGGCTGAGCCAGACCACGCGCAAGGTGCTGGACCTGTGCACCGGCAACGGCAGCCTGGCCGTCATCGCCGCCATGGCCTATCCGGATGTGGAAATCATCGCGTCTGACTTGTCGGCCGATGCGCTGGCGGTGGCCAAAATCAATGTCGAAAAACACCAGCTTGGGCAACGCATAACGCTGCTGGAAGCGGACGGTTTTCAATCTACGGCGCTTCGGGTGCGCGGCCCCTTCGATTTGATCCTGTGCAACCCGCCTTATGTCAACGCGCTAAGCATGGCCAGCCTGCCACCTGAATACCACGCCGAGCCCGCACTGGCACTGGACGGCAACCTGCTCGGCGGACGCGACGGCATGGACTTCATCCGCGACTTGCTGCATGACGCCCCGGCGCATATGAGTTCCAACGCCGTGCTGGTGCTGGAGATCGGCAACGAGCGCGACCATTTCGAAGCCGCCTTCGCGCGGCTCGAAGTGGTCTGGCTGGAGACCAGCGCTGGCGACGACCAGGTGCTGCTGGCCACGCGTGAGGCGCTGGACCATTGGCAGGCCGGCGAGGCGGGTGCGAGGTCGCCAGAAGTGGTGAGCATAGTCGCGGTCAAAGTGGTCGGCGAAGTGTTGCGGCAATAAGCCAAACCGGTCTGACCGCTGATATTGCTGCCGATTTTGCCGCCAATATCCAAAACACTGGCAGTTTCCAGTAAAATAGGGTAATTCCCCTCGCGGGATATAGGTTTATAGCTATTATTAATATAGCATTTTAATCCAATCCAATCCATTCCAGTTCTGTTCCTGAATTTCTGAATCGCGCCAGTGCCGCGAATTTTTTACCCCATCGAATCTTGTGATCACCCTTAAAAATGTCACCCTGCGCCGCAGCGCCAAAGTGTTGCTGGACAGCGCTTCCGTCACCCTCAACCCCGGTGAAAAGGTGGGCCTGGTGGGGCGCAACGGCGCCGGCAAATCGTCGCTGTTTGCGCTGTTCAATGGCGGCCTGCATGAAGACGCGGGCGAGTATTACATCCCCGCGCAATGGCGCATGGGCCAGGTGTCGCAGGACATGCCCGAGACAGAACAAAGCGC
Source organism: Rhodoferax sp. (assembly GCA_031392945.1). Lineage (GTDB taxonomy): Bacteria > Pseudomonadota > Gammaproteobacteria > Burkholderiales > Burkholderiaceae_C > JANYCG01. Next base: position 24,328 of record JANMVT010000222.1, on the reverse strand, counting down.
AACCGATTTTGTGGTTGAGGGCGACACCGTATTGCTGGCGGCGCAAACAGAAGTCACAGCGTCCGAGGCCACCGAAGACTACGACCGCATGGCCCACGCCTACATGGCCCTGCAGGACGCGGGCGCCCACGATGCCCCAGCCCGCGCCCAGGCCCTGATTTTGGGCCTGGGCTTCAAGACGACCGAGCTGGCCAACCCGGTCAACAGCTTCTCGGGCGGCTGGCGCATGCGCCTGCAACTGGCACGGGCGCTGATGTGCCCGTCAGACCTGCTGCTGCTGGACGAGCCCACCAACCACCTGGACCTGGACGCCCTGGTGTGGCTGGAAGCCTGGCTCAAGCGTTACGAAGGCACCATGGTGGTCATCAGCCACGACCGCGAGTTTCTGGACGCGGTGACCAATGTCACCCTGCACATAGACGCCGCCAAACTGGTGCGTTATGGCGGCAACTACAGCAAGTTTGAAGACATGCGCGCCGAGCAGATGGAGTTGCAGCAAAACGCCTATTCCAAGCAGCAGGACAAGATAGTGCATCTACAGAAGTTCATCGCCCGTTTCAAGGCCAAGGCCAGCAAGGCCAAACAGGCGCAAAGCCGCGTCAAGGCGCTGGACCGCATGGAAAAAATCGCGCCATTGCTGGCCGATGCCGATTTCACCTTCGAGTTCAAGGAGCCGGCCAACCTGCCTAACCCCATGCTGTCGATGATGGGTGTGAGTTTTGGCTACCCGCCGCCTGAAGACGCCCCTGAAGGCACGGCACCCACGGTGATCGTGCAGAACGTCAGCAAATCAGTTCTGGCAGGCCAGCGCATCGGCATCCTGGGGGCCAATGGCCAGGGCAAATCCACTTTGGTGAAAACCATCGCACGCGATTTGAAGCCTCTGGGCGGCGAAGTTACCGAAGGCAAGGGCCTGAACATCGGTTACATCGCCCAGAAGGAGCTGGACGTGCTGCGCCCGGCCGACACGCCGCTGGAGCACATGATCCGCCTGGTGCGCGAAATGACGGCGGCCGGCAAGATTCAGGGCCAGGCCACACGCGAACAGGACCTGCGCAGCTTTCTGGGCACCTTCAATTTTGGCGGCGATATGGTCAAGCAGGCCGTGGGCAGCATGAGCGGCGGCGAAAAAGCCCGCCTGGTGTTGTGCATGATCGTCTGGCAGCGCCCCAACCTGCTGCTGCTGGACGAGCCCACCAACCACCTGGATCTGGCCACGCGAGAGGCGCTGAGCATGGCGCTCAATGAATTTGAAGGCACGGTGATGCTGGTCAGCCACGACCGCGCCCTGCTGCGCGCCGTGTGTGACGAGTTCTGGATGGTGTCGCGCGGCGGCGTCGCGCCGTTTGACGGCGATCTGGACGACTACCAGCGCTACCTGCTGGACGAAGCCAAGCGCCAGCGCGAAGCCATCAAGGAAGCCACCAGCGGTGCCGCCAAGGCCGCTGCGAAGGCGCAGAAGGCCGAGGCTGCAGCCCACACCGCCAGCGAACAGAGCAAGGCCGAGCAGCGGCGCATGGACCATGGCAAACACGCGGGCGACAACAAGTCGGGGGCCGTCAAACCGAAATCATTCAAGCGCGAGCTGGAACTGGTCGAGGCAAGGATGGACGTCTTGAACGGTGAAGGCGCGGCGCTCGAAGGCCGCCTGGCCGCCCTGCCCCTGCCGTCTGAAATCGCCGAGGTCGGCAAACGGCTCAAGGTGGTGAATGACGAGCTCAAAACGCTGGAAGATCAGTGGCTCGCGCTGTCGGCCCGAATGGAAACCGCCAGCGCCTGATGGGATAAAAGTGGTGGGTCCTGACAGATTCGAACTGTCGACCTACGGATTAAGAGTCCGCTGCTCTACCAACTGAGCTAAGAACCCGCTTTGCACATCAGCACGGAATTTGCAAATCGCAAATCGCAATCAGAAAAGGCCCAAACCGATGCGGTTCAGGCCTTCAAATTTTGGTGGGATGTGCGGGGGTCGAACCCACGACAAACGGATTAAAAGTCCGCTGCTCTACCAACTGAGCTAACATCCCATCAGGGTTTGAAACGTGAACTTCAAGCCCCTTTCGCTTTTTGCAGCCTGATTTACGCCATGCAGCAAAGCCTCAAATTATAGCGTTCTTTTTCGTGGCTTTTTCAGTTGCGCAGGGATATTTTGCGGGTCGCTATTTGATCCATCAACCAGCCCGCAGCACATTGACCGAAGGTGGCCGTGACGCTGACGACCGAGCCGTATCCATGGCAATTGAGCGAGCCGTCCACCCCGGCGCCATCCGGCACTTCGCATGAGGCGTCGGGTGCCATTACGGCCTCGCGGCTGAAAACACAGGCCACGCCGATTTTTTTGCCCTCGCGCGGCGCGCCGTGTTCCTTGCGCAGGCGGTAGCGCAACTGGGCCAGCAGCGGGTCATGCGTGGTGTTGCTCAAATCGTCAATGTCCACCCGGTGCGCGTGGCGCTTGCCGCCGGCGGCGCCCACTGAAATGAAGGGCGTGCCTGATCGCATTGCCCAGGCCGCCATGGCGGTTTTGGCTTTTACCTGGTCGCAGGCGTCGATCACGGCGTCCACACCGGCGGGCAATATCTTCGGCCAGTTGCCGGGCCCGGCAAATTCTTCAATGCAGTCGACATGGCAATCCGCGTTGATCTGCGCGATGCGCTGGCGCATGGCCAGCACCTTGGCCTGGCCGAGCGTGACATCAAGCGCATGGATTTGCCGGTTGATGTTGGATTCGGAGACATGGTCAAGGTCAATCAGGGTCAGTTGCCCCACCCCGCTGCGGGCCAGCGCCTCCACTGCCCAGGAGCCCACGCCGCCGATGCCGATCACAGCCACATGCGCGGCGCGGATGCGGGCCGCGCCCGACACGCCGTACAGGCGCGCCAGGCCGCCGAACCGGCGTTCGAGATCGGGGGCAGGCACTTCAATCAAAGCGCTCAATCCGCCAGATCTGGTACTTGAAAGCCGCGACGGCTCCAAAAATGATGGCTGCGACAGCTATGAAACTGGTAGCGCTCAGGGTCGAGACGCCGCTCAGGCCCTGCCCCACCGTGCAACCCATCGCGGTTACGCCGCCGACACCCATGAGGGTGGCGCCAGCGAGGTGGTTGGCGACGTCTTCCACACTGCCAAAACCTTCCCAACGGAACGTCCGCATGGCCAGGGCACACAAGGCCGAGCCCACGACTACGCCCGGCACCGACACGATGCCGATGGTGAGCAGCTTGTTCTTGTCGCTGAAAAACATCAGCCAGTCCAGGGTGTAGGCAACTGGCGAGACAAAACTCAAGGCCTCGGCGCGCCCGGAATTGGTCGCCAGAAAGGCCTCCTGCAGGGTCTCGGGATGTTCGGCCACATGGCCCAAGGCGCCGCTGACCCACCACATCGCGGCGATGATGGCGCCAAGCCCGAAGCCAGCCAGCAGATTGTCGGCTGACCGAAAACCTTTGCCCTGCAGGGCCCAGAGAAGCAAAACGCTGCCCAGGCCTCCGCCCAGAAGCAATCCGGCCAGCGGCAATTTGATGCCAAGGGCTGCGGCCACCCATTGCGGCAAGCTCGTGCCCATCGCCAAATCGAGCGCCACTTTATCGACGCTGGCCACCCGCAACACGGCGGTGACGCCTTTCAGTGTGGCAAACGCGGCAACCGCCATCACGACAAAGACGACCAGCGACTTGAGGCTGCCCCCGCCGATGCGAACCAGGGTTTTGCTGCCGCAGCCGGAAGCCAGCACCATGCCAAAACCAAACATCGCGCCGCCAAGCATCGCGGACAGCCAGATCAACCGATTGGATGCATACAAGGTTTTCACGGGGTCGATCAGGCCGGTGAAGGCCAGCGCGGCAAATCCGAGCATCGCCACACCCATGGCCAAACCCCATTGCCGCATACGCGTCCAGTCGCCCATGTTGACCACGTCGCTCACGGCCCCCATGGTGCAAAAATGGGTGCGCTGGGCGATGGCGCCAAAAACTGCGGAGAGAATGAAACTGGCCCACAGCACTTGCGTGTTGAGCCACGAGAGATCGGAAGCTTGCATGCCCCGATTTTAGGGGCTGGCATTTGACGCTTTATTTGAGCCGCGCCAGGCGGTCTTTCGCCGCCACCGCCGCTTCCGACTGCGGATAGGCTTTGACCAGATCGTCCAGGGTTTTGCGCGCGCCGCGCGTGTCCTTGAGCTCTAGCTGGCAATTGGCGATGGACAACACCGCCTCGGGCGCACGCAGGTGGTCTGGCGCCTGCGCGAGAAGGGAGCGGAAATTGGTCACAGCCTCCTTGTAGTCCCGCGTCGCGTACTGGGCGTTGCCGAGCCAGAACAAGGCTGACGGGGCATAACCGCTTTGGGGGTTGCGCTTCAGAAAATCGACAAAACTGGTCTGGGCTGCGGCGAATTCGCCTTTGCGGAAAATCGCCAGGGCCGCTTCAAAATCGCGCCGCTCACCGGGTTCGGCCGTGAACTCGCGCCCGTCAACGCTGACCTTGGCGGGCTCGAACCTGCGAAGCCGGTCGTCCACGCCTTGCGAGGCGTCCTTCTGCTGGCGCTGCACATCCGCCATCTGGCGTTGTGTTTCCGCAAGCGTGCGCGTCAGTTGCTCGTTTTCGCCGCGCAGTTTGGCCAGGTCGGCGCGCTGCACCTCGATCTGGTTCTGCAATTCGAGCAGGCTGCGCCGGGCCTGCGCCGCGTCCTGGGCGCCGGCTTCCTGCGCGCGTTTTTGCTCGCTCATTTTTTGATCCAGCTCCTGGCGCACCGCCTCCACCCGCTGGCGAAGATCCAGGATCGCCTTGCGGGCCTCTTCGTCGTCAAACAGGCCTGCGCTGGCTGTTCCTACAAAAAGGCAGGTCAAACCCGCAGCCAGACAGCGGTTGACAACCTTCATTTGATTCGGGCGCAAAAAGGTCATCGGTACGTGATTTCAGTGCGGCGGTTTTTTGCCATCGACTCTTCGTCGCCGCCCGGCGCGGCCGGCTTTTCCTTGCCGAAACTCACCGCTTCCAGCTGCGCGTCGCTGACGCCCAGCAGGCCGAACGCCTGGCGCACCGCTTCAGCGCGTTTTTGGCCCAGTGCCAGGTTGTACTCGCGTCCGCCGCGTTCATCGGTGTGGCCTTCCAGGGCGGCCTTGCGGTTCTTGTCGGCCTTCATGTAACGGGCGTGGTTTTCAATCACGTTCTGGAATTCAGGCCTGATGGTGAAGCTGTCGAAATCAAAGTAGATGATTTTCGCGCCGGTCGGCGCCGCCGCGTCGCCGGCCGTTTTGCCGAGGTCAACCTTGGCCACATTGCTCGTGCCGACGCCGCCGGCGCCGGAGCCGTCCCTGGGCGCAGTCGAGCCGCCCGCCCCGACAGCGGTGCCGGTCTTGTTTTCAACAGGAACGTTGTCCAGCTTGACGGCGGATCCACATCCCGCCAACACCACACCCAGCGCCGCAGCCAGCAAAAATCGCTTCATTCAATTACTCCAGACATAGGTTGACGATCAAGATTCATTGTTTCTGGAACGGACCCCAGTCCGGTTCGCGGATGGCGCCATTTTGACCTGCCAGGCGGGCCCTGATTTTGCCATCGACAGTCGAAGTCATCAGCGCCTCCCGGCCTTGCACGGACGTCGCATAGACGATCAGGCGGCTGTTGGGCGCGAAACTGGGGCTCTCGTCAGAAGCAGTATCGGTGATCGCGGCGATGCTGCCGCTGGCAATCTCCATCACATGCAATTTGAACGCGCCATTGACACGGGAAATATAGGCGAGCCAGCGCCCGTCTCGGCTAAGCGCGGGTGAAATGTTGTAACTGCCAGTAAAGGTGACCCGCTCCGGGTTGCCGCCCGACACGCCCATCCGGTAGATTTGCGGCGCGCCGCCCCGGTCGCTCACAAAATAGATGTATTTGCCGTCAGGCGAATAGGCGGGCTCGGTGTCGATGCTGCCCGACTGGGCCAGGCGCCGCGGCTCGCCCCCGTTGGCGTCGATGGCGTAGAGCTGCGAACCGCCATCGCGGCTCAAGGTGACGGCCAGCGTGCGGCCGTCCGGCGACCAGGCCGGAGCGCTGTTGGAGCCTTTGAAATTGGCGATCAGGCGGCGCTTTCCGCTGGCCACGTCATGCACGTAGACAACCGGTTTGCGCGACTCGAAAGACACGTAAGCCAGCTGTGAGCCATTGGGTGACCAGGCCGGCGAAATGATGGGTTCCGGACTGGCCAGCGCCGATTGCGAATTTTCACCATCGGAGTCGGCGACCCAAAGGTTGAAGCGCGTCCCGGCTTTGGTGACATATGCGATGCGGGTCGAGAAGACGCCTTTGTCGCCGGTGAGTTTTTCATAGATGAAGTCGGCCACGCGGTGCGCGGCCAGGCGCAAATCAGCCTGTGTGACAGCGTAACTCTGGCCGCCAAGGTCTTGCCCCCGCACCGCATCCCAAAGCCGGAAGCGCACGTCAAAACGCCCGTCCGCGAGGCGCGTGACGCTGCCGGCGACAAGGGAGTCTGCGCCCTTTTGCCGCCAGACGGAGACGTCGGGGCGGGTGGCTTCATCCAGGGCCGCGCCAGCGGCGTCGATGGCCCGAAATTGGCCACTGCGTTCCAGATCGGCCTGGATGATGGCGCTGATTTTTTGGGGTGCCGCGTCGTCGCCGCGAAAAGCGGCGATGGCGATTGGCTGTTGGGTCAAGCCGACGCCTGAGACTTCCACCCTGAATTGGGCCGTTGCCGACAAACCGGCCAGGCTGAGCAGCAAGCTGCAAAAAATGCGTTTGATCATGGGGGCATTATCCGAGACTTGTGATGACGGCATCACCGGCATCGCGCAACTGCTCGTAACCGCGAACGGATCGGGTCAACCCGGTTTTGGCGCGCTCCAGGACCACGGCGGCGTTTTGCGAGGCCTTGTCGCGCACGGCTTCCTTGTGCCACAGATGAAAAACCTCGGTGGCGCAGTAGCCGTTTTTGCGCGACACACCGGCATTGTGCAAGCGCTGAACCATGTCCGCGTCTTCATGGCCCCAGCCGGTGAAAGACTCGTCAAATCCGTTTACCCGCAAAAAGTCCGCCTTCCACATGGCCAGGTTGCAGCCTCGGATGCCTTTCAAGGAAAACTGCCGTCTGACGCGCCAGCGCCAGTTGGGCAAGCGCAGCAGGCCAGTCAGCTTGTTGCAATGCCCAAGCAAGCGCTGTTTCAACCAGAAGCCGGCGGACCGCCCCGCCAGTTTTTGCACCCCGCCAAGCACGCCAGCCGTCAAATCCGCGGACAGGAGCACCCGGCTGCCATTGAGAAAACAGCCCGGCTGTGCCAAACGTTTGTGCTGGGCGATGAAGTCAACTTCCGGCACGCAATCGCCGTCCATGAAGACAAGATAGTCACCCTGGGCCAGGCCGACGCCCCGGTTGCGCACGCTTGACAGTGTGAAGCCAATGTCCGGATGCCAAAAATGGACCACGCGCAGGGTTTTGGCCACTTGGGACTGGATGATTTGCCGGGAATGTGCCTGTGCGGAGCCATCGTCCGCAACGATCACTTCAAAATTTTGATCAGTTTGACGTGACAGGCCGTCCAGCACCGCCAACAAGGCGTCACTTCGGTTGTAGGTCGAAATCACCACGGAAAGAAGTTGGGCTGCCTGCATTTTTTGAACTAGACTGTTGCGCTTGACGACCACGCCACCGGCTTGGCGAGGCCGCAGAATACCACCATCATCGATGAGCAAAATTTCCGTCTACATCATCGCATTCAATGAAGCCGAAAAAGTGGCCGCCACCATCAAAAGCGTGCATTGGGCGGATGAGATCATTGTGGTGGATTCCTGGAGCATGGACGGCACGCCCGAGATAGCTGCGAAGCTTGGCGCCAGGGTTGTGCAGGTTGACTTTAAAGGCTTTGGCGATCTGCGCAACCAGGCCATTGCCGCCTGTGCCCATCCCTGGATTTTCAGCCTCGACGCGGACGAGCGCTGCACGCCCGGGGTCGAGCGTGAGATTCTCGAGATCGTCCGTGCGCCGGCCGATATTGACGTGGCTGACGCATGGTGGGTGCCCAGGCGCAACTACTTCATGGGACGCTGGATCCAACATTCCGGCTGGTACCCCAATTACCGCCAGCCACAGCTGTTTCGCAATGGCTGCCTGCATTACGACCAGAAAGCGGTACACGAAGGCTTTGTGGTGAATTCAAGCAAACCCTTGGGGTACCTCAAAAACGCGATTTGGCAGTTCCCGTTCAAAAACATGGCCGAAGTCATGCACAAAGCCAACCGTTATTCAACGTTGGGTGCGCAACGCATTTCAGAACGCCGGCTTTCGATGGGCGGCGCGCTGGCGCACGGCGCCTGGGCCTTTGTGAAGCACTATGTTTTCAAACGCGGATTTCTGGACGGTTGGGCCGGGTTTGTCATCGCCCTTGGCAATTTTGAAGGGACTTTCTACCGTTACGTCAAAGCCATTGAAATCCAGAAGGGGGAACAATGGCAGGCCCCCAAATGACTCAAGGCCCGCACGACAAACCCGGCTCGCCAGTGGCGCCTGAACCTCCCGTCCACAACAATCAGGTTCTCTACGCGCGCCTGCTCACTTACCTCAAGCCTTACTGGACGGCCTGCTCGCTGGCCATTTTGGGCATGGTGGCGGTGGCGCTCACCGAGCCGGTGTTTCCGGCCATCATGAAGTTTTTGCTGGACAACGGGTTCACAACCCAGGACGCCCGCATGGTTTGGCTGATACCGGCCGGCATCGTGGCATTCTTCCTTTTGAGGAGCGTTTTTGTCTTTTGCACCGGGTACCTGATGATGTGGATATCGAGCCGTCTGGTAACGGACTTGCGGCGCGAGTTGTTTGCCAAGATCTTGGTGCTGCCGAGCCAGACCTACCACGATCAATCTTCCGGCAAATTGATATCGCGCCTGGTGTACGACGTGAGCAATTTGTCTGAGGCGGCAACCAGTTCCCTGATTTCCATCGTGCGAGAATCCATCACTGTTCTGGCCTTGCTGGCCTATTTGCTGTACCTCGACTGGAAATTGACGCTCATCACGCTGGCCATCGGCCCGGTCATCGCCTTGGTCGTCAAGGCGTTCAGCAAGCGCATGCGGGCGGCCAGCCGCATGAGTCTGGAGTCCATCCGTTTCATCTCCCACACGATTGAAGAAACCACGGTCGGGCAAAAGCTCGTCAAGCTGTTCGGCGGCCAGGCCCAGCAGAGCCAGCGCTTCTGGCAAGACACCGAGCGTTTCCGCCGTGCGCAGATGCGGGAGGCCATTCCTGCCTCGGCGGTGACGCCGATCACCCACATCGCCGCAGCGGTGGCCATCGCCGTCATCACTTTTCTGGCGCTCAGCCAGGCAACCGGCCAGGCAGGCGCGTCCGCCGGCGGGTTTGTGTCATTCATCACGGCCATGCTGATGCTGATTTCCCCGGTCAAACAACTTACCACGGTCAACACGACGCTGCAACGCGGGCTGGCGGCTTGCGAGAGCGTGTTTTCCCTGCTGGACACGCCCGGGGAGGCCGATCAAGGCCAGACCCAACTTGAACGTTCAAACGGCAACATCGAGTTTTCAAACGTCAGCTTCGCTTATCCCGGCGCTGACCGGCGCGCGCTGGATGGCATCAGTTTCAAGCTCGGCACAGGCAAGACGGTGGCCCTGGTCGGCGCGTCCGGAGGCGGAAAAACCACCCTGGGCGCCCTGATCCCGCGCTTCTATCACGCGACGTCCGGCCAGATACTGCTGGATGGTGTGGACATCGGCCAAATGTCTTTGGCCAGCCTGCGCCGCAACATCGCCATGGTCAGCCAGGACATCGTCCTGTTCAACGACAGCGTCGAGGCCAACATCGCCTTTGGCTCCATCGGACAACGCAGCCGCGACGAGATCGTCAGCGCCGCGCGCGCCGCCAACGCCTGGGAGTTCATTGAACAGTTGCCGCAAGGGCTGGACACTTTGATTGGCGAAAACGGCGCCCGCCTGTCTGGCGGCCAGCGTCAGCGAATTGCCATCGCCCGCGCGATCCTCAAAGACGCGCCGATATTGATTCTTGACGAGGCGACTTCGGCGCTGGACACCGAATCTGAACGCCAGGTGCAGGCGGCGCTTGCGGCGCTCATGAAAAACCGGACCACGCTCGTGATCGCCCATCGGCTGAGCACCATCGAGCGGGCTGATTGCATTCTGGTGCTCGACCAGGGCCGCATCGTCGAATCGGGAACCCACGCCGAGCTGCTGTATGCCAACGGTTATTACGCGAATTTGAGCCGCATGCAGTCATGAACATCCCCATCCTGATGTACCACCAGATAGATGTGCCGCCGCCCCGCGGCACGCCGTTGCGCGGGCTCGTGGTGGCGCCCGGCGCGTTTGCGCGCCAGATGCGGCTGCTGAAGGCCCTGGGTTACCAAGGGCTGTCGATGCGGGAGTTGGAGCCTTATCTCAAAGGTGAGCGCCAAGGGCGTGTGGTTGGCATCACGTTTGACGACGGTTACCAAAACACTTTGCACAACGCCCTGCCTGTGCTTCGAAAATATGGGTTTAGCGCCACCTGTTATGCAGTCAGCAGCATGATTGGCGCAATGAACAGCTGGGACCTGAACATTGGCGTCGCCCAAAAACCCTTGATGACCTGCAAAGACTGGCGTGCCTGGCTTGGCGCCGGAATGGACGTTGGCTCACACACATGCACCCACGCCGACTTGAATGCCATCGACATGGGTGAGGCCGAAAGGCAGATTGCAGATTCGAAGCGGGAACTGGAAAAGCAATTGGGATGCGAAGTCAGGCATTTCTGTTATCCCTATGGCCGGTTCAACGCAATCCATCGCCGAATGGTTGGCGATGCGGGCTACATCACGGCGACGACAACCCATCGTGGGCGGGTTCACGCGGGCGACGACCTGTTGACGCTTGACCGGATGATGGTTGCTCGAGCCGCGCATCTCGGGCTGTTTGCATTGAAGGTTTTGACAGGATATGAAGACCGGCGCGGCTGAGTTCAACATGAAAGATCTTGTCCTCTATTGCAAGAGTTATTCAGCTGACTTGCTTCGCTGCGTGAATCTGGCTCGCTCGGTCCAGCAGTTCAATGTGGACAGGATATCGCTATACATTTCAGTTCCGTCGGCGGACCATCCATTGTTCCTCGAACATATGAAGCCGTATGAATTGACTCTCATTTGTGACGAGGAAATAACCAAGCTCATACCCGGCCTTGATGCCGCCCGACTCGCAACCCTACCGGGGTCGGTGTCCCAGCAAATCGTCAAGTCCTCTTTTTGGCGGCTTGGTCTCGCCATGAATTATGTTTGCCTGGATTCCGACAACGAATTCATCCGCGAGTTTGGAATAGCCGATTTCATCTGCGATGACGGGGTGCCTTACACCGTCATCGGAGAAGGCAAGGAGCTTCTAACCTACTTTGCCTCAAGACAGATATCAAAAGTTCAAACCTTTCTGGAAAGGGAAGCGGCACTGGCGCAAGCATTTTTGGGACGACCTGGCAAAGCTTATGACTTTGGCATTCCACCCCTGGTATGGTCACGAAAAGTGTGGGAGTCGCTGGATGTATTTCTGCAACAAAAAAATGTCTCATACACCGACACCTTGGTTCAGCATCCCTATGAGTTGCGCCTTTATGGCGAAGCAATGCTCAAATTTCAGGCTGTTCCATTGCGCCCGGCAGACCCATTTTTCCGCGCCTATCTGCATGAAATCCAGTACAGATCGGACCGCAAACGCGGCATCACTCTGGACGTTATCCGGCAAAATTACCTGGGTGTTGTCCGGCAATCCAATTGGGACGGAACCGGTTACGGCGAACACAAAAGTGCCCTTTCCCGCATCAACAGAAAGCTAAAGACGTTCTTTCGATTTGTCCGGGGTTGAATCGGCGACAGCTATGGCTACAGCGACGGCGTTCAATTTCAATCTCACCAACGCGTACGAAAGCACGAAGCCCTGCATCTCCAGCATGTGGTCACGAAAGACCGAATCCGTGAAGCCGCGCAAAATCCAGAATGCAGACAGCGCGATCAACACCAGCGCCCATTCATCCAATTTCTTTTCACGGCGAAGCAACGAATACCCTTGCGTGGAAAAATACGCAAAGACCCAAAAATACAATAACGCGCCAGCCCAGCCCAGGGCCAGCATGGTGTCAATCCAGCCGTTGTGGGCATGCGCCATCAAAATGGCGGGTCGGGCACATTCCTGCTTGAGCAATTTCTGATAGGCCTGGCGCGACCCGTCAATACCCCAGGGATGTTTGAGCGCCAACTGCAGACTGGCCCGCAGCACAACCATTCTGGCAGCGTCACCGTCGCGCACGCTGGCAATCACGCTCTGTGCCTGTCCTACTGGCGCGTATTTCTTGGTGATATCGGCTTCGATGGACGCCGTCCCCTCGCACTGTATCTGGATCGCATCGCCCTGGAATCCCGCAACAAGTTGCAAGGCCATGGTGCGCCATCGGGGATCTTCCTTGAATGCCAACGCCAGACTCAAGGAACCGACGAGGAATATTCCGGCCAAGCCAGCCACCAGCACAATGCGATGCTGCCTGGCACGAATCAAATAGGCCATCCCAAACACCAATGCGCTGCCAACCAGACAAAACGCCGATCCAGCCCGCGAGCGCGCAAATATTGTGCTGGCAAGGCAGGTCAGAATAATGAGCATCGCGGGTACCCGCAGACTCTTTCGACCTGCAACAATTGCGACTGACAATAGCACCACGGCCTGGCCGGCGGCGTACCCGATATCCGCGTGATGTGTTTCGCGCCCCCAATAGCCCCAAGGAATTGACGATGTGGCCCACGCTTTCCAAATAAAGAGACCAAGGTAAATCAGGATGGGAATGGCGCTAAGCAGGCCCAGATGAAAGGTGGTCCCCAGTCGCCTCCTGGAAAACACAGCGGCAACGCCGGCACCTGCCAACATGGCCAAAACGCTGCGGCCCCATTGACCCGCCAGGTTCTCAAATGCAACAGAATGCGACTCCGCAACCAAGGGAAATAAGGCAAGGTAGGCAGCCCACAGACTGAAAACCAGCGGCGGCGCAGTCCAATGAAACTGACGGACTCTGAGGAAATACCATGCCAATGCCACGGAAAGCAACCCAAGTGCGAGATTGCGAAACGCAATCGTGTCGGCCATTGGCAATACCGCCAGATAACATGCGGCAAAGATACCAATCAAAATGGCCGAACGTACAATTTGGTTGCTGCCCACTGACAAATCATGCGTTGGAATCATGTCGGTCTTCATGGCGCTATGTCGCGGTTGTTCGAGCGGGCAATTTTGCTGCCCATGCCATCAATTGCCCAACCGACGCCTTAGTGGTAAACGGGCTGGCCAAGTCATTGTCAGGCAAGCCAAGCGTTTGCCATTTTTTATAAAGTAATTCCAGCGCAGTGGCCAGTTGATTGGACTGGTCAATGGCTGCTGCCTCTGCCTGCATTGCCTCCACAACAACATGCCCCTGCCCCCGTATCAAGTCCGCCATCTGCGGATTGTGATGAACAGTGGCCACTATCGGGCGCTGCATCCACAGGTACTCATAGAGTTTGGACGGAATGTATTCAGGGCACATCGCGTCTTCGCCGTGCAAGAGCAGCAATACGTCGCTTGAGCGCATGCGGCGCAAAATCAGCTCGCGACCGCTCAGCCCGGTACTGGCATCGGCCTCGATGCGGCCGAAATGCCGCACAGATTGCCGTACCGGCGAATCAGCAAGCAGGGCAACGGACACACTGTCCAACGGTCCACCATACACATGCAACTCCATATCCGGCAGCAGCTCTGGGCTGCGCCGGCTGATCAGTTCCATGGCCTGGATGACCGGCCCCAGATGCCGGGTTGGTGAAAGCGAGCCAAAGTGGCCGATGACAAATTTGGGTCCTGGCTGATAGGGTGGCAGCGCATTGAAAGGTCTGTCGACACCCGGCAACATCATCTTGCCGCGTTCGCCCAGTTGAGGATGGCGTGCCAGGGCGCTGGCGAGCGCCTGGTCGGTAAACCAGATGGCAATGTCGGCGTCGCTGCAAATCAATTGTTCGACCCGCGCCTGCATCTTTTGCTGCGGTGTGTCCGGCAAGCTGCCCGGCATCACCAAGGGGTCGTGCACCTCGGCCAGCCAGGGCGTGCCAGTGGCCCGCTTCAAGGCGCGACCCGCCAGGTGCGCGGCAAATGCGCCACCGCTGGAATAAACCAGGTCAAACGGTTTTTGCCGGGCCAGGGCACGACCCTTGAGGTACGCGCTTAGCCACCAGGACCAGGAGCTTTCCACCGGGCGAAGCAATTTTTCGACCAACATGCCCGGCCACAAAAACAGCGATGCCAAAGTCATCACAAGTCGGTATCGAATGCCATGGCCCAAGCGGCGGCGCAACACGTGCCGCAACTCAAAACGCAAACCGGCGGGCCCGGCAGGCCATAACTGGTAGTGCTCGAACTGGCTGTCATGAACGCCGGAAACACCGCTTAGAACGACGATTTCAATGCCCGCGTCCCGCAGATGGGGCAACTTGTCGGTGATGGTTTGACTGGCGGCGCGCCCATCCATGTTGAAGGCGTGCGCGATGACCAACCAGCGCTGTTTTGAAATCGGTTTCATGGGATGCGTGCCGCGCCAACCTCCTGGTAAAGCGCCTCGTATTGCAAGGCCGCATTTTCCCAGGAGTGGCGCCCTGCGAATGCATGCCCTTTGACACGCAGGTGTTCAGCCACGGCGGGTTCATGCAGCAGCGACCCGATCAAGCGGCTCAAATCGGCGGCGTTATTTGGGTCGCTCAGCAAAAGCGCCTCGTCACCGTGGATGAGTGAATTGGATATCCCGCAATAAGGCGGCGCGCTGACCACCACCGGCAAGCCATGTGCCATGGCTTCAAGCACTACCATGGCAAAACTGTCCTCCAGCGTCGGGTGGGCCAGGCAGTCGGCCGCCCAATAGGCCTGCGAAAGACCATCAAGGGCCCCTAGAAAATGCACCCGCGCGGTCAAACCCAATTGCGCCGCCCTTTGCACATACTTTGGCATGGCCCCCGGTTTGCCGACCACGGCCAGGCCGACATCGACATCCAGTTGGGCCATCGCGGCAAGCAAGGCATCCAGCCCTTTCTTTGCGTAGTCGTTTGCGACGAACAAGACCAAACGGCCGGCAAGGGGCAATTGGAGCAATGTGCGTGCGGTCAGCCGGTCAATGGACTGCGCCGGCAGATCGGTGCCAGGCGCGATCACAGCGATTTTTCCTGCGCAAAACGGATAGGCTTGCTCACATTCAATGCGCAGGCTGTCAGAGGTCGCAACCGTTCTTCTGTCCGGCTTGAGATCGAAGCGCGCGCCCTCCAACACCACATAGGTGATCAGCCGGGGACTCAAAGCCACTTTGAGCCAGCGCAGCGCCAGTCGAAATCCGCGATAGGGAATGAAGAGATTGTTCCGGATTGGGCGCACATGAATCGTCTGAATTTGCCCGTGCCAGGTGTTTTCGTGCGAATGCACCACGTCAAAACCCCGGCGCGTCTTGAGCCAGGTGGCAATGGCGAACAACAATTGGTTCACCCAGCGCGGCTTGCGGCTCAGCATGAAAACCGGGTGATAACCCACGCCTTCAACGGGATGATCCGATTCTTGTGAAAACACCTGGATGTCATGGCGGGCGACAAGCTGCTTGACCAGCGCCACCGAGTAACTTTCGGCGCCACCGCCCGACCTGGAAAACACCCGGCTGATCACCGCTATGCGTAGGGATTCAGGCATCTGTCTACAACAGCACGATATCGTACTGCTCCTGCCCCATCGCCGCCTCGCTTTGCAGGGACACCGGTTTGCCAATGAATTCGGAAAGGCCCGCCAGGTGCTGGCTCTCCTCGTCCAAAAAAAGCTCTATGACCTTGGGCGAGGCGACGACCCGAAACTCACGTGGATTGAACTGGCGGGCTTCGCGCAAAATCTCCCGGAAAATATCATAGGTCACACTTCTCCCCGTCTTGACGCTGCCTTTTCCCTCGCAAACCGCGCAGGGTTCACACAACATGTGCGCCAGCGATTCACGAGTGCGCTTGCGCGTCATCTCGACCAGGCCCAGTTGCGAGAACCCGCCCGCCGTGGTTTTGACCCGATCCCGCTGCAACTGCTTGCGAAACTCGGCCAGCACGGCATCGCGGTGGTCCTCACGCACCATGTCGATGAAGTCGGCAATGATGATGCCGCCCAGGTTGCGCAAACGCAGCTGGCGTGCAATGGCCTGGGCCGCCTCCAGATTGGTCTTGAAAATGGTGTCGTCAAAATTGCGCGCACCAACAAAACCGCCGGTGTTGACATCCACGGTTGTCAAGGCTTCGGTCTGGTCGATGATCAGGTACCCGCCGGATTTGAGTTCCACGCGGCGGCCCAGCGCCTTCGCGATTTCTTCATCAATCGCATACAAATCAAAGATCGGGCGCTCGCCCTTGTAGTGCTGGAGTTTTTCCGCCGCCGCCGGCATGAACTCCCTGCCAAAGGTCTTCAAGGCTTCAAATTGTTCGCGCGAGTCAACCCGGATGGTTTGGGTGGTTTCACTCACCAGGTCGCGCAACACGCGTTGCAGCAGGTTCAAATCCTGGTGCAACAGGGACATGGGCGGCAGGCGCAGGGATGCGTCCTTGATGCGCGCCCAGGCCTTGCGCAAATAGGCAATGTCGTCTGACAGTTCGGCATCCGTGGCGTCTTCGCCATTGGTGCGCAAAATAAATCCGCCGCCCTGCGCCTGGGTGAGCGCTTGCAGCCTTGATCGCAGTTCATCCCTTTGCCCGGACGGGATTTTTTGCGAAACGCCCACATGGTCGTCCTGCGGCAAAAAAACCAGCAAGCGCCCTGCGATGCTGATCTGGGTGGACAGGCGCGCGCCCTTGCTGCCAATCGGGTCCTTGATGACCTGCACCGTCAAGGCCTGGCCCTCAAAAACCTGTTTTTCAATCGGCACCTGCACCTGGGTGCTGCGGGCGACACTGAGCGATTCGCCGTCGGGCGGGCGATGCCACACATCGGCCACGTGCAAAAAAGCTGCGCGCTCCAGGCCAATGTCGATGAAGGCCGATTGCATGCCCGGCAGCACACGGGCCACCTTGCCCAGGTAGACATTGCCGACCAGGCCGCGCTCCAGCGTGCGCTCGACATGCAACTCCTGCACGGCGCCGCTCTCCACTACGGCAACGCGGGTTTCCTGGGGCGACCAGTTGATCAGGATATCTTCTTGCATAAGGCCATTCGTCAGTGCACTGCGGTCAAAATCTGAAACCCGTGGACTGCAGCATTTGTGCGGTCTCAAATACAGGCAACCCCATGATGCCAGAGTAGGAGCCACTGATATGCGAGATGAATGCCGCTGCCCTGCCCTGCACCGCATATGCGCCGGCCTTGCCCAACGGTTCGCCCGAAGCCACGTAGGCCTGAATCTGCGCGGGACTCATGCTCGCGAATGTCACCCGTGATTCGCTCATCAGTTGCACCCGCTTGCGATCCGTGCCAATCGCTACTGCGGTCAGCACCCGGTGGGTTTTGCCTGACAGTTCACCCAGCATACGGCGCGCGTCGCTGGCGTCAATGGGCTTGCCGCAAATGGTTCGCCCCAACGCCACGGTGGTGTCGGCGCAAAGAACCGGCGCGGATGGCAAGGCCCGGCGTTTGCGGCGCAGCAGGGCGGCGTCCAGTTTCAACGCGGTGACGCGTTTCACGTAGTTTGTGGGTGGCTCGTTGGGCAGCATGGCCTCGATCGCCTCAGCGTCTTCGTCTGATCCGGCCAGCAGCAATTCGTGCCGAATGCCCAACTGTGCCAGCAACTGGCTGCGCCTTGGGCTTTGTGAGGCCAGGTAGATGAAATCGTGCATCGACAACTTATTCGCGGTGATACGGATGGCCCGCATTGATCGACCAGGCCCGGTAAAGCTGTTCAATCAGCAGCACCCGTGCAAACGCATGTGGCAAGGTCAGATCAGACAGGCGGATGCGCTCATGCGCGGCTTGTTTGAAGGCTGGGTCCAGGCCGTCGGGCCCGCCAATCACCAGCGCCACATCGTCACTGGCCAGTTGCCAGGTCTTGAGCTTGTCGGCCAGCGCCGCTGTGGTGACCGCGCTGCCACGCTCGTCGAGCGCCACAATGCGGCTGCCCTTGGGAATCACCGCCTCGATACGCGCGCGTTCCGCCGCATACAGGGTGTCAATGGTTTTGGAACCGCGCGGCTCGGTCTTGACGGCTTTGAGTTCCACCTTGATCTCGTGGGGAAAGCGCTTGGCGTAATCGTCCCATGCTGTTTGCGCCCAGTCGGGCACGCGCAAGCCCACGGCCACGATCATCAACTTCACGGGGCGCTTTCAGTCGCGGTCAGGCTTTGCGTGGAGCGGCTTTTTTGACCGGAGCCTTGGTCGCAACTGTCTTTTTGGCCACCGTTTTGGCTGGGGCGTTGACAGTCACTTTTTTCACCTGCGTGCTTTTCGCCGTTGATTTGGCGGGTGCCTTTGCTGGGGCCTTTGCCGGAGACCTGGCTGGCGCCGATTTGGCGGCCAAGGCCTTCCTCACCTGGGCTTTGGACGGGAAGGCTTCGGCCACGCCCTTCTTGGCAGAACTCGATCGCTTGATATCGGGGATAGGTTTTTTGCCCGTGGCCTTGACGGCCTTGGCTGGCTCGGCGGGCGCCTTCACTTCTGGTTTGGAGGCGCCAAACTTCAGGCGAACAGGCTTCTCGCCCCACAATTCTTCCAGGTGGTAGTACTGGCGAAAACTGGGTTGCATGATGTGCACAACGGCAGCGCCGCAGTCCACGATGATCCACTCGCCATTGGCCTCGCCCTCCATGCGTGGCTTGGGGAACCCCGCGTCGCGCACGGCGTCGCGCACGCTGGAGGCCAGCGCCTTGGTCTGCCGGTTCGACGTGCCCGAAGCCACGATCACCCGCTCAAACAGGGCCGACAGGTGTTCGGTGTCGAAAACCTGAATGTCCTGGGCTTTGACGTCTTCCAGCCCGTCGACGATGACGCGTTGAAGTTTTTGGGTGTCTTTTTTGGCAATGGTTTGGGTAGTCATCAAGCGGTCTGGAAAAGGTGATGGTCAACAATATAACGCGCAACGGCCTGGCCAACCAGAGGGCTGACGTCTTGGCTGCTGGATGCAGCGGCCCGAATCGCGGTGGCGCTGACGGGGCTTGGCGGCATCTGCAGCCGCACAAAACGCGATTTTAACTGAAATGGGGGATCAAATCGAGGGTTTGCCCTTGTGGAATATCCACGTTCAGCTACGCATATTATAGCAGACTGCACCAGCAATTCCCACTGGTGCCAGGCCGGCAGTGCCCGGGCCTGGTCGGCGCCGATCAGCAGGAATAATTCTGCCTGCGGATTTTCAAGCCGCAACTCGCGCAATGTGTCCACGGTGTAGCTGGGACCGGCACGTCGCATCTCCCTGGCGTCCACCGCAACTTTGGGCAGATGGCCAAAGGCCAACTCAGCCATGGCCAGGCGATCCGCCGCCGGGCTTAGAGCGCGTGTTTTGTGCCAGGCTTGGCCGGTGGGGATCACCTTGACCTGATCCAGCTGCAATTGCGCCAGCGCCGCCTCAACCAGGGCCACATGCGCCTTGTGCGGCGGATCGAACGCGCCGCCAAACACGCCAAGGCGCTGAAGCGGGGAATTTGCCAATTCGGCCATCAAACCCAATCTCTGGCAACCAGAAACTTGGCCGTCAGGTCGTCTTCCGGACTGCCGGGCTCAGGTAAGCGTTGATAGGCCCAAGTCGCCATTGGCGGCATTGACATCAAAATCGACTCGGTGCGCCCGCCCGATTGCAGCCCAAAATGCGTGCCACGATCCCAAACCAGGTTGAATTCCACGTAACGGCCGCGCCGGTATAGCTGGAAATCGCGCTCGCGCTGCGTGTAAGTTGTTTTTGACCGCCGCTCCACGATGGGCAGGTAGGCCTGGAGCAAGACGTTGCCCACCGACTGCATCATGGCAAACCCGTTGTCGAACCCGCCCTCGGCAAAGTCGTCATAAAAGATCCCGCCAATGCCACGCGGCTCGTTGCGGTGCTTGAGGAAGAAATACGTGTCGCACCATTGCTTGAACTGCGGGTATTTGTCAGCGCCAAAGGGCTGCAACGCGCTCTTGCAAACCGTGTGGAAGTGCACCGCGTCTTCCGCAAACCCGTAATAGGGGGTTAAATCCATGCCGCCGCCAAACCAGCGAACCGGCGCAGCGCCGGCGGGCAAGGCCGAGATCATGCGAACATTCATGTGCACTGTGGGCACATAGGGGTTGCGCGGGTGAAACACCAGGGAGACACCCATGGCTTCAAACGGCGCACCCGCCAGCTCCGGGCGGTGCTGCGTGGCCGAGGGCGGCAATCGGGGTCCACGCACGTG
Organism: Rhodoferax sp.; assembly: GCA_031392945.1. Classification (GTDB taxonomy): domain Bacteria; phylum Pseudomonadota; class Gammaproteobacteria; order Burkholderiales; family Burkholderiaceae_C; genus JANYCG01. The sequence goes on along the minus strand of JANMVT010000222.1, from coordinate 3,974 downwards.
CGAAAAACCGCAACCCGCGCGCTCGAAAACATCGCCAGCTTCGAGAATTTGCGTCAATCCCCAGCCCTGCAAGGCCTCACCCGGGGCCTTTTCCCAAGCGTCTGACAAAAACGCGCCGCCATCAACGCGTGCAATGGCCGACGTGATTTCGCCTTGCAAATCGCGCAGATAACGGGAAACGGCGATTTCAGTCATTTGACGAGGCTTGTCATTCAGGACGCAGGCGTCACAAGATGGGACGCAAAGCTCAATGGCGCACCGCGCGCCAGCCAATGTCCCGGCGGTACTGCGCGCCGTCAAACTGGATGCCCCGCGCAACTTCATAAGCGTGCTGCTGCGCCAGCGCCACCTTGTCGGCCAGCACAGTCACGCATAACACCCGCCCGCCAGTGGTCATCACCGCACCGTCTTGCAGCGCGGTTCCGGCATGGAACACCATGGCGTCGTCCGCGTCTTTGGGCAGGCCGGTGACCGCGTCCCCTTTGCGCGGACTCATCGGGTAACCGTGCGCGGCCATCACCACGCCCAGCGCGGTGCGCCGGTCCCATTCCAGTTCAATCCTGTCAAGCTGGCCGTGCAGCCCCGGCTCGGTGGCAGCCATCAGCACATCCACCAGATCGGTCTTGAGCCGCATCATGATGGGCTGGGTTTCCGGGTCACCCATGCGGCAGTTGAATTCCAGCGTTTTGGGGTGGCCCTGGGCGTCAATCATCAAACCGGCGTAGAGAAAACCGGTGTAAGGGACGCCGTCCTTTTCCATGCCACGAACGGTGGGCAAAATGATTTCGCGCATGGCCCGTGCATGCACCGCCGGGGTGACGACAGGGGCGGGCGAATAGGCGCCCATGCCCCCTGTGTTGGGGCCCTGGTCGCCATCGAGCAGCCGTTTGTGGTCCTGGCTGGTGGCCAGGGCCAGCACGTTTTTGCCGTCCACCATGACGATGAAGCTCGCTTCTTCGCCTTGCAAGAACTCTTCAATGACAACCCGCGCCCCGCCCGCGTTGTGGGCCACGCCCAAGGTGTTGTCGAGCAGCATGAAATCGACCGCGTCGTGCGCTTCCTTCAGGTTCACGGCCACCACCACGCCCTTGCCTGCCGCCAGGCCATCGGCCTTGACCACGATTGGCGCGCCGATTTTGTCAACATGCGCATGGGCGGCGGCGGCGTCGGTGAAGGTGTCAAACGCCGCCGTGGGGATGCCATGGCGCTGCATGAAGGCCTTGGAGAACGCCTTGGAACTCTCCAGTTGCGCGGCCGCCTTGCTCGGGCCAAACACCCGCAGCCCGTGCGCGCGGAATTCGTCCACCACGCCAGCGGCCAGCGGGCCTTCCGGTCCGACCACCGTGAGAGCTATCTTTTCAGAAGCAGCCCAGGCACGCAGCGCGCCGACATCCGTGATGTTGACGTTCTGCAGCCGGGAGTCGCGCGCGGTGCCGCCATTGCCCGGCGCCACGTAGACCGTTTGCACCTTGGGCGACTGGGCCAGCTTCCAGGCCAGCGCGTGTTCGCGGCCGCCGCCGCCTATCACCAAAACTTTCATGCACGTACTTTCATTCCGTTGCTTTCATAACGCCGCGTTGTGGAACACTGCCTGCACGTCGTCCAGGTCTTCCAGCACATCCAGCAGTTTTTGCATGCGCACGGCATCCTCTGGACTGAGATCAATCGTGTTTTCCGAGCGCATGGTGATTTCAGCCAGCGCGGGTTTGAAACCCGCAGTCTCCAGTGCGGTTTTGACAGCCTCAAAATCCGGGTACGCGGTCAGCACCTCGATGGCGCCGTCGTCCCCGGCAATGACATCTTCGGCGCCCGCCTCCAAAGCTGCCTCCATCAACCTGTCTTCGTTGGTGCCGGGCGCAAACACAAGCTGGCCGCAATGTTTGAACTGAAACGCCACCGACCCCGCCGTGCCCATGTTGCCCCCGTGTTTGCTGAAGGCGTGGCGCACCTCGGCCACGGTGCGCACCTTGTTGTCGGTCATGGTGTCTACGATGACCGCCACGCCGCCAATGCCATAACCTTCGTACTGGATTTCTTCATAGGTCACGCCTTCAAGCGTACCCGTGGCCTTCTCGATGTTGCGTTTGACGGTTTCCGCCGGCAAATTGACCGATTTGGCTTTTTCAACCGCCAGGCGCAGGCGCGGGTTGATGCTCAAGTCGGCGCCGCCCAAACGGGCCGCGACCATGATTTCACGGATGACGCGTGTCCAGATCTTGCCCCGCTTTTCGTCCTGGCGGCCTTTTCGGTGCTGAATATTGGCCCATTTACTGTGTCCTGCCACGGGAATCCTTGAAATATTGGTTACGCTACTGGCTGGATTGTACTTTTTGGGATGGATATGGCGGACTCCAGGACAGACACGTTGCCCGAGGGCATCTTGATCGGCCAGCACGGCCAAGCGCCGGACCTCATCCAATGCTGGCTGCGGCCCGACAAGGCCAACCGCCACGGCCTGATCACGGGCGCCACCGGCACCGGCAAGACCGTCACCCTGCAACGCCTGGCCGAGGGGTTTTCCCGGCTCGGCGTGCCGGTTTTCATGGCCGATGTGAAGGGCGACCTCACGGGCATCTCGCAAGCCGGACTTATAGGGTCAAAAATGGCCGCTGTCCTCGCGGAACGTGGGTTGTCAGCTCCTGAATCAGTAGCATTTCCCGCCACCCTGTGGGACGTGTTCGGTGAGCAGGGCCACCCGGTGCGTGCCACGGTCAGCGACTTGGGCCCTTTGCTGCTGGCGCGCATGCTGGATTTGAACGACACCCAGGCCGGTGTGCTCAACCTGATCTTCAAGATCGCCGACGACAACGGCCTGTTGCTGCTGGACATGAAAGACCTGCGCGCCATGTGCCAGTATGTAGGCGACAACGCGCGCGACTTCACCACGCAGTATGGCAATGTCAGCGCCGCCAGCGTGGGCGCCATCCAGCGCGGCCTGATGCAGATCGAGACCCAAGGCGGAGCGAAGTTCTTCGGCGAGCCCATGCTCAATATCGAAGACTTCATGCAGACCGACTCCAACGGCCATGGCTTTGTGAATGTGCTGGCCGCGGACAAACTGATGAATGCGCCGCGCCTGTACGCCACTTTTCTGCTCTGGCTGCTCAGTGAGCTGTTCGAGGCGCTGCCCGAGGTGGGCGACCTGGACAAACCCAAGCTGGTGTTCTTCTTTGACGAAGCCCACCTGCTCTTTACCGATGCCCCCAAGGCCTTGATCGAACGTATCGAGCTGGTGGTGCGTCTGGTGCGCAGCAAGGGCGTGGGCGTGTTTTTTGTGACCCAGAATCCGCTCGACATCCCCGACACGGTGCTGGCCCAATTGGGCAACCGCGTGCAGCACGCCCTGCGTGCCTTTACGCCGCGCGATCAAAAAGCCGTCAAGTCCGCTGCCGAGACGATGCGGCAAAACCCAAAGCTGAATATCGAAACCGCGATTACCGAACTGGCCGTGGGCGAGGCGCTGGTCAGTTTCCTGGACGAAAAGGGACGGCCCGGCATTACCGAACGCGTCTACGTGTTGCCCCCGGCGAGCCAGATCGGGCCGATAACGCCCGCCCAACGCGCCACGCTGATTGCCGAATCCATCGTCGCCGGGGTTTACGAGAAGGTGGTGGACCGGGATTCGGCGTTCGAGGCGATCAAGGGACGCACCCAATCGCGTATGGCCGACCCGGCCACGGCCAAAGAGAAGACCGATGCCATGGCCAAATCCGCCCATGCCAACGCGCCGCCCCAGGGCACGGTGCCCACTGCGCCAGGCGCGACGGCAGAGTCCTCGGGTGGCAGCCTGCTGGACTCGCTGGGCAACCTGCTCGGTGGTGGCGCGCGCCGTACCCGCGCCAGTGCCGGCGAGCAACTGTTCAAGAGCGCCGCCAGCTCGATTGGCCGCGAAGTGGGGCGGCAAATAATCCGCGGTGTTTTGGGCGGCATCTTTGGCGGTAAGCGCTGAGGTCGCCAGTTGCCGCATGGGCCGT
>JANMVT010000177.1:0-5669 GCA_031392945.1 Rhodoferax sp. | reverse complement strand
TCGCCCTTGAAGCGGCCATGCACCGAGTCGTATTGCAGCATGTAAGCCAGGTAATGCGGCTCCAGCAGGTCGTTGATGCCGACGATTTCGATGTCCGGAAAACTTTGCACTGCCGCGCGCAGCACATTGCGACCGATGCGGCCGAAGCCGTTGATACCCACTTTGATTGCCATTGAATTGCTCCTGAAGTTAAAACCAATACCCGTTCTGCCTGAGCCCAAACGGTCCTATTTCCGCAAAACCTTCTCAACCGTCTCCGCCACATTCTCAGGCGTGAAGCCAAAGTGTTTGAACAGCGCCGGCGCGGGGGCGGATTCGCCGTAGGTGTCGATGCCGACCACAGCGGCGCAGCCATACTTCCACCAGCCATCGCTCACGCCCATTTCGACCGCGATGCGCGGCGTGCCGGCAGGCAATACGGCGTTTTTGTAGGCCTCGCTCTGTTTGTCAAAGGTGGTGTTACTGGGCATGGAAACCACGCGAACCGCTATTTTTTTGGAAGCCAACAATGCTTGTGCCTTGAGGGCCAACTGCACTTCTGACCCGGTGGCGATGATGACCGCCTGCGTTTTCTTTTTGATGCCCACCTCAGACGGCTCGGCCAGCACATAAGCGCCTTTGCTGATGGCGTCCAGGCCATAGGCATCGGTGTCGCCAGCCTGTGCCGTGTCCGAGCAGCCTTTGGGCGCGTAGCTGATGTTCTGGCGGCTCAGCAACAAGGCCGTGGGTTTGGACTTGTTTTGCAGGGCTACTGTCCACGCGACGGCGGTTTCGGCCGTGTCGCCCGGGCGCCAGACGTCCAGGTTGGGGATCAGGCGCAGCGACGCCGCGTGTTCAATCGACTGGTGCGTGGGGCCGTCTTCGCCCAGGCCAATGCTGTCGTGCGTGAACACGTGGATCACACGAATCCTCATCAGTGCCGCCATGCGGATGGCGTTGCGGCTGTAGTCGCTGAAGGTCAAAAAGGTGCCGCCGTAGGGGATAAAGCCGCCGTGCAGGGCGATGCCGTTCATGAGGGCGGCCATGCCGAATTCGCGCACGCCGTAGTTGATGTGGCGCCCGCCAGTCCTAGAGCCGTCGGCGTTGGTGGTTTGCACCACCTCACCGGCCAAATCAAAGCGCAGGCTGGGGGTGGATTTGGTGTTGGTCAGGTTCGAGCCCGTCAGGTCGGCCGAGCCGCCCAGCATTTCGGGCAAGGCTGCAGTAAACGATTCCAGCGCCAGTTGCGAGGCCCTGCGCGAGGCGACAGTTTCTTTCTTTTCATCAGCGGCGATGATGGTGTCCACCGCCGTCTGCACGAAGTTTTTCGGCAACTCGCCTTTCATGCGGCGCGTCAGCTCTTTGGCCAAGTCGGGGAAAGCAAGTTTGTACGCGGCGAATTTGGTGTTCCAGCCCGCCTCGGCGGCCTTGCCTGCCGCCTTGGCATCCCAATCGGCATAGGCCTCTTTGGGCACCTCAAAAGGCGCGTAGGGCCAGCCCAGCGCTTCACGCGTGAGTTTGATTTCGTCCGCGCCCAGCGGTTCGCCATGCGCTTTGGCGGTGTTTGCGCGATTGGGCGAGCCAAACCCAATTGCCGTCTTGCAGATGACCAGGGTGGGGCGCTCGGCGCTGTTTTTGGCATCGGCAATCGCTTTGCTGACGGCGGCTGAATCGTTGCCGTTCACCGGCCCGATCACGTTCCAGCCATAAGCCAAAAAGCGCTGCGCCGTGTTGTCAATGAACCAGGGCGTGACCTGGCCGTCAATGCTGATGCCGTTGTCGTCGTACAGGGCGATCAGTTTGTTGAGTTTCCAGGCACCTGCCAGGGCGGCGGCTTCGTGGCTGATGCCTTCCATCAGGCAGCCGTCACCCAAGAAGACATAGGTGTTGTGGCCGACCACGTCATGGCAAACATCACCCTCTTGCCGGTTGAACTCTTTGGCCAGCAGCTTCTCCGCCAGCGCCATGCCCACCGCATTGGTCAAACCCTGGCCGAGCGGGCCGGTGGTGGTCTCGATGCCGGGGGTGAGCCCCGATTCAGGATGGCCGGGCGTCTTGCTGTGAAGCTGGCGGAAGTTCTTCAACTCGTTGATCGGCAGCTTGTAGCCGGTCAGGTGCAACACGGCATAGATCAGCATGGAGCCGTGGCCGTTGGACAGCACAAACCGGTCGCGGTCGAACCAGTGCGGGTTGGCCGGGTTGTGCTTGAGGTGGTCGCCCCAGAGTGCGACGGCCATATCGGCCATGCCCATGGGCGCGCCGGGGTGACCCGAATTGGCTTGTTGAACAGCATCCATTGCCAACGCGCGAATCGCGTTGGCCATCAAATTTTTATTGGCCATCAGGGGTTCCGGGGGGGCTTAAGTTCGGGGAAACCGGCATTTTAACGGGCCGCGCAGGGGCTCCCGCCCGCGCCCCGGCAGCGACAAACCCTGGCCATGAATTAAAGTCAACGCCATGCAAGGACTCCACTTGACCGCCGACCTGCACCAATGCGCCTGCGACACGGCCTGGCTGCTGGACGCCGAGCGCCTGGGCCAGCGTTGCCAACAGGCCGTGGCCGCCGCCGACCTGCAGGGCGTGGCGCAGTTGTTCCACAGCTTCCCTGCAACCGCTTTGGGCGCGGGCGGCGTGACTGCCACCGTGCTGCTGGCCGAATCACACCTGTGCATCCACACCTGGCCCGAACAAAAGGGCGTGACTCTGGACGTGTATGTCTGCAACTTTGGCGGCGACCACTCAGCCAAGGCGCAAGTCCTGATGGATACGCTGATTGCGCTGTTTGAACCCCGTGCGGTGCAGCGCCAGCGCCTGAATCGGGGGGAGATCGCGTGACGGCACTGCCCGGCAAGGCGCAAGCCATGATCCTCGCCGCCGGGCGCGGCGAGCGCATGCGCCCGCTCACAGACACTTGCCCCAAGCCCTTGCTGCCAGTGCGCGGCAAGCCGTTGATACAGTGGCCGCTGGAGGCGCTGGCGCGCGGCGGTTTCAGCAGCGTGATGGTGAACACCGCCTGGCTGGGGGAGCGGATTTCATCTGCTTTTGGTGACAAATTCACTGTATTGCCCTCGCCGAATATAAATAGTTTGCTATCAAATCAGAAGCATTTGCCGATTCAAGTTGCCATCAGCTATTCGCACGAAGGCCGTGATTTTGGCGGCGCACTTGAGACTGCCGGCGGCATTGCACGCGCGTTGCCGCAATTGGGCGATGTGTTCTGGGTGCTGGCCGGCGACGTGTTTGCGCCAGACTTTGTTTTCACCCAGGCCGCAGTGGAGCGCTTCAAGGCCAGCGGCAAACTGGCCCACCTCTGGCTGGTGCCCAACCCGGAGCACAACCTGAAAGGCGATTTTGGACTGTCGGGCGACGGTCTGGCGGTGAACCTGCCCAAAGACTCGGCCCGGACGAAATATACCTACAGCACGATCGGCCTGTACCGCAGCGCCCTGTTTGTGCCGCCCTATTGCGATATCGCGCCAGGCAACCCGCAAGGCGCCAAGGCCGCGCTGGCGCCCCTGCTTCGGAGCCCGATGGATCAGGCCCTGGTCAGCGCTGAACTTTACGATGGGCCCTGGACTGACGTGGGCACACCAGAGCGACTTCATGCGCTGAATCAGGAATTTGATACCCCTTGAGATACCAAAACCCCAGTAATTTGGTATCATTTCACATGATAGTGTTGGATACCAACGTTTTTGTAGGAGCTTGCATTGGAACCGGCCCGTCCGCGCAAATCGTCCAGCTATGCCTGATGGGTCGCTTCACACCCGCCATGGGCTCCGCCTTGATGCTCGAGTATGAGGACGTGATGTCTCGCGCTGCCTTGTTTGAAAATGGCCGCCTAGACGCCACTGAACGCGACGAGTTGTTCGACATTTTTCTCGCAAGCGCGCGCTGGAGCAAAACCTATTTCTCGTGGCGCCCCAACCTGCGCGACGAAGGCGACAACCATGTGGTGGAACTGGCGGTAGCCTGCGGTGCGACACATATCGTCACTTGGAACACGCGCGATTTTTCCGCCATGGAGTTACGATTTCCCCAATTGCGCGTGGCTACGCCAATTGAGTTTTTGAAGGAGATGAAGTCATGAGTGCACTCACTTTACGACTGCCTGATCACAAGCACGACCGCCTCAAGGCGATGGCCGAGCAACGCGGCGTCAGCCTGGCCCGGCTGTTTGACGAGTTGACCACCCAGGCCCTGGTGGAGTTTGATACTGAAACCCGTTTCATGCTGCGAGCGGAGCGCGGCAGCAATCGCGTGGCGCGCGGTCTTGAACTTTTGCGCAAAGCACAAGGGGAGTCTGTATGAACGATGCGTCTGGCTACACCCAACGCCGTGCCATGCTGGCCAAACAGCTTGGTAAAGACGGCATTGCCATCATCCCCACCGCGCAGGAGCAGCAGCGCAACCGCGACAGCGATTTTCTGTTTCGCGCTGACAGCTACTTTTATTACCTGACCGGCTTCGCTGAACCCAAAGCCTGGCTGGTGATTTCGGGCGAGGGCGCAACCACCCTGTTCTGCCAGCCCAAAGACCTGGAGCGCGAAGTCTGGGACGGCATCCGCCTTGGGCCTGATGCAGCCCCTGCCGAGCTGGGTGTTGACGCTGCGTTTTCGGTAGCGGACATCGACGCCCATCTGCCCAAACTGCTGGACAACAAAAGCGTGGTCTGGTACCCGTTTGCCACCCACAAGGGGCTGGAGACGCGGGTGGACGGCTGGCTCAACAGCCTGCGCGCCCGCGTGCGGTTTGGCGCCATGTGCCCCGAGCAGCAGCGCGATTTGTGCGGCCTGGTGGACGAGATGCGCCTCATCAAGGACGCGAGCGAACAGGCCACCATGCGCCGCGCCGCGCAGATCAGCGCCGGCGCCCACATCCGCGCCATGCAGTTGTCGGCCCGCATGCTGCGCGAAGGCAAAACCGTGCAGGAATTCCACCTGGATGCCGAGCTGCTGCATGAATTCCGCAAACACGGCTCGCAATACCCGGCCTATGGCTCCATCGTCGCCGCCGGCGCCAACGCCTGCGTGCTGCACTACCGCGCCGACGCCGCCCCGGTGCGCGACGGCGAGCTGGTGCTGATCGACGCCGGCTGCGAGCTCGACGGCTATGCCAGCGACATCACCCGCACCTTCCCCGCCAACGGCAAATTCACGGGCGCGCAACGCGAGTTGTACGACCTGGTGCATGCCTCACAGGAAGCGGCCGTGGCCGTGACCCACGCCGGCGCACGTTTCACCGACCCGCACGAGGCCAGCGTCAAGGTGCTGGCCCAGGGCATGCTGGACACCGGCCTGCTCGACAAAAACAAGGTTGGGGGCTTGGATGACGTGATCGAAAACCGCAGTTACTTCCAGTTCTACATGCACCGCACCGGCCACTGGCTGGGCATGGACGTACACGACTGCGGCGGTTACCTGGAGCCATCAGAATTGGGCCAGGCCAGCGAACGCAAAGACGCGTTGACGGGTGAAACCATCATCAACCGCCCTGCCCGCGTCCTGCGAGCCGGCATGGTGTTGACGGTGGAGCCCGGCATCTACGTGCGCCCCGCGCCGGGCGTGCCCGAGAAGTACCACAACATCGGCATCCGCATCGAGGACGACGCCATCGTGACGGAGACCGGCTGTGAGCTGATTTCGCGCGGGGTGCCGGTGAAGGCGGATGAGATTGAGGCGTTGATGCGG
>JANMVT010000161.1:0-1688 GCA_031392945.1 Rhodoferax sp. | reverse complement strand
TCCGAGGCGCGGTACGTGTCGCGCGGCGGCCTGAAGCTCGAAGGCGCCTTGTTGGCCAGCGGCGTGACGGCGGCCGGCAAGAACTGCCTGGACGTTGGCCAATCCACCGGCGGGTTCACTGACTGCCTGTTGCAACACGGCGCCAATCTGGTGGTGGGCGTCGATGTGGGCAGCGGGCAATTGCACCCCTCCATGCGTGGCCACCCGCGTGTTGTGGCGCTGGAGCACGTCAACGCCCGGGAGCTGGATGCTTCTGTATTAATAGCTGACTATGCATATGGGGCGAGGGCTAATGCCACATTTATTCAGGAAAACTTGGTATCAGAGTCTGTGGACGACACCCATGCCCAGACACCCGCCGACGCGCTTGGTGACGGGTTCGACGCCTCATTCGACCTGATCGTCGGTGACCTGTCCTTTATCTCGCAAACCCTGGTATTGTCCGCCTTGGTACCCCTGCTCAAACCCGGTGCCGACCTGTTGATGCTGGTCAAGCCGCAATTCGAATTGCAGCCCGGCCAGGTCGGCAAAGGCGGCATTGTGCGCGAACCGGCGATGTACCAGATTGTCGAAAAACGCGTCCGCGACGCCTATGCCGGGCAGGGTTTGCAAATCAAGGCCTGGTTCGACAGCCCCATCACCGGCGGCGACGGCAACCGCGAGTTTTTTGTCCACGCAAGAAAATGACCGAGCCCCAACGTCTGCCCCTGAGCATAGAGTTCTTCCCGCCCAAGACGCCCGAGGGCGTTGAAAAACTGCGCGCCGTACGTCAAAAACTGTACACACTCAAACCTGATTTTTGCTCTGTCACCTTTGGTGCCGGCGGCTCGACCCAGGCGGGCACGTTTGCCACGGTGGCTGAGATTCTGGCTGAAGGCGTCAGCGCCGCCTCGCATTTCTCCTGTGTCGGCGCGACCAGGGCTACGGTGCGTGAGCAATTGGCCACGCTCAAGGCCATGGGCGTCAAGCGCCTGGTGGCGTTGCGCGGTGATTTGCCCAGCGGTTACGGGGCGGGCGGCGAATTCCACTACGCCAGCGACCTGGTCGCCTTCATCCGCGCCGAAACGGGCGACGACTTCCACATTGAAGTGGCCGCTTACCCCGAAATCCACCCCCAGGCCAAGTCCCCTGGCGCAGACCTGCAGGCTTTTGCCGCCAAGGTGGGTGCGGGTGCGAATTCCGCCATCACCCAGTATTTTTACAATGCTGACGCCTACTTCCGCTTTGTGGAAGACGCAGGCGCCATGGGTTTGAACATTCCCATCGTGCCTGGCATCATGCCGATCACCAGCAGTACGCAACTTATGCGTTTTTCTGATGCTTGCGGTGCAGAAATTCCGCGCTGGATTCGCCAGCGCCTGCTCTCAATGGGCGATGACACCGCTTCGATCAAGGCTTTTGGTCTGGATGTGGTGACCAGCCTGTGTGAGCAGCTTCGCGCGGGCGGCGCACCGGGTTTGCATTTTTATACAATGAACCAGGGTGCCGCGACGCTGGAGATTTTCAAACGGTTGGGCATTTCGGGCTGAACTGACATTCACCGCAGCTTGCGTTTTGTCAATCGGGCAATACAGAACTATCGACTTCTGGATACTGTTCCTTTAATGCCTTCAGCCCCTCCCCCGCCCGGCTCCGCCATCCAGGCCCTCGTCCGATTAACCCGGCCCATGTCTCGATTAACAGTTCGG
>JANMVT010000073.1:0-28174 GCA_031392945.1 Rhodoferax sp. | reverse complement strand
TTGAGCAGGCGGGCTTTGATGACGCGACGAAGCAGATGCTGCTGCATTCGAATGCCAGGCGATTTTTGGGTTTGATTGCACCGTCAACACAGGAATATTTATGACTGAACCACTTGTTGATTCCCTGCGCAGTGTTGAAATCGGCCTGCCCGATGTGGCTGCGGCTGAAGCCTTCTACACCGGCACCTGGAATCTGACGGTTGCTGCGCGCGAGGGCGGCAGTGTCTACCTGCGTGGTACGGGTGCCGACCATCACCTGCTGTCCCTCCACCCGAGTGACAAACCCAACATGCGCATGGTGACGTTTCGGGCCGCGTCAGCGCAGGCGCTGGACCAGATTGCTGCACGGGTGCCGCTTTGCGGTGGAGTGGTGCTGGTCGCGCGCGCTGCCGTGGATGAACCCGGCGGCGGCGAAGCCGTAGTGGTGCGCGACCCGCAAGGGCGCATCCTGCGTTTTGTCTGGGGCGATGTGCGCCATGCCGATACGACGGGGCACAAAGACAAACCCGTTCGCCTGGCCCATGCCGTGCTGAACAGCCATGATGTAGCGGCGGGTTTGCCGTTTTACGAGAACGCACTGGGCTTCAAACTGTCGGACCGCACCCGCATCATGGCGTTTATCCGCATCCCCATGAAGCCCTGTGGTGACCACCACAGCATTGCACTGGCCGATGCCGACAACGACTGCCTCAACCACATTGCCTTTGTCATGCCCAGCCTGGAGTCGGTCATGCGTGGCGGCGGGCGCATGAAAGACGCAGGTTACGGCATCGAGTGGGGGCCGGGCCGACATGGCCCTGGCGACAACGCCTTCAATTATTTTGTTGGCCCTGCGGGTTTTGTCATCGAATACACCGCTGACGTGGAGCAGGTTGACGAAAGTTATGTGGCGCGCGGGCCAGAGGACTGGAAATGGCCCCCTGGCCGGGTGGATCAATGGGGCATTTCAGCGCCCCCTTCGGCGCGCCTGAAAGAGGCACAACGGCAGATTTCGTTCTCTCAAACCTTGGAGTATTCATGAAATTAATCAGCTACCGCCAACATGGCGCCATACGGCTCGGTGTGGTCGCAGCCGACGGCGTAATCGACCTGAACCAGGCGCAGCCGCAGGTGCCTGCCGACTTGGGCCTGGCGCTGTGGCAGGGCGTTGACCTGCACGCCGCAGCCAAAGCGGCGGTGGCCTCAGGGGCCGCCCGCATGCCACTGGCAGGCATTGACTACGCGGCACCCGTGCCGCGTCCGGGCAAGATCATCTGCCTCGGGCTGAACTACTACGACCATGCCAAAGAGGGGGGACGCGAGAAGCCCGATTACCCCTGGTTCTTTTTTCGCGGTGCGACGTCGCTGATCGCGCATGGTGAAGCCGGCATCCGCCCGCGTGTGTCGGAGCGCTTTGATTACGAAGCCGAGTTGGCAGTAGTCATTGGCAAAAAGGCCCGGCACCTGACACAGGCCAATGCACTGGATTGCGTCTTTGGCTACAGCTGCTTCAACGACATGTCGGTGCGCGACTACCAGAAGAAAACACCGCAGTGGACGATTGGCAAAAACTTCGACGGCACCGGCGGGTTTGGCCCCGTGCTGGTGACTGCCGATGACCTGCCGCCAGGCGCGGTTGGCCTGAAGATTCAAAGCCGCCTGAATGGCCAGGTCATGCAAAACGCCAACACCACCGACATGATCTGGGGCGTAGCCGAAACCATCGCCCTGCTGACTGAATGTTTGACGCTGGAGCCTGGCGACCTGATCATCATGGGCACACCCGCCGGCGTGGGCCAGGCGCGCACACCGCCGGTCTGGATGAAACATGGCGACACCATCGAGATTGATATCGAACGCGTAGGCTTGCTCAGCAACCCGATCCGGAACGAGGCCGCCTGAGTGGACATGTTGTACGACGTTGCCATCGTTGGCTTTGGACCGTCAGGGGCCGTTGCTGCAGGCTTGCTGGGCGCGCAGGGCCTGAGCACCTTTGTGTGCGACAAATCGCATGATGTTTACGAGATGCCCCGGGCATTCGCGCTGGACCACGAGATCATGCGGGTATTTCAGCAGTTGGGTATTGAGCAGCAGGTGCTGGGCTACGCCGAACCTTTTACTCCCTCGGAGTTCTTTGGTGTTGACGGGCAGCTGATCAAACGCTTCACCACGGCAGAACCACCTTACCCGCTGGGCTATGTGCCCTCGCTGGTGTTTACACAACCTCCCGTGGAACGGGTTTTGCGGGCCCGCGTGCAGGACATGCCCAACGTGGACGTGGCCCTGGGCTGCGAAATGCTCAGCCTGAGTCAAAGCGCTGAAAGTGTGACGCTTCAGTTGGGCAACGCGGACGGTACGTTTCGCCAGGTGCAGGCGCGTTACCTGATCGCTTGTGATGGGGCGGCAAGCCCGGCCCGCAATGCGGTGGGCATTGCGTTGCAGGATCTGGGTTTTGACCAGCCCTGGCTGGTGGTCGATGTACTGGTCAACGAACAGGGTCTCGCGAAACTGCCGCAAACCAGTGTTCAATACTGCGAGCCGCAGCGCCCTTGCACCTATCTGATTGGGCCGAAGAACCACCGACGCTGGGAAATATCGATCAATGAAGGCGAAGACCCCAAAGCGGTGGCAACGCCAGAAGGCACCTGGAAACTGCTGTCGCGCTGGATCACGCCTGAAGATGGCACGTTGTGGCGGCAGGCCAGTTACCGTTTTCATGCGCTGGTGGCAGACCGCTGGCGAGCAGGCCGCGTTTTTGTGGCAGGTGATGCCGCACACCAACAGCCGCCCTTTTTGGGCCAGGGCATGTGCCAGGGCATTCGGGACGTGGCCAACCTGAGCTGGAAATTGGGGGCTGTGCTGCGTGGCGAAACTGAAGAAAGTTTGCTGGACAGTTATGGCGTGGAGCGCAAAGCCCATGTGGTTGAGCTGACGACGCGCATCAAGGCCATTGGTCAACTTGTGGGCGAGCGCGACATGGCCAAAGCCCGTGCGCGCGATGCGCATTTGCTGGCCGAATGTGGGGGCGTCGTAAAGTCTGTGCCCCGGCAAAATGTGCAGCCGGCTCTGGACACGGGCCTGGTGTCAATACAGCCCCATGCGGCACGGGGCTCGATTTTTCCGCAACCCTGGATTCTGCAGGGTGATGCAAAAGTACGGCTGGATGCAATCGCTGGCACGGGTTGGTGGCTGGTGCTTGATGCCAGCGTGGAGGCGGTGCCGGTTTCTGTGGATGCGGAAAACCGCCTGCAACTTCGCGTGGTGCGCATGGGTGGTGCTGCCGACACCCCAGCTCATGCTGATGCCTTGCGTGAGGCTGATGGCGTGTGTGGTGTGTGGTTCAGGCAACATCAATGCGTGGCGGCGCTGGTCAGGCCCGATCACTATGTTTACGCCGTGGCGCAGACTGCCGCTGACATTCTGCCGCTGCTGCGGGCCGCCGCTGACCAGGCTGGCTACCGCGCCAAACCCTGCAACGGCTCCCCAGACCAACGCAACTGACTCGTTCAATTTAACCGGAGACAACCCCATGCAAAGAAGAAGTTTCAACACCCTGTGCCTGATGACCTTGGGGGCAAGCCCGCTGGCCACTCCTGTAGCCCGGGCGCAGGCCTGGCCCGACAAACCCATCAAGTTTGTGCTGTCCCAGCCACCGGGTTCTGGCCCTGACAACGTGGCCCGCATCCTGGGCGAACGGTTGGCGCGCGGTCTCGGGCAAGCGGTTGTGATCGAAAACAAGCCCGGTGGCCAGAACATCATTGGCGCACAGGCGGCGGCCCGATCTGCGCCCGATGGCTACACATTTTATTTTGCGACCACGGCGGCGCTGGTGACCAACAGCTACCTGTTCAAGACCATGCCTTATGACCCACAGAAGGACTTTGCACCAGTCGCATTCGTTGCCAAGAGCCCGTTTGCCGTCTTGGTCAAAGCCGAGTCGCCGATCACCTCGATGCAGGATTTGATAGCCCGTTCCAAAGCCAAGCCCGGCACGCTGTCGCTGGCCAATGAAGGGCCGCGCACCTTCGGCGGCATCATTGCCCGCGTGATCAACGCGCGTTCTCAAGCTCAGGCGAATCTGGTGTCGTACGCATCGGTGGGCGTGTCGGTGCAGGACGTCATCGGCGGCCATGCCGACGCGGTGGTGGCCGACTTGGCCTCTACCGCCCAATTGGTGCGCCAGGGCAGGCTGCGCCTGCTGGCTGTTACTGCCGCCAAACGCGTCGCCGGCTGGGAGCAGGTGCCTGCGCTGTCGGAATTGCTGCCCGGCTTCGAGATGATTGGCTGGTTTGGTCTGGTGGCGCCCACTGGCACGCCGCCGGCAGTGATTGCCCGGGTCAACGAAGAATTGAACAAGCTTCTGGCAGACCGTGACATGGCAGAGAAAATTCTGACCATCGGTCCCATGGTGGAAGCCGGTGGCTCGCCCGATCAGTTCGCTGGCTTTCTGCGTGACGAGCACCAGCGCTGGGCGCAGGTCTCCAAAGAAATCGGCTTGCTGGCGGAGTGATCAGCGCGCCAGCCGATAAGGCTCTTCAAAATCCAGAAAGTCTTTTTCAAGCAGCGCACTGTCGATCCAGGCTTTGACACCCGGCAAGGCGCAGACACGATCCACGTAGGCGGACACAGCCGGTGGCACCGGCAAGGCATAGGTTTTCAGGCGCATGCACACCGGTGCGAAGTAGGCGTCGGCGGTTGAAAACCCGCCAAACAACATCGGGCCGCCATGTTCTGCCAGCAAGCCGGTCCACATGTCGATGATGCGGTTGACATCCGCACGCAAGGCCGGTTTGTCGCGCCATGCCAGTTGGCCAATATCGGGCAGAGAAGCCTCAATGTTCATTGGGCAGTCGCTGCGCAGTGCAGTGAAGCCGCCGTGCATTTCAGCGCAGACGCTGCGCGCCCGGGCCCGCGCTTTGGCGTCGCGCGGCCAGAGGTTTTTGTCTGAGAATTTCTCGGCAGCGTATTCAGCCAAATATTCACATATCGCCAGCGTGTCCCAAATGGCAAAGCCGTCATCCATCAACACCGGCACCTTGCCAACCGGGTTGACGGGCCCCAACATCTTCTTGAACTGCGAACCGGCCTCAAAAGAGTCAAAACGCACCATCACTTCTTCAAAGGCAATGCCGGCCTGTTTGAGCAGCACCCAGGGCCGCATCGACCACGACGAGTAGTTTTTGTTGCCGACAAAGAGTTTGAGCATGGCGCCTCCGTCAAAACCCCGATGCTAGCGCGGCCCACGCTGCGAATTGATGCCAAAGGCGCGCGTTATTGATGCCGCAGGGCGGCGCGGCGCTCAGGGCAATTCGGTGTTGGGTGGCGCAGCGGCCGCGTCGCGCGGTCCGATGGAACCCAGGCGGGCTTTGAGCGATTGGGGCTGGCCGGTGATCAGGGCGGCGTAATTGGTGGTGTTGGACAGCACCTTTTTGACGTAGTCGCGTGTTTCGGCAAAGGGCACGTTTTCAGCCCAGATGGCGGCCTCCAGCACCGGGGCGCCCGTGCTGCCGCGCCAGCTTCTGGGCCGGCCCGGGCCAGCGTTGTAGGCCGCCGCAGCCAAAGCCATGGAGCCGGCGAAATCGTCCAGCACCAGCTTCAAATAACCGGTGCCAATGGCGATGTTGGTGTCGCGGTCGGTGAGCTGGCTGGCCTGGAAGTCTGTCAAACCGATCTTCTTGGCCGTCCAGCGCGCGGTGGCGGGCATCACCTGCATCAGGCCCGATGCGCCCACACCCGAGCGCGCGTCCATGATGAAGCGGCTTTCCTGGCGGATCAGGCCATAGACATAGGCCGGGTCCAGGTCGATTTGTTTGGCGCGGGCCAGCACCGCGTCTTTGAACGGCATTGGAAAGCGCTGCGCCGTGTCGATGAAGGACTTGGTGCGTTCGCTGGTGTTGATGCAGCGGTCCCACACCTCGCGCTGGCAGGCCAGGTCGGCGGCAGCCAGCAGCTCACGGTCGTTCATGCCGCCGCGTGCGTGCAAATTGGTGCTGTAGTTCCATTCGCGCACGCCCTCGCTGCGCAGGCCCAGGCTGATCGCCAGCAGCGCGCGTTTCAGGCCGGGGTTGTTTTGCGCGGTTTCTTTTTCGAGCGGCTCCAGCGCTGGCGGGCGTGGTGCTGTGGTTACCTTCTGGCCCAGGTCTTCCAGCGCCAACTGCTCGTAAAAACCGCGCGGCCCGGCAATGGACTGCAGGGCCGCCAGGCCTTCGCCGCGTTCGGCTTCGGTCTTGCCCAGCTTCAACTGCGCCCGAGCGCGCCAGTAGACCCAGGTGCTGTCGAGGCGGGCCTCATCGTTCATCGAAGTGATGGCGGCGAACACCTCTTTCCAGAGGCCCTTGCGCAAGGCGGCGCGCACTTTCCAGGCCAAGGTGTCGTCGGTCAGAAACTCGTCCCTGGCCTTGGCGAAATACAGCGTTGCGTCGTTGGACAGGCGCTGTGCCGCGCTTTTGCCAATCGCGCCCCAGGCCCAGGCCAGCTGCGCCGGTTGCAGGTGCACGCTCCAGTGGGTGTCCAGCGCATAGGCGGCGGCGTCGGGGTCGTTCGTGGCCATGCGGATCAATGCCAGCAGCACCAGTTCGCGGTTGACGCTTTTCACCGCCACCACGCGTTTGGACAGAAAACGCGCTGCGTTGTCCTGGATATCGTTGAACTGGGGGGCCGCGTCGGGCGCGACGATGTCCAGCGCCATCCGGGCGGCCTTGGGGCGATTGGCCTCCAGGCTCAGGCGCACTTTGCGCCAGATGTCGGCGTCGCTCAATTTTTTGGCGGCGTGCAGGCGGCTGGCGATGTAGTTGCAGCCGTCATCGGCCTCGCGCTGGGCGTACCAGTTCAATTTGACCTGGGTTGCGACATCCACCCCGGCGAAGCTGTTCTCGACGGCAAGTGAATAACAACGCAGCTCGCGGTCGTCCAGCATGCGGTAGTTCAGGTGCTCGGCGGCGAAGTTGGTCCAGTCGCGCCTTTGGCCCAACAGCAGCAACCAGTCGTTGCGCAGGCGGTCTTCCTGGTAGGTGCCAGCGTAACGGGCAAAGAAATCCTGAACTTCATTGGGCTGGGCGCTGTCGAGCCGGTTTTTGAGCTCCCAATACGCCGCCCAGGCCTCCAGCGCGTGTCCTGCGGTTTGCGGCAACAAGGCGGCCATGCGTTTGCGGTCACCCTTCTTGAAGGCCTGGTTCATCTCGACAATGGCATCATCGCCTTTGGCTTGCGCGACCGCGTTGATGGGCAGCGCCAGGCTGACGGCGAGGGTGATCAATGTCAAAATGGCTGGAATCTGCATAGGGAGATTATGGACAACTCGATGGACAAAAAGGCGTTTGAGAAAAAGTCTCTGCGAAAAGCGCTGATAGAGCAACGCCTGAACCTGCCGGATCGCCTACAAAAGGCCGATTTGTTACAGCAAGTCCTGCGGATTTGGCTGGTCGGCCGACCCGACGCAGTGATCGGCGCCTATTGGCCGATCAAGGGCGAGTTCGATCCCTTGCCTGCCTTGCACCGCTGGAAGGAAGACGGTGAACTGCTGGACCAGCACGAGCCCCGGCGCATCGGCCTGCCCGTGGTGGACAAAGTGCACAAAACCCTGACCTTCTGGGCCTGGTACCCCGGCTGCCCGATGGAAGAAGACGCCTACGGCATACCCAAACCCAAAGACACCGAGGTGATCGTGCCGACTTTGCTGTTTGTGCCCTGCGTGGGTTACAGCACGGGCGGCTTCCGCCTGGGTTACGGTGGCGGCTTTTATGACCGCACCCTGGCCACCTTGCGGCCCAAACCGTTTACCGTGGGACTGGCCTACACCCAAGGTTACGTCGATGATTTCGAGCCGGAGCCGCACGATGTGCCGCTGGACGCGATCCTGAACGACAACGGGGTGGTCTGGCCGGTCTGAGCCTTGTCCTCAATCCCGCGAATCAATCCACATCTCCGCTGGTTTTGCGCGTCGCGGCCGCCTGCCCTTTGAGCCATTCGCAAAACGCCTGAATCTCGGGCCGCAACACGCTGCGCGGGCCGGTCAGCAGCCAATAGGCCATGGGACTGTCCATGCGGGTTTGCGGCAGCACCTCCACGAGGTCGCCATGGGCCAGCGCCTCTGACACCAAAGGCAGGCGCGCCAGCACCACACCCTGGCCGGCCAGGGCGGCCTGCACCATCTGGTACGCGTAATTGAAATACAGCCAGCGTTTGGGCGCGACCTGGGTCAGGTGTTGCTCGTCAAACCAGCGCCGCCAGGTCAACCATTCGAGGTGGGTGCGGTGCGCGTCGCCGGCCTCGATCAGGGTGAACTGGGCCAGGTCTTGCGGCTGTCTGATGCGCGCACCGCTTTTGAGCAGCCAGGGGCTGATGACCGGGGCCAACTGCTCGCCAAACAGGCGCGCGGCCTGCGGCGGCATGGCTGACGCGGGGCCGTAACGGATTGCCAGGTCCACATCGGCCACGTCCATGTCCACGGCGGCGTCGGACGCGTCAATGCGGATGTCGATCTCGGGGTTGTCGCGCTGGAACACCTCCATGCGCGGGATCAGCCACATTGAGGCGAACGAGGCAAAAGTCGTGATCGACACACTCTTGCGCCCCGCGCTTTGGCGGATTTGCCGCACCGCGCCGTCGATTTGCGGCAGGGCGCGCGCCACTGCGCCCAGCAACAGGGCGCCCGCGCTGGTCAACTCCACAGCGCGGGTGTGGCGCAAAAAAAGGCTGGCCCCGACGTCGTCTTCCAGCGTCTGAATCTGGCGGCTCACCGCTGACTGCGTCAGCGCCAGTTCTTCAGACGCTAGGCGAAAGTTGAGGTGGCGCGCCACCGCTTCAAACGCGCGCAGATGCCCGGCTGAAATCGGCCGGGTGCGCAAATGGGTTTGTGAATGCTGCATGGGTCGTGCTATGTAAATATTAGCAAACTATTGTTATTCCGCGAGGGGAAAATTCCGATTTGACCGGTAAGTTCGAGGGATTCAGGCTTTTGGCGCCGGTTTGGCCACGGCCTTGGCCTTCGCACGTGTCTTGGGTTTGGGTTTGGCGTCGGCCAGCGCCCGGGCCTTCAATGCGGCGTCCAGCGCCAGGCGCGCCCAGGGCATCATCAGGGGCGCGGACTCCATGGCGTCTTCGGGCGCGGCGTAATAACCCATGCTCTTGGGCACGCCGCCCATCAGGTAGGTGAAACGCTCGCAGCCCGCCGCCTCAAACTGGCCGCGCGTGTCTTCATTGGCCTTGAGCCAGAGTTTGTCGCCGCCGCCCAAATCGGTCATCAGCGCGAGGGTCATCCCGTCGATGCTGATGCCCCAGCCGCCGAACATGCGTTTGGCCACACACGGCCCGACACCCGCCAGCAGGTCGCAGCAATACAGCGCAAATTCCTTGTTATTGCTTGGCACAGCCATCTCCTATCCAATAAAACCGCCAAATCATGGCACGATAATCACGCCATGGCCCGCCCCAAATCCGACAGCTTCGAGCAAAAGCGCGATGACATTTTGAACCATGCCGCCGCCTGTTTTGCCGCCACCAGCTACCCTGCCGCCAGCATGAATGACATTGCGGCGTCCAGCGGCACGTCCAAGGCGCGGCTTTACCATTATTACGGCGCCAAAGAGGCGATTCTGTTCGACCTGCTGGACCGTTATACCCAGCGTCTGCTGAGCTTGATCGGCCAGGTCGAAGCCACCGCGCAGCGCCGCAATCTGGACGACCGCGCCGCCCTGCACGAGCTGGTGCGCAGCTTTCTGGCCGAATACGAAAGCTCGGCCACGCGCCACGTCGCCTTGCTGAACGACACCAAATTTTTGAACGACGCACAGCGCGACATCATCCTGAACCGCCAGCGCGACGTGGTCTCGGCCGTCACCCGCTTCCTGCGCCGCGCCTACCCACAGCGCGTGCACGCCGCCAACCAGACCGCCACGGCGATGATGCTGTTTGGCATGATCAATTGGACCTTCACCTGGCTCAAACCCCATGGCGCCATGAGTTATGCCGCGTTTGCTGAAGAGGTGATCGCATTGCTGGAGCGCGGGCTGGCCGCTTCGCCCGCAGTAGTGCACACCCATGCTGGACGGGTGGCGGCATGAGCCGGCTTCATCTTGTTGTGATGGGCGTGGCCGGCTGTGGCAAGTCGGCCGTCGCCAAGCGCATCGCCCTGGCCCTGGGTTTGCCCGTGATCGAAGGCGATGACTTTCATCCGCCCGCCAACAAGGCCAAGATGCAGCAAGGCATCGCCCTGAATGACGGCGACCGCGCCGGCTGGCTGCAAACCCTGGCCAATGAACTCGCCAGCCAGCCCCAAGGCGCGGTGTTGACCTGCTCGGCGCTCAAGGCCAGTTACCGCGCCATCCTGCGCTCTAAAACGCCAGCGCTGCGCTTTGTCCACCTCGCCATCACGCCAGAAGAGTCGCTGCGCCGCGTCGCCAAACGCGCTAACCACTTCTACCCGCCCAGCCTGGTCGCCAGCCAGTTTGAGGCGCTGCAAGACCCGTCTGGCGAGCCTGGCGTGCTGGTGCTGGACGGCAGCGCGCCCAAGCCGGACGTGGACGCCGCCGCCATCACCTGGTTAAGCCTATAAACTGTGCCAATCCGCTTCCCCATCAGCATTTCATTCCGAGAACATCATGACAACACCCACCAAAGCCTTTGCCTCCCAAGCTGACCTGGCCGACAAAAAAATAACCTTCGAGCAATTGAGCCAACATTGCTGGGCCTACACCGCCGAGGGCGACCCGAACAGCGGCGTGATCATCGGCGACAACTGCATCATGGTCAGCGATGCGACTGCCACGCCCGACATGGCGCAGGACCTGATCGCCAAGATCCGCACGGTGAGCAACAAACCCATCAAATACGTGCTGCTGACCCACTACCACGCCGTCCGCGTGCTCGGTGCCAGCGCCTATATTGCCGAGGGTGCTACAGAAATAATTGCAAGCCGAGGCACGCTGGAGCTGATCGCCGAGCGCGGCGCGCAAGACATGCAAAGCGAGATGGAGCGCTTCCCGCGCCTGTTCCGTGGCGCTGAAGGTGTGCCCGGCCTGACCTGGCCCAGCATGGTGGTCGGCGACGGCCAAGCCGGCCGCCAGGGCAGCCTGTCCATCAACCTGGGCGGCGTCGTGGTCGAAATCTGGCACCCCGGTAGCGGCCACACGCGCGGCGACACCATTGCCTGGGTCGAAGAAGAAAAGGTGCTCTTCAGCGGCGACCTGGTCGAATACCAGGCCGGCGTCTACACCGGCGACGCGCAGCTTGAAGAGTGGCCCGCCACGCTCGAAGCCTTGCGCGCGCTGAACGCCACGGCCATCGTCCCCGGACGCGGCGAAGCCATGAAGGGCGCCGCTAACGTGAACAAGGCGCTGGACTACACCCAGCGCTGGGTCACCACCCTGTTCCAGGCCGGCAAAGAAGCCGCCGCGCAGGACATGGACCTCAAAGCCGCCATGGCCCACACCCGCAAAAGCATGGACCCCCTCTTCGGCCACGTCTTCATCTACGAGCACTGCCTGCCGTTTGACGTTAGCCGGGCTTATGACGAGGCCAAGGGGATCAAAAATCCGCGGGTTTGGACGGCCGAGAGGGACAAGGAGATGTGGGGGGCGTTGCAGGGGTAATGGAGTTTTTTGGTACGCCTGACATGAAGCTTTGTTATTCGCCACTGAGTCCGTATTGCCGCAAGGTTCGGATGGCAATGGAGTTCAAAGCGCTGACCTTCGAGTTGGTGGAGGTTGACAACGTAGCGCACATGCCTGTTTGGAGCGAGCGCGCTGAAGTTCCCGTCTTGATCGACGCCGATGAGGTGATATCCGACTCATCCGACATTCTTGTCTATTTAGATCGCAAGTTTCCAGAGCGCAAGGTATATCCCGAAAACCCTTCTCTCCACGCGTTGGTCTGCGAATGGGAGAGGTTTGCATCGGGTCGATTTGACCCCGCCGTCGCAGTGCTGGGGATGGCGTCGTACAGCAAGGCACCTGCTCCACCCAACTACGCAATGGACGCGGCCCGCGTCGAGATTCGCGAAGCCTTTCGACGACTGGATTCTTGCCTTAAGGAGAGGGAATTCCTCGCAAATGCCATTTCCGCCGCTGATTTTTCGGTCTATCCACTGGTTGCCAATGCAATTGCGATGGGGATCAAGCTCGACGCAGATGACTATCCGATGGCGTCACGTTGGTTGTCCGCCATCAAGAGTCTGCCCTTTGCACGTTCTGACGCGCAAGCAGTTAGAGGCTGGTGGCAACACAGGGAGAAAAAAGACGTCAATGCACACCAAGTCAACTGGGGAGCCTTTCGCCTTGAATGGCTATTGGCGCATGGCCTCCATCATTGGTTTGCGGAGCAGGTTGACGCTGGTCGAGTGCTATGGTCAGTCGGCCCAAACAACAACGCTTTGAATTCGCAGCATGCGCCTGTTCAGTCGCGAACCGTAAAGCCAGATCCATCTCCTGCGATGCCGCCTCATGCCGGGCTGCGTAAGCATATGACCCTAATGTTCACCGACGTATCCGGGTCATCAGAGTATGCTGAAAGCTTGGTGGCGGAAGACTATGCCGCATTGCTTTCTGAGTTCCGCGCAATAGCGCGAAGCGCCATTGCAAAGCATGGCGGAACCGTCGCGCGTATGCAAGGTGACGGCCTGCTTGCAGCCTTTGGACATGACGTGGCACGCGAAGACGATGGCCGGCGCGCCGTGGAAGCGGCATTTGAATTGCATCAGCTGGCCGCCAATTTACAGGTAGGAAAGGGCCCGTTGAGTTCAAGCTTGAAGCTGCACTCCGGAATTCATGCGGGTCTTGTTCTGGTTCTGGAGGGTGACATCGAGCGTGGCCGATTTGACGTCGTAGGCGAACCACCAAATACTGCTGCAAGGCTTTGCAGCATGGCCGCCGCTGGCGAGATACTTGTCAGCGTAGAAACTTTGGGGCCGCAAGCGCATTTCTTTGACGTCTTGGCCGTCAATCGACTGCAAGTCAGGGGGCGCTCCAATCCCATAGATGTGGTCAAAGTGCTCGGTAAGTCCGAGGAAGTCTTGCGGCGAATCAACGCCGCTTCGATTCGGGGCAGTGCGCCAATTGCTGGCCGAATCGGCGTGCTGCAAAAACTCTGCAATGCTTTCAGCGAAGGTGAAAGAGGCAAGCACAAACATCAAGCGGTGGTTGGGGAGCCAGGCATGGGCAAATCCAGGTTGCTCAATGCCTTCCAGGAGTACGTGTTGTCTCACGACGGCGAATGTTGGGCTGGCTATTGTGAAAACTATTTGGGCGCTGAGGTACTGCAGCCCTTCAATCAGATCGTGCGAAGCTTTGACAGAGCGAACGCAACAACGATGTCCCGAGGAGTTGCCGATAGATTCAAGGATTTGATTGACGGGCGGGACAAGGCGCGGCCCCTAGCGTTGATTCTCGACGATTGGCAATGGGCAGACGATGCGTCCCGAGTCATGCTCGATTCTGTACTGGCTGACCAGCGCGACGTGTTCGTTGTCGTCGCCAGCCGCCCTACAACAGAAGAAATCGTTGTTTCAAACCGGGAAGTGATGCATCGTATTGAAAGCCTCGGTGACGACGACGTCCGCGCCATCATCAGCTTTTTGCGACCCGCAGCCAACGAATATGAAATTGGCGAAGTGACCCGGCTAGCTGGTGGCAACCCGCTTTATGTAGAGGAACTTTGCCATGCGCTCAAAGCTGGCGTTGCAGTTGATGGGGCCCAAAGCCAGGCAGGGGTTGCCTGGCTGAATGCCCTGATCGCTTCACGTCTCGAAAATCTGGAAGAGGAAGAAGCCAATGGCATTCGCTTGGCATCTGTGCTTGGAAGTGAGTTTGATGCAGAACAATTGCTTGATATGGCCAGCCGCTTGGGTATGAAAATTCCGTTGCCAGACTTCGGCTATCACGACTTTCTCCAGCCCACAGGGACGGGTCGCCAGTTCAAGTTCCGCCACGGGCTGACCCGCGACGCCATTTACGCCACCTTGGGCTTGACCGAACGCACGGCTATTCATCATATCGTGGTGACGATGCTTGAGATTCGTTTGGGATCGAACGCGCCCGACGTGCTGCCAGCACTTGCCTACCATTGTGATGCAGCGCAACAGCACCCCCGGGCTATCGGGTTCGCAGAACTGGCAGGGGATGCGGCTTTGCAGGCAATGGCCCTAGATCGGGCGCGGGCGATGTACCTGTTGTCATTGAATTGCTTGGATTTGGGAACTGTGGACTTCCAATCCAAGCATCATTGGTGCAAATTAGCCGAAAAACTCGGTCAAACTCATGTATTTGATCCTTTGGACACAGCCTTGGGCTACGAAATATTGACCCGTGCGGCCCGATATGCAGGTGAGTTGGCTGAACCAAACGCCATCGCCAGGGCTGAGTATTGGCTGGCCTACGTCAACTACGGTAAAGGGCGGCCTAAACCGGCCGTGCGCCATGCTGAAAACGCCTTGCGGTACGCTCAAAAAACCGATGACCAACGGCTGGTGGCGCAAGTGCAGGCGACGCTTGGGCAGGCGCTGGCATCTGCAGGCAAATATGGCGATGCGTTGCCACTGCTTGATGCGGCGGTGCAAAGCAAAAAGGTCAATAGCCGTCCGGGTGGCGGCGCGGCAATTGGCTCCGCTTATAGCCTCGGACGAAAGGCCTATACGCTTGGTGACTTGGGCCGATATGACGAAGCCCACTTCTGCTTTGCAGAAAGTTTGGCGCTGCTGGGGCCAAAACTACATTCGGTCGGCGCATCGGTTCGGGAACTGATGTGCGTGGTCTACTTGTGGCAGGGGCGCTGGGACGAAGCTTTCAAAATTGGCAGCGAAGGCGCCGAGATGGCTTACAAGTGCCGCAGCAAATACCTGCATGCCATGGGCAAGGCTTTGGCCGCTTGCGCCAGTTGGGCAAAAGCCAAAGATATGGCGTCCTACCAAGTGTTGAAGGAGTCCACTCAATGGATAGAAGACCGGGGCGGCGCTGTATCTACGTCATTGAACTACGGCTGGCTGGTTGAAGCCGCGATCCACCTGGGACTGGACGACGACGTGCGCAGGCACGCTGCCCGCCTTTTTGTCCGGTTCCGCATGCAGGACACCCATGGTGTTGCCCAAGGCTGCCGCGCGTTGGCACAGCGGGCACTGGAAGCAGGCGATGTCGCCCATGCCGTCAAGTACCGGGAATTGGCTGAACGTGCCGCAGATTGGCGCCAGTCGCCGAGGGAGAAGGCTTGCAACGGCGCAATATTTGGCAAATGGCAGCCCAATATTGCTTGATGCGCCCTCAGGCGCCGTCATGGCGGACTGACGATGCCATCAATTGCAAGCGCTATTTTCGCAAAATACTCGTCTTTAAGGTGCATCGGATCCCGCCAAATGTCGCGATAAGTGGCGTCAGCCAGCTTGGGCAAAACGCTAGCTGAATTCACACGAATGACGCGGTAGTTGTTGACGTTGAATTGAGCGACGAGTCGCACTTGCATGGCTTCAAACTTGCCAAGTAGCGCTATTGCCACTTGGCGGGCGCGTGCGATATCAGAAGGAATGCCCTCCAAAACATACTGATTATTGACGAAAGGATCCCAAAGCCATTTCTTGGCCTCGAACCAATACAAAGGATTTGATTTCAAATCGGGAAAAGGGACGGCGTAAGAATGGATCAGGATCGGGACACTCGACGCATTTTCCTCGTTGAGAACCGCCTGAATCTCCCTGAGTATTGTTTGGTAATTTGTTTCTATGCCCGACATGAGTTTGTCGACCTCGTAAATGTCCGCAGCATCTTTTTTGAAATATTCGGTGCCCCCAACGCCGTTCAACACATTCTGCAAGGGTGTCCCCACAATGTCATTGCCACCTGAAGACAGCAAAATGGCCTTGGGCGCGTTGCCCGTTTCAATGGAGTCTCGGAGCAAATTGCAGAATGGTGCGGTATTGCCCGCCATCACGCTCGATGTTTTCCACTTGGTCCAACTGCAAAAATCGTCTTTTGTAATGGCGTACTCCATTTTTTCCAGCCAATCCCGGATGTCAATACCCAACCGAATCGAATCGGGTCCAGGTATCTGCCCCTCCGTGTGGTACGCATAGTCAAGCCAGGAGTCGCCCCACGCCAATATCAAGCCGGTGCGTTTTGGCAGATCAATGCCCAGTGACCTCAATTGGTTCTGCTGAAATGCCTTGCGCCCACTGGCGATTTGCCCCAATGCAAATGCGGTTGCCGATCGGGCGTTGTCACGTGCCAATCGCTCAATGTCTGCCAGTTCCAATGGCGTTTGCGGCACTTTTTTGTCATTGATCAACTCAAACGCGGCTTCTTTGGCCTTGGCGGCCGTTTTAGCAAAGGCCAACGCCCCTTTTATTAGTTTGTCAAAAACGGGAGCAAGAAATCCTGACGATGCTTCGTCGGTCGGTGTGTCTTTGGCCAGTTTGTTGCTTTCGCCGGCTCGAAGGATTTCACGTTTGCCAGTGATCTGAAAATTCAACCAGCCTGGCGCCGCCCGCAGCGACAGCGATGTGGCGGTTGCGCTCCAACTGCCATCTGTTTCCTCATGTTGATACGGCTTAGCGCTTGCTGGATCAATGTGGGTCAGCGACACCATGGCGGACAAACAACCCAGCATCGCCTCGATGGCTGCTTCATAGCCAGGGCAAGCATGTGTCGGATGTGTAGCCGCCCCTTTTCTTGTGCCCCCGAACATCAGCATCAAATCCTCGCCTCCTTGCCCCCAGTTTTCATGTGTGCCGGATACAAAAGCCAAGACCACGGGCTTATCTTGGTTAGGCGAGAAGGCAATATCTGCACCTGAGTGTGGGCATTTCAATGGCTTCCTTGCATCTTTCGGAAGTCGCCACGCGATCTGTGGCATGGGCCTGTTTTGTGCAGCCGCGACCATCTGGCCAAGGAGTACACGGTGGGCCGCGCCCCGATCTGTTTGCCCAGCCAATTGCGCCTGCATTTGTGCAAAGACACCGTCGCGCTGCCACTCGCGCATGACGTTTACCACAGCGCCAATGATGGTGGGCGTAAATCCCATCAACACACCTAGGACATTGCGGGCTACAAAGTCTGAGGCTGTGCCGTCGGTCGGTTTGCTTGTGTGCTTGTATATTGCTTCGAATAGGATAGCTGTCTGGCCATCCAGACCTACTGGTAGCCGCACAGTGGTCGCTGTTTGCCCGGCGTTGACTGAATCAACAAAGCTTTTTAGGGCGCTGCGAAGAGCCGCACCGTAACTTTCTGCGAGAGGCTTCACGACATCGTCATTGGGCTGCGGTTGGAAAAAATACCTGGATAGCGCCGTAAAATGGCCCGGATAAAGCGGTTTTTGACCATCGTGCCATGTCAGATCGCTTCCGCCGCGCTCCAGGAATGCTGCGGCCTCTTTCAACCCGAACCAATGTTCCCCCAGGTCTGCCAGAACTTCTTCCACAATTTCCCGCACCTCGAAACTGGTGTCGAAAAGGCGCTCGTCCGCCAGCGGATTGTCCAGGGCGGCGTCTATGATTTTGGTCAACTTGCCCGATGCTGCGTTGAAGGCCAGCTCATAGATTGAGTACTTCTTTCCTTCGCTATCCGTCAATGCCATGATGGCGTCATTGATTGGCGGGGACTCCCGGTTGTAATCGCTTCCTGCATCCATGCCCAAAGCAATGTCGCCGATGATTGGGCGCATTCTGGCGGCCTGCCCACGCACGGAGTAACCCGTCTCGTCGTCCAGCACTTGGTGGATGAGACTTTGGCTGACAACCAAGCTGCCATAAGGTGTATCCAGAAAGCCGCAGCGCTGGTCACGGATCGCGGCCCACAACGCCGCTGCCCGGTAGGAATCGACGGCATCAGGGTCTTCCAGCGCAGCTTTCCACATCTGAATGGCTTCGACCTCTCCTGCCTTGCCCAGGGCCAGCGTGCGTTTCTCTAAATCTTCAAGCTGCGTGACACCTTCCTGGGGAGTCCATGCAGGCGTACGCGAATTCGATGGCAAATTGATGTTGGCCAATTTGCAAAGAATACTGACCGAGGGCGCAAAAAGGTACATACCCCATTCCAGCTGGGTGATGGCATTGGGCGGACTGAACAGCGGCGCAGGCTCCTCAATCGGGAAATTGCCCGCTTCGGGCAAGTCGCCCGCAGGAATTGCCTTGCCCGGGTATTCAAATTGAAACTGGCGAACCTCGCCGTTCTCAGGCACACCTAAGATCGGGCAACTCTTCCCTGAGCTCGAACTCGTGCTGTTGCCGCCAACCAGCCATTTCTGGATGACCTCAAACTGTTCACTGATGTCAGCGTTGTAGGCCAGAAACAGCGTGCCTGGCTCCGACGGTGCTTGATTTGGGTCACCCCATTTAACTGCGGTCGACATGCCGCGCCGGGTAATCCGTGGAAATCGCCGACCCTCCTCCAGTGTTGTACGGGGATTGGCCAGCCGAATATGAGCATGCAGCGGACAAATGCGGCCATCAACGTCGCGGTCGAAGGTAAAGTTATTGCTGGCTGGCCCGGGGGCGGGGCCACTCAAAGGCGGTGGCGCCAAGAACTCACCGGTCTGTTTGCGCCCCATCATCTTGGCGTAGATCAGGTCTTTCGCTTCTTCATGGCTGAACTGGCGCGCCATATCGCCAGCCGCTTTCTCCACGGAAGCCTGCAATCGTTCAGGGTGCAAGCGGTATTTGCGCGCGACCAGAAAACTTCCGTGTTTGAGCCACAGCAGGGCCGGGCCTTTTTTGTCGGCGTACCGGTCAGAGGCATTGTCGAACCCCTGTACGATCTCGCCGTAATGAATGGTGTTGCGGGTGAATTTTGGCATGACGGGGTCGTCGGAAAACTGGGGTTGACCTTGCCCGTGGCGGTAGCCAAAGTGGTCGTTTTGCCGTTCTGCCAATGGCTGAATTGACAGAACCGTCACGGTGGGGCACCCCGCCTGAAATTGTGAAAATGTGTTGCGCAGTGGATGCTGATCGGACCAATCGAATACTGGGCTGTCGCTGCGGCATCGCCAGACCAGCAATGCATGAACGGCCGCCATGTCTACCACTTGTCCAGCCTTCCCCGCGCGATCAGGCAGCGCCCATCGCCGGGGATGGTTGTGCCTTACATCGCCAAGCAGGCCCGCGCGGGCGGCCATGCCTTGGAGAAACTCCAATGGGAAAAGCGCCATCTCGTCTTCTGTAAGGCCTGCCGTTCGCATACCTGCTGGCGTGACAGCGACGTTTAAAACAACGGCGTCGGTGGCAAGGTCGTGAGTGTCACTGTGTTTTGCAATGGTCACCGCTATCGAGCTGAAAAAGATTGACGCATTCTTTTGATCGGGAAACGCGACGAGCGCCGCCAATCCGTGCGTGACATTGGCATATGGCCGCAAGATGCCGCCCTGGATATCGTCTCCGCCATACTTGCCAGGTTCGGCGATCAGCTTGACCGTGGAGTCTCTCGGATTTGCCGGCACGTTGTTGCGAGTTGGTGGTGCTCCTGCATTCAGCCATCTCAATGCGCGGACAAAACGCGGGGTCTTGGTGCCTTTCTCATATTTCATCCACTCGTCCCAAGGCGGATTGCCACGCAAACTGACAAATTCTGCAAGCAGTTCGAACGCTGCACGCCGCATGATTTCCCCGTCTGGCAGGCGGGTCCCTGAAGGCAACAAAGGCGGGTACATCTCTGCCAGCCTGTGCATGGCCAAGAGGCCGCGCAGGCCGGTTTGCATTCGCTGAATTACCATGCGCGGGCGGGCCGCTTCGCCATCGCCGTAACAAACGGCGGGCTCGTCAGCCGCGTCGGTGGCTGGACTGGTCTGTAGGGTGCGCTGCACCATCATTTCTGCGGAAGGAAGGACTGCCCTTAATTCGTTCAAAGCATCAGCCAACCCACGGCTGCGCATGCTTTCGATGCGCCGCTGATAGAGTGCGTCCCGAGCGGTGAATTCGGGTGGGCCGTAAAAGAATCCGGACTCACGCTGCACGCTGTTTGCCCACGCCAGCCACTCTTCGAAGCTGTTTTCGAACGCGAGAACATAGCCTTCGGAGTTGCAAAAGATGAGGTCGAGCAATGTGCCGACGTTGAGCCAAAGGTTGCGGATATAGGCTTGCCAGGGGCCGTCGAAAGTCACCGAAAGCAAGATTTCGTCCTCAGGCTCAAAAACGGCCACCCGCACGCTCAGGATAACGCCGACCCGCTCCACCGCGTCTGTCAATAGCCTGGCCAACGCGTATTCATGAGCGGTTTGTCGGGTGTTGTGAAGTGCCTCAAGCACTTTCTTGACACGGGTTTTGTAGGTGACCGATTCAAGCGCTGGCACAAATCCAGCTTTGATTTTGGCTAGCAGGGTCAAGTCAGAACTGCCGCCAAGGGTTTTTCCCTTGTTTGCAAATTCACGCTGCATATTCTCGCTCCCTCAATGTTGCAAAAAAAAGCTGTGACCTTTCGCTTGTATCCCGGACGTATCTATTCAAACGGTAAGTAACTGTCGCAATGTAAACACAAATCTTGACGGCACGCGTGTTTCGGCGGCGGCTCGTCATCAATATTGATGATGCTGGCCAATATGTCGTTGAGGCTCCATTGGCAACTAAATCTGATTGTGCAGGGTCTCGGCAGTACTGCCGCCGGCTATACCGTCGCCGGATGACTTACCACCGCAACGGCAACCGCTTCAACAACACAATCCGCCGCGCATCCACCCGCAGATACCCCCCGGTTTCCAGGTCTTTGGTGATGCGGCTGACCATCTCGCGGCTGCAGCCGACACGGCTGGCGATCTCCTGGTGGGTGATGCGCTCTTCGATGCGCTGGGTGCCATCGCTCTGCGGTTTGGCCAGCTCGTACAGGCAGTGGGTCAGGCGGCCGTAGACGTCGATGAAGGCCAGGTTGCGCGCGTTCAGCGTGGTCAGGCGCAGGCGGCGGATCACTTTGGCCAGCACTTCGAGCGCGAACTCGGGCCGCGTGGCGATGAAGGCCAACAGGCGCGCGCGGGTGATGACGGCGCAGGTGGTGGCTTGCAAGGTGATGACGTTGGATGAGCGTGGCGCGCCGTCCAGCGCCATTTCGCCAAAGTATTCGCCAGTGTCAAAGACGCCAAAGGTGATCTCCTTGTCGTTGTAGTCCACGCTGTAGGCCTTGACCTGGCCGGCCAGGATGATGAACAGGGTGTCGCCCACGTCGCCTTCGGCGATGACGATGGTGCCCTTGCGGTAGCGCCGCACGTCGCCTTGCGCCGCCAGCTCGCGCAGCAGGGCGGCGTGGCGCTCGTCCGCGCAAAAAGCCTGGGCGACCGGGTCGGCCTGGGCGCGGACGGGTTCAGCGAAACTGGTGGACATGGGGGTTTTCGCCTTATTGCTATTAAATTCGTAGCTGATTATGCGGCAGGCGCAAGGGCAAACCGCTTATTTTGTCTCGTCACCCGGTTGCGGGGCTTGGCCGCCGGCGCGCCGCATCAATTCGTCGAAAGCCGCCAGGTCGGCCCGTGCGCTGCGCTCGATGAAGTAGGTTTGCGCCTGCATCATGGCCAGTTTTTCAGCGACGGCGATGCTGACAAACTGGTTGATGCTGATGCCATCCTGTTTGCTCATGCGTTCAACGCCCGCGCGCATGGAGCGCGGCATGCGCAGGGGGTACGTGGTCAGGTCGCTCATTTCAAACTCCTTAAAAAAGGGCCCGGTTGCAGGACGTTCAGGTCAAACTTCTTCGCCGCTTGCGCAAAATGCCGCAGGTTGAAAGTCAGCAGGGCATCGGCTTGTGCGTTGACGGCCGCTTCAAGCACCAGTTCATCGGCAGGGTCGCGCAATTGTGGGCGCCATAGAAAATGCACCTCGACCGGCTCAACCAGAAAGGCCAGCGCGTTCAGAAAAACCTCAACCTGATCTCCAGCCAGGCCTGCGGTCGCCGCATGTTCAGGGCGGGAAGCCACGGCTTCATATTCCATGAACAGGCTGACACTGGCAGCCAGTTTGACCTCGCCGTGCCGTACGCGCCGCAGCAATTCAGCGGACGCACCGGTCGGGCTGCGCAGCGCGGCGATGATGGTGTCGGTGTCCATCACGATTTTCATCAGTAAATGATATCACGGGCGATGAAGAAAATCTGGCTGGTGACGGTGCTCGTGATGGTGCGGTGCCAACAGCCGCAGCAAATAGTGGGATGCCGGGTCGCGGCGCACGGGCCCTCAAAACCCGAAAACTTCAGATTTAGGCGGTCAAAATGGCCGTTTCCCCTTGTGGGAAATGCATAGTTAGCTATTTATTTAGTAGCACTTGCTGGTCCACTATGCGACGCCATGCTGCGTCGCACCGGCTTCAAAGCCCGAGCATGAAGAAAAAAAAGGGCGGGCAGGCCCAAAGGATCAGCTTCAAGAAAACCAGCAGTGTGATGAGCGCCATGATGCGCCCCTCCTTTCAGGCCAAATTCAGCCCAAAACAAATTCCTCTATGTGGTGCGACGGCAGGCCGCCGATGAATTGCGGCAAATTCAGCGCGATGTTCAACGAGATCGACGGCAGCACCGAGACCTTTTCCACCAGCTCGCGCACACTGTCGCTGGCGGTTTTGTGCCGGATGGCGCGCAGCTGGGTGCGCACCGTGGACACCTGCACGCCCTGGCGCGTGGCGATTTGCTGCGGGCGCAAGCCCTTGCAGATTTGCGCCAGCACCTGGCCTTCGGCATTGGTCAGGCCTCGGTCCCGCGCGAACAGGGTCACGGTCGTGGTGTCGCACATCTGCGGTTTGGCGAAGGCCAGCAGGGCATAACCGGGGGTGGACAGCGGCATCACCGCGACCGACGCGTCCGCGCCCGGTGCGGCGTCGCAAGAAGCTTGGCGAGCGGGGCCGCCCAAGTGCAGCAGGCCGCGCTGGCCGACCTTGGTGCGTTGCAGCGCCAGGTTGAACGGCTCGCTGTCCGCCGGGTGGCGCACGCACAGCAGGCCGCGCGTGACACACAGGCCGGTTTTTTGCGGATTGTCCGGGTGCAAGGCTGCCAGCGCGGGCGAGTTGGCAAACAGCACCTGGTGCGTGTCGGCGACGATTACGGCCAGGCCGTAATCCACCTGGTTGAGCACCGCGCGCAGCAGGTTCAGCTCCAGGCCGGATCCACCACCAGTTGCATCGGCGGCGCTTGGCAAATTGTCTTCGTCTTGGTTCATGTCGGCCCCCGTTTGCGCGCCGTGCCTGCGTGTGCAGACGAGTTTTAAGCGCGTTGGGGCAAGCTTAAAAATTTCACGGCGTTACGGGCTGTAACTTTGGCGCGGCCGGTTTGTGACGTGTGCACCAACGCGCGGCGGCGCAACCGGCGCGCCGGATTGGATCAGGCCCAAATCTCGGGGATATAGCCCAGCGGCAAGACCCGCGCCCGGCGGCTCAACGGGTAGGGCTCTTTGACCGGAGCGACGACAAAACCGCTGCTGATCTTCAGGGCGTCCAGCGCCTCGTCAAAACCCCGGCCCAATTTGGGTGTGGCCGAGTGTTTGACCTCGATGGCTCGCAAGTCGCCGCCGGGCAGTTCCAGCAGCAAATCGATTTCGTTGCCGCTGGCAGTGCGGAAAAAACTGGCGCGGCTGCCCCTGGGCGCCGCCGCCAGAATCTGTTCGATGACCCAGCCCTCCCATGACGCGCCCAGCACCGGGTGGCCCAGCAGCGCGTCCCGGTTCGGCAAATTGAGCAGGGCGTGCAGCACTCCGCTGTCGCGCAAGTAGACCTTGGGCGATTTCACCAGGCGTTTGCCGAGATTGGCATGGAAGGGTTGCAACACGCGAACCATGAAAGTGCCTTCCAGAATGTCCAGATAGTGGCGTACGGTCGGCGCGGACAGGCCCATCGACGCGGCCAGGGTGGATGCGTTCCAGAGCTGGCCGTGGTTGTGCGCCAGCATCAGCCAACAACGGCGCAATGTGGCGCTGGCGATGCGGATGCCGAGTTGCGGGATGTCGCGCTCCAGGTAGCTGCGGATGAACGCCTCACGCCAGCGCATCGACGCTGCATCGCTTTTGCCCAGAAAACTGTCGGGAAAGCCGCCGCGGCTCCACAGCGTCTGGGCAATTTGAAAATTGTCACCGCCATCGGGGGCGGTCACCTCTTGCAGGTTGAACGGCGCCAGTTCAATGAATTCAATGCGGCCCGCCAGCGTCTCGGATGATTTTTGGATCAGCTCGGGGGCGGCGGAACCCAAGATCAAAAACCGGCCTGGCCGGCGCTGCGCATCCACCAGCGACCGCAACACGCCGAACAGCCCGGGGGCAAGCTGGATTTCGTCCAGGATCACCAGCTTGTCTTGCAGCGGTTCCAAAAACAGCTCGGACTCGGCCAGCTTGGCAAGCTCGCTGGGCCGCTCCAGATCAAGCATCACCGTGCCTTGGCCCACCTCGGCCGCAATTTCCCGGGCCATCGAGGTTTTCCCCACTTGGCGTGGCCCAACCAGCGCGACCACAGGGAATATCTCCAGACTGTCGAGCACAGTTTTAAGCAAGCTTCGGCGTTTAATCATCTTTGTATTTTAATATATTAAATTTCAATATACAATGATAAATGGAGTTGTGTGACGTATGCACCAAACGCGGCTTTTGTCGCCGAAGCCGCGTTTTCTCCCCCATTTTGGGGATGCGTAAACATTTGTAAACGACGAAAGTCGCCTCACCCGACAAGGGCAAGTCTCGCGGCCAATCGCAGTTTCAGGCAACTTTCAAGGAGTAAATCATGACCATTCATCTCAAGCAGCTCGCCTCGGCATTGGCCGGGGCAGCCATCATCACCCTGGCGGGTTGCGGCGGCAGTGGCGGTGGTGGTGGCGGCGCGGCGGCGCCGTCTGGCACCACCAGCGTGTCCAGCACCATCATCGACGGCGCGATCCGAAACGCCCTGGTGTGTGTGGATAAAAACCTCAATGGCGCGTGTGACGCCGGCGAGACCCAGGGCCGCACTGATGCGGCGGGCAATGTGACCATGGCCGTGCCCAATGGGGATGTGGGCTTGTACCCGATTCTGGCCCAGGTGGGCACCGATGCGGTGGATGTCGACAACGGCCCGGTGGCAACGGCCTATAGCCTGTCAGCGCCCCCCGGCAAACCGGCCGTGGTCAGCCCGCTCACCACCATGGTGCAGCAGGCCATGTCGGCGGGCGCCACCTTGAGCGAAGCTGAAAAAAGCGTGCAGGGCACCACCGGCATCAACGTGTCGCTGTTCGAAGACTTCACCAAAGCCGCTGCGCCGACCGACGGCAGCCCCAAAGCTGCCGATGTGGCGCGCATGATCGTGGTGACCACCCAGGCCCAAAACAAGACTTTGGGCGGTCTGGTTGATGGCACCACCATCAGCCTGGCCGATCTGAACGCCGCCGTGCAAAAACGGCTGCTCGAAATTTTGCCAACCTTGGTCGCTGAATTGCAGAACAACCCGCCGCCCGCCAATGAGCAACCCGTCGCAAAAGCGGCGCGGGAAGCCGCCGTGGTCGCGGCCATCACGGCCAACAGCCCAACACCTTTGTTGACTGTCGCTTCGTTGCCGACCACGGTCGCCATCAACCAGCAATTGGTGAAGGATGCGGCGGCACCTGTCACGGCCTATGTGCCTGCTGCCGGCGCGTCCCTGGACACGCTGAATTTCACCGACGCGCAGAACTGGTTCATCCGCCTGTTCAGCGCCTCACTGGCCCAGGCCACGCAAGATGCCAACGGCCTCACCCGGTTTGTCGAGCGGCGCTTTCGCAACAATGCCGGCAATGTTGCGAAATGGTCTTTTGGCGGCAACCCGCAAGACCAGTCGGATTTGCACTGGAATGGCAGCACTTGGGTGGCTTGCCAGGTCGCACAGGAGAACTCGCAGACGGTGCGTGACGCCGCCGGCAACAACAGCTACAACTATTGCGACAGTTACTCCACGGGACGGGGCACCCGCGCCACCTTTGACCTCAACGGCAAAAAAATGATCGACGTCTACAACCAGGTCGTCACTGCGGGCTACACCAACCTGTTCATAGCCAATGCGGCGACCCAACTGGGTGCTGCGAGCTTTCCCGCTGGGGCCAACCTGTTCTACCAGCAAGGGCAGGATTTGACCAAGGCGTTTGCCTACTACCCCGGCACCGGCAGCGTGGTGAGCCACCTTAGCGCCGCAATTTTGGCCGGCGGTGTTGCCAGCACGCAGGCTGCGGGCACCGGCTGCAATTCGCCCGGATTCGCGAATGGAACGGCGCCTTTGATCGGCACACAAACTTTGGAGGAATTGGTCGCGTCCTTCAAAGGCACGCCTTGCATTTTCAACCAGGAGACTCTGGTCGTCAATGGTGTCTCGCTGCCAGGCGATCCGACCAACTCCATCGGGGGCGTGCCCACAGTCTCCATTGGCACGGTGGGCTCAGCGCCGGTCGTTGCCACACCGACAAGCTACTTCACGGGAAACCAGTGGATCCGTGTAGCCTTCACCGGCAATGGCACGAATGCGGTGACCTATTACACCTGCAAGCAGCGTCAAATCACAGGCTCTCCCCGCAGCTGCACGTCTATAGGCAGCGGCGCGTACAACATCACGGCCATGGCCGATGGTTCCCGCGTCATGACCTTCACCAACCCGCCCCCGCAAACCGCCCCTTTAACCTACAACCGTGTATTTGTGGAACGCAATGGCCTGGTCCGCCATGGCTTCCAGGACAAAAACCCGGTCTATAACCGGGCCCGCCTGAACACGACCGCCATGCTGGCCCTGCTCACCCAGTTGAACGGGGCACCGGCGCAGTTTGACCCAGAGCTGCCTCAAACTTTGACAGCGGCGTCGTACCAGGGCACCTGGGATATGCGCGACGCGGCCAACGCTGCCGACCCTGGCCAAACCGTCACCTTCAACGGCAACGGAACGGCAAGCTGCCAGGACAACCATCCACCGGTCGCCAGTTTTGCATGCACAGTGACCATCACCAACCCGGCCACCGGCGCGTTCACCTTCCATGGGCAAAATCCGATTGACCCCACCGGAACACTCAACTTCATGACTGGCACTGGCAGCGGAACCTTCTCGGACAACAGCGTCATTCCGCCGGTGTTGAAGCAGTTCGTTGCGACGCGCAGATAATCGAACCGGTTAACTAGGCGGCTGTCACGCCGCCATGCTTCATTCAAAACCCCGCCCAGGCATTGGCTCTGGCGGGGCTTTTTTTGGCCTGCCCGCCGCTTGAACTGCGGCTACCGCAGACCGCCCAACTCCCGCGCGTCCCGCTCATACGCTGCCAGCCTGCGCACGGCACGGGCACGCGCTTCATTATCGCGGGCAACAACAGCGTGAGTTGTTACGGCAACGCCCACAACAAGCAGTTCACAGCCGATGCCACCAATGCGATTGCGACTTGCGCCTTCACCGCGACATTGGACACCTCTGTCCTGACGGGCAACCTGAGCTTCATGACCGGCGTGCTCACTGGCAGCTTCAGCGACCCGACCAACACGCCGACCACGGGCCCCCTGGCCGGCCGGCGCCGCTGAAACCGGCGGGGCGCCGCCCTGCAAGCTTGCGCGCATCGCACTCGCAAGGCGGCCAACCCAGCCGCTTTGCCCCAGGCCTTGACGCCCCGCCAAAGCGCGGGGTTTTTTTATTGATCCGGAGTAAACTACGGCCATGGAACTGGAAATTTACAACGCGTTTGTGAAAGCTGGGGTGTCGGAGGCGGACGCAAAGGCCGCCGTCGACTCGCTCAACCGTGAAATCGACAAACGCTACGCCTTGCACGCCCAGCAACTTGCAACGCGCGGCGACATTGAGGTTGTCCGCAAGGACATGGCTGAACTCAAAGCTGAGCTGATGAGGTCGATCGCCGAATCCCAACGCTGGACCATCACCTCCATCTTCGCCGCCGTCGGCCTGTTTGCGGCGTTGAGCAAGATGCTTCACTGATTCAGCGGCCAGCTTCCATCAAAAAGGCCCAGAAGGGCCTTTTTTTTCATCTCTGCGAACCCAGCTCCCGCGCATCCCGCTCATACGCCGCCAGCCTGCGCACGGCGCGGGCGCGCTGCTCGGGCGTGGTGCTGTTGTGCAGCAGTGAAAAGCTGACGCAGCTCTCCTGCGTCAGTTTGTCGCTGTAGGCGCGGTAGGCGGGGTTGGGCGACTGGTTGGCGCGCGCCAGCCAGGCTCGCAGGGCGGAGAGCGCCTCGCTGCTGGTCTTGCCATTGGTTTGCTTCAGCGTGGCGGCCAAGTCTTGCTGGCGGCGCAGGCGCTCGGCGTAACTCAGGGCGGCGTCAAACGTCGAGTTTTGCAGCGCGCCGCGCAGCA
>JANMVT010000136.1:0-7990 GCA_031392945.1 Rhodoferax sp. | reverse complement strand
GCGCAAGGAAAGCAAAGTTCTTTTTGAAGTTGAAGATCCGTTTTCAACTCCCAAACCCGAACGTCTCCTCCAGCGAATTTTGAATATCGCCACCAACCCCAACGACCTCATCCTCGACAGCTTCCTCGGCTCCGGCACCACGGCCGCCGTCGCCCACAAGATGGGCCGCCGCTGGATCGGCATCGAGATGGGCGAACACGCCGCCACGCATTGCCTGCCGCGCCTGCAAAAGGTCATTGACGGCGAACAGGGCGGCATCAGCAAGGCGGTGGGCTGGGGCCTCGCCGCCCGAGGCGGCGAGGGCGGCGAATCGGCCCCGCTCAAACCCTGGCACGGCGGCGGTTTTCGTTTCATGCGCCTCGGCGAAACGGTGTTTGACGACGCCGGCCGCATCAACCCGGCCGTGCGTTTCGCCACCCTGGCCGCCTTCATCTGGCAGCAGGAAACCGGCGCCGCCTTCGACCCGGCCAGCGCCCAACCCGGCACGCCCTATCTCGGTACGTACTATATTAATAGTAGCGAACTATTCAATACCGACGAGGGAAATCCGTCGTTTTCATTGGAAAATTCGGTCAAAATGCCGCAATTCGCCATTTACCTGCTGTTCAACGGCATCCTGGGCGACAAGCGCCCCGCCAGCGGCAATGTGCTGACCCGCGACGTGCTGGCCGCGCTCTTGAATCTGCACACCCAACTCGCGCCTGCCAACACGCCTTTGGTGGTCTATGGCGAATCCGTCCGCGTCGGCCCCGCGCGCCTGGCGGCGGCGGGCGTCACGTTCAAGCAGATTCCGTATGACGTGAGGGCGCGGTAGGGGATTTACTTCGCAACAAAAACAAGAACAATGAAAACAGCCCACCCTTCTGAGCTTATAGCGCATGTACTCAAACACCGTATTGCAAACTTCGCCGCTGAAGCCATGCAGATTGCAGACCGCCAAACAACCGTGGTGCTTGGCCACGTTGAAAACGCTGCGATGATTTTCGAGAAGACCGGGTTTGACGTCACCGGGTTCACGCGAATCCTGGACAACTATGGTGTACGCCACACTGTCAAGCGCCACGGCGATGCGGCCAAGGAAATCAAGCGGGGGCAGATTGCCATCACCCTGGAAGATTTTGGATTGATTCCACTCATTACAGCGCAGCTTGATGACGTTTTTGCAGGTGGCAAAAACAGGATAGGCCGCGACGTGATCGTGTTTGTAAAACTGATCAACGGCGTTGGATACCGGCACGTCGAAGAAATACGGAGCAAACACAAACTGGTCGCCACGGATTCGATGCGCAAGAAAAAAGGCGCATGGAGCGCCTGATGAAAAAGACACCCGCGACGAGTGCATGCTGGCTTTCGCCCCCTTCTCTGAACGTCCAAAACGACTTCGCGGGTGAGCTTGCATTCTAAATGCAAAGCACGAAAATAGACAAAACCAGCCAACCATGACCTCCTTCACCCTCAAAACCTACCAGCAGTCCGCCCTGAACGCGCTGACGCTGTTCCTGCGCCAGGCCGGCTCCATGGGGCTGAAGGCGGCCTGGGCGCACGCCATGGGGCGCGAGGGTGGCCGGGCGGGTGTGCCCTACCGCGCGGACGAACTCGGCGACGTGCCCTGCGTGTGCCTGCGCATCCCCACTGGCGGCGGCAAGACCCTGATGGCATCCCACGCCATTGCCCTGATCGCACGGGCCTGGTCACACAGAGACTTCCCCGTCGCGTTGTGGCTGGTGCCCAGCGACACCATTCGCAGCCAGACGCTGGCCGCGCTGCAAAGCCCCGGCCACGCCTACCGGGCCGCGCTGCAAGACGCCTATGGCGAGCGTTTTCAGGTGTGTGAGCTGGACGCCCTGCACACCCTGCCGCCGCAAAGTTTTGGCCAGCAGGCCATCGTCGTGGTGGCGACCATCCAGAGCTTTCGCGTGACCAACAAGGCCGGGCGGCGCGTCTACGCCATGAGTGAAGGCTGGGAGACGCATTTCAAGAGCCTGAACTTGACACCGCAGCAGGCCGCTGCGCGCGGCCTGGCCTGTATTGAACAGGCTGATCTGGATGCCGAAGGCCAGGCGGTGCTGACCGTCAAAGACCTGGGGCGGGTCAAATGCTCGCTGGCCAACTGGCTGGCCTGGCAGCAACCCATCGTGATCGTGGACGAGGCGCACAACGCCAAAACGCCCTTGTCGCTCACCATGCTGCAGGGCATTCGCCCCAGCTGTGTGCTGGACCTGACGGCCACGCCGGTGCCCGCCAAGACCAATGTGTTGTACAGCGTGTCGGCCCGCGAGCTGGAAGCCGAAGACATGATCAAGCTGCCCATCATGCTGGCCGAGCACGAAACCGGCTGGCAGGACGCCGTGCGCGATGCGTTGTTGCGCCGCACCCACCTGGAGGCCGAAGCCGCCCACGAGCCGCAGTACGTGCGGCCGCTCGTGCTGTTCCAGGCGCAGGACAAGGGCGAAGGCACCGACAGGGCGACGGTCGAAATCGTCAAGCAACACCTGCTGGAGAGCCATCACATCGAAGAACGCGAAATTGCCGTGGCCACCGGCAGCCAGCGCGGGCTCGATGGCGTCAACCTGTTTGACCCGAATTGCCCGGTGCGTTACGTGATCACCGTGGACGCCTTGCGCGAGGGCTGGGACTGCTCGTTTGCCTATGTGTTGTGTTCGCTGCAAAACCTGCGCAGCAACCAGGCCGTGGAGCAGCTCATGGGGCGCGTGTTGCGCATGCCTTATGCCAAAAAACGCAAGAGCCCGGCCTTGAACAAGGCTTATGTCCATGTGGTGGCGCGCAGTTTTTCAGAAGCGGCCAATTCGCTGGTGGACAGCCTGACCCAAGGCATGGGTTTTGACGCCATGAGCGCCGCCAGTGTGTTGCTGCCCGATGTGGACGATTTGTTTGGCGGGGCGGGAGACACACACGGCGGTTTGCAGGCCCAAAGCCATGCCGAGAAGGTCTTGACGCTTGAACTGGAGTTGGCCGCGCTGGACCCAGGCGCCGTCGCGGCCGCCTTGCAGGCGCAGCCCGATGTGCAAGTGCTGCCGGGGGCCACGCCCGGCGACCCGGTGCGCCTGCGCGTCACCGGCCCGGTTTCGGATACGACCCGAAAAGCTATATTATCAATAGCTAATAAATCAGATGCCACAAGGGCAAATGACCAATTTGACCAACACAATGTGCGATTGAACGCCTTGCGCTCGCCAGCCGAGCGGGACCTGCTGTTTGCGGCGATCCCGCAGCTTTGCATCCGCGTGCAAGGCGAGCTGGAACTGATCGAGCGCGAAACTTTGGGCGAGCTGATTGAATTTGATCTGCTGCGCGCCGACGCCCGCCCCGAACTGCCAGGGTTTGATCTGGTGCAGCAAAGCGATTTGTTTGAGATTTATGTGGAGGGCGAGCGGGTACGCATCAAGCAAGCTGACGCGGCGCAACTGTCGCTCGATGCCGTGCCGACGAACGCCACGGAACTGGATCTGGTGATGGCGCTGGAGCGTCAGGTGCGCCGCGCGGGCTTGACGCAGACGGAGACCCAGGCCTACGTGCAAAAGCTGGTGTCGCATCTGCTGCATGGCCGGGGCTTGGCGCTGACCGGTTTGGTTCGTTCGCGCTTTCAACTGGGGCAGATGATCGCCAAACGCATTGACAGTGTGGTGGCGGACGCGCGCAATCAGGGTTTCCAGAACCTGCTGTTTGGCCGCAGCGACGCCGTATTGGCGCACAGCGAGGCTTGGGCCTTCAGGTTTCTAAAGGGCCGTTACCCCATCCGGCAAGCCTACGGTGGCCGCTGGCAGTTCCAAAAGCACTTTTACCCGCAAATTGCCGACCTCAAATCCACCGGCGAAGAGTTTGAATGCGCCGTGGCGCTGGACCGGGAGCCGGCGGTCAAGCACTGGGTGCGCAACCTGGTGCGTCTGCCCGAGTTCGCGTTCTGGCTGCCCACCGCGACCGATTATTTTTACCCTGACTTTGTGGCCGAGTTGATGGACGGCCGGCTCTTGGTCATTGAGTACAAGGGCGATGACTACGTCAGCAACGACGATTCACGCGAGAAACGCCTGGTCGGCGAGCGCTGGGCGCAAACCACCGGGCAGCGCTTTGCCATGGTTGAAAAGACGCTTAATGGCATGGATATGGCGGCTCAAATCCGGGCGGCAACACAGTCATGAGCGAGGCCAAGGGCCCAGCCATGAAGGTCTCCAACCTCGGCCTGGTGGACTACGAAGCCAGCTACGCCGCCATGCAGGCGTTTACCAGCCAAAGAGGCCACTTGCCCTTTTCGGACGGGCGTGATGAGCTATGGATTTGTGAGCATCCACCAGTCTACACCCAAGGGCTGGCGGGCAAGATCGAACACGTCTTGAACCCCGGCGGCATCCCCGTGGTGCAAACCAACCGGGGCGGACAGGTGACTTACCACGGCCCCGGCCAGGTGGTGGCCTACCCGATGGTCGATTTGAAGCGGGCGGGTTATTTCGTCAAGGAATACGTCTACAAAATTGAAGAGGCGGTGATCCGCACGCTGGCGCATTTTGGCGTGACCGGGCACCGGGTCAAGGGCGCGCCGGGGATTTATGTGCGGCTGGCTGATCCGGCCTCACATGCCCTGTTGTCCCCGCTTGATTCCCCCAACTTCACCGGCCTGGGCAAAATCGCCGCGCTGGGCATCAAGGTCAGCCGCCACTGCACCTACCACGGCGTGGCGCTGAACGTGGCCATGGACCTGGAGCCCTTCTCGCGCATCAACCCCTGTGGCTACATCGGCCTGCAAACCGTGGACCTTTCTACAATCGGGGCATCCGTCACGTGGCAGGAGGCTGTGGACGTCTTGAGCCAAAAGCTCGTCACCTACCTGGCGCCTTAAGCGGGGGCCAAAGCAAATATGAGTACCGTTGTCAAAGAGTCGCAAACCGCTGCCAACTACGATCCGTCGGCCAAACAGAAGGCGGCGGCAAAACTGTCGCGCATCCCCATCAAGGTGGTGCAAGGCGAGGTGTTGAAGAAACCCGACTGGATTCGTGTCAAGGCCGGTTCCCCCAGCACCCGGTTTTACGGGATCAAGGACATTCTGCGCGCCAACAAACTGGTGACGGTGTGTGAAGAAGCCAGTTGCCCCAACATTGGCGAATGTTTCGGC
Source organism: Rhodoferax sp. (assembly GCA_031392945.1). Lineage (GTDB taxonomy): Bacteria > Pseudomonadota > Gammaproteobacteria > Burkholderiales > Burkholderiaceae_C > JANYCG01. The sequence goes on along the minus strand of JANMVT010000136.1, from coordinate 2,862 downwards.
AAAGGCACGGCCACCTTCATGATCATGGGCGACAAGTGCACGCGGCGCTGCCCGTTTTGCGATGTGGGACATGGGAGACCTGACCCCTTGGACGCCAACGAGCCGGAAAACCTGGCCAAAACCATCGCCCAGCTCAAACTCAAATACGTGGTGATCACCAGCGTGGACCGTGACGACCTGCGCGACGGCGGCGCCCAGCATTTTGTCGACTGCATCACGCGTATCCGCGAGCTGTCGCCCGCCACACAAATTGAAGTGCTGGTGCCGGACTTCCGTGGCCGCGACGACCGGGCGCTCAAGATTCTGCAAGCCGCGCCGCCCGACGTGATGAACCACAACCTGGAAACCACGGCACGCCTTTATAAAGAAGCCCGCCCCGGCAGCGACTACCAATTCAGCCTGAACCTGCTGAAAAAGTTCAAGGCCCTTCACCCCGGCGTACCGACCAAGAGCGGCATCATGGTCGGCCTGGGCGAGACCGACGAAGAGGTCTTGCAAGTGATGCAGGACATGCGCGAGCACCACATCGACATGCTCACCATCGGCCAGTACCTCGCGCCCAGCAGCTCGCACCTGACGGTGAAGCGTTATGTGCACCCCGACACCTTCAAGATGTTCGAAGCCCGCGCCTACGAGATGGGCTTCAGCCACGCGGCTGTGGGCGCCATGGTGCGCAGCAGCTACCACGCCGACCAGCAGGCGCATGGGGTCTTGACGGTTTGACTGATTTTTTATCTATCAGTTTATTTATCAATATTTTGACAAAATATGTTTATTGATAGATACTTAAAAAAAAGTATCTATTAATGAATCCTGCGAATGGTTCACTGAATCCCCAGCCAGATACCCGCTTGGCCGAGCAGATTGCCGATTTGTTGCGGCAATCACCTACGGTCACGTCGCAGGCGCTGCAACAGTCCACGGGCAAAAGCCAAGCCAGCATTTCGCTGGCGCTGGGCCAGCTTGGTGGCCAGGTCTGCAAGCTGGGCGCAGCACGCAGCACGCGGTATGCCCTGGCCCGGCCAATTCTGGGCCTGCCCGCCAGGCAGCCGCTGTTTTTAACGCGGCCCAATGGCCATATTGAACACTTCGGGCGCTTGACGCAACTGAACAACAGCCAAGTCCACGTGCGCAACGCGACGGGGCAGGAGTGGTTGAGCCAACCACGGCAACTGCCATGGTTTCTGCAAAGCCTGAGGCCGCAGGGCTTTTTGGGCCGGCAATACACCCGTCTGCGGCCCGACTTCCCTGCCGACCCTGATGCGTGGACGGCCGAGCAGGTGCTGTACCTGGCCGTCAACCACATCCAGGAGCCGCCGGGAGCCTTCCAGGTGGGAGAGGTGATGGGGCGTATCGTGCCTGAAGCACCGGTTGACTTGGGCGCCAGGGCCTTGCACTACGAAGGCCTGGTGCGAAACGTCCAAACCGCGCTGCCCGCTGGCTCCAGCGCGGGCGGGGAGCAGCCCAAGTTTGTGGTTGAAACGGGTGACAACCTGGGCGGCTACCAACACCTCATCGTCAAGTTCTCCCCGCCGCGCGGCACGCCGTTTGGTGAGCGCTGGAACGACTTGCTGCATTTGGAACATCTGGCCCTGAGCGTGTTGAGCAGCCACGGTGTAGCGGTGGCGGCGAGCAACATCGTGCAGACGGCCACCCGCACTTACTTGGAGTCAACCCGGTTTGACCGCACGGGCACAGAAGGCAAGCGCCACGTAGTGTCGGTGGGCGCTGTGCACGACGAATTTGTTAAAACGCCCCGTGTGCAGTGGGCGAACACCTGCGAGGCGCTGGCCACCCAAAAGCGGCTGCGCCAGGCCGACGTGGCGCAGGCCGCCGCGATCCTGCAATTTGGCCGCTTTATCGGCAACACGGACATGCATTTCGGCAACTTGTCGTTCTTTGTGGACGACGTGGCCCGCCCGCAGTTTGAACTGGCCCCGGTATACGACATGCTGCCCATGATGTGGCGCCCCGGCATCCACGATGGCAGCCTAGATGTTTCGGCCGTGCGCGGGCAGCCGCAACTCGCAGGGTTCGAGGCGCAGGCCGAACAGGCCCGCGCCTGGGCCACGCAGTTTTGGGACCGTGCCGCGCGGCTGCCGGGCTTGAGTGCGCCTTTGCGCCAGGCCAGCGCGGCCAGTGCGGTTCGCCTGAGAACCAATTTTTCCGAATAATGCCCAGATGACCGACGCCCTGTTTCTTCTCAACCCGCAACTGGTTCGCCACAAAGTGCCGGAGGCCACGTATGAGCGCGGCCTGAACTTGTACTTGACGCAAAAGGTCTTGCAGTGCGACGTGCGTTACAGCAGCAGCCGCGAATGGGAGATCGAAGGCCTGGTGCAGGGCACTGAGCGCGAGCCCTACCAGGTCATCGTTGGCGTCGAAATTGAACCCAATGGCCAACTGACCTACTTCAACGGCGCGTGCAGTTGCCCGGTGACCGTCAACTGCAAACACGCGGTGGCGCTGACGCTGAAGGCCGCGTACGCCTCGGCCCGCGCGGCGCGGCCGGCCTGGCCGTCCGTGGTGCCACGCGGCGGGGCCAATATCGGCGCGCCTGAACCGGACGGCCTGAATTCGTCCAACAGCCCCGAGGCCCGGCAAAAAGCCGCCCCCGAGCGCGAATTTCGCCTGGCCGAGCAAAAGGTCGGCCAATGGCTTGATCTGTTTGAAGGCCCCAAAAGCCCGTCCGGCGGCAGCGACGGTGCGGGCACCCGGCTGTACTCCCCACGAGCCGCCCCAGCCAACGCCGATCAAGTGGTCTACACCCTGTCGGCGGGCAAGAGCGGCGACCACGCGGTGCTGCAACTCGGGTTTGGCCTGTCGCGCCTGCTGCGCAACGGCAGCTGGGCCAAGCTCAAG
>JANMVT010000125.1:0-2300 GCA_031392945.1 Rhodoferax sp. | reverse complement strand
AGCGGGAGCATATTTCAATTGGCGATGCCATTTCGCGCCTTGCCCGTGATGGCATTCGCGCCAGAAGCGCCCCGGTTCTCAAAACCGTCCCCGTCAAAAGCAAATTTGCGTTGCTGCCCGCGCGGGATGAAATCATCACCGCCCTGCATGTTCGTGATTTGATGGACCAAGAGGGTATTTAGGTTTGCGCTACCTTCTTGACGTGAATGTCTGGGTCGCGCTGTTGGACGAGTCGCACGCGCACCATGCGCAGGCCTTGAGCCTGATGCGCCGTCGCAACATCAAAGTGGCCACCTGCCCACTGGTGGAAAACGGCGTCGTGCGGGTCCTCAACTTGCCTGGCTACAGCAAATACGGCCCCGTTGGATTTGAGGCTGTTCGCAACAAGCTTCAGGCCATCTGCACGGAAATTGACCACGAATTCTGGCCCGACAATCTCTCAATCCGAACCGATGGGCTGGTCAATTGGTCTAGAGTGCTGGGCCACAGCCAAATCACCGACGTCTATTTGCTCGCGCTGGCGGTTGCCAATCAAGCTTGCCTGGCAACCCTTGACCACCGCGTGGCGCTGAGCACCGTGATCGGCGCCAAGCCAGAAAACCTGTTGTTGGTGTAGGGCAACTGCACCGAACCTGAGTTTGGCTGCCGCAACCCTAATCACCCATCCGCGCCGGCAGACGCCGTTGCGTGAAGAGATCCTGGACTTCCTTGAGGCTCAGGTACCGGCCGTGGCGGCCCTTCTTGCCCATGACTTTCAGCAAGATGGGCCACTCGCCGTTCATCAACTGGCGGTCAACCAAGCGCCTGCGGCCTGCGGCTCGGGCGTAGTTGGCGTCCATGTAGGCGCGCAGTTCGGGCAGCGACAGGCCGGGTTCGGATTTGCCCGCTGCGTCAATCTTGTCGCTGGCGAATTCGCCCAGGCGCGCCAGTTCTTTTTTGTCGACCTTGCCGTGGCTGTCCAGAATGCCGGAGCCCACGCCTTTCTTGTCGAGCGGGCCGCCGCGCAAGGCGTTGAGCTTCAGGCCGTTGAACTGGGTATTGGCCACCGACAGCGGGCCCAGGCCGTTGGCGATCAGCGCCACGCCGTAAATGGCTGGGGCGGGCAGCGCCGGGCTGCCTTCGCCACCCTTGGCCACCCTGACGATGACTGAGGCGACTTGGCCCAGCGGCTCGGTGTCGTCCGCCAGCTTGCCTTGTGCCACCAGGGCGCGCAGGAAAGGGCAGGGGTTGTTGGCAGAGACGGGCAGTGAGGTGTCAGATTTTTTGGCCATGTCGGGTCCAGGCTAGGGTTGGCTTCAAACTGCGGCGATGTCGCCAGGCTATTTCTTGAGTATCCACGCCGCAGTTTGCTGCACAACCTCGGCCTCCAGCCCATTGAAGCCGTGGTAGGCGAAGGCTTCGCACGGGTCGCCTTTGCTCTGGCCACCCTTGTAGGACAGCAATTGGCTCCTGGGTGCGTTAGCCAGCTTTGCCATGAGCGCTGGCACCTCGGCAAACAAGCACGAGGGACAACCATCTTGTTCGTGGTGTACGACCAGCACCGGCACCCTGATCCTGTCCAGCGGCATGGCTGGCACGGGCCGGCCCCGCCTGTCGCTCAGGATGGTGGAAGTCAAAACGATCCCGTCAGGGCCGTCGGGGCCGGTGAGTTCGGTGGCCACAAAAGCGGCGGACTGGGTTCCCCTGCTGGTGCCAACCAGCCAGACGGGCACTTTGGCGTTCTCTCTCAGCCACGCGACCACGGCCTTGATGTCTGCAGTGTGCTCAGGCGTTTGCCGAAAGCCTTGCAGGTAGGGCGGTGACAGACGATCAGACGGTGCATCGACAACAGCAACTACCAAGCCCTGATCTGCGAACAACTGGCGCGTTCGAACCAGAAAGTTCCCTTCGCCCCAGTTCATCGAGCCATTGGGAAACATTTGCAGGCCGCCATGGCCGCCGGCGAGCAGTATCACCGCCGCCTTGGGCTCGCTCGGCGCAAGAACCAGCATCCGTTGCGTAACGCCAGGCCGCGTCGGGATGTCGACCACCTTCTGAGAGGTCTGGCTGTGCGCCTGAGGCAGCAGCACGATCAGGGCCGCGACGATGAACTGCTTGATCTTGTGCATGAAGGATTCCCGGGAGTCGTTGCCTACCCGCTATGCGGCAACTTCAATGAGCTCTGCCTGGCTGGTGGGCTGCGGCACAGTTTGGCCGTCATCGAGCAGACCTTCAATATGAAACGCCATCGCTTCATGAATTAGCCGCGTAACTTCAGTGCGTGTCTCGCCTACAGCAATGCACCCCGGCAAATCGGGCAC
>JANMVT010000101.1:0-1521 GCA_031392945.1 Rhodoferax sp. | reverse complement strand
TTCCAACCTTCGCAGTTGCCAATGATTGTTGGTTCAGGGCGCGCCGTAACACGACGCGCCCTTTTTTCTTTTCCCCTCCCGTTTTAATTCAATCACTTGAAGCTCTTCGTTGATGAATCACATCAGAAATTTTTCGATCATCGCGCACATTGATCATGGCAAATCCACTCTTGCAGACCGGCTGATTCAACGTTGTGGCGGCCTGCAGGAGCGTGAGATGCAGGCGCAGGTTCTGGACTCGATGGACATCGAAAAAGAACGTGGGATAACCATCAAGGCGCAGACCGCCTGCCTCAAGTACAAAGCACACGATGGAGAGATCTACAACCTCAATTTGATCGACACACCGGGCCACGTTGACTTCTCGTACGAAGTCTCGCGGTCTCTGTCTGCATGCGAAGGCGCGTTGCTGGTCGTCGATGCGAGCCAGGGTGTTGAAGCGCAAACCGTGGCCAACTGCTACACCGCGCTGGAGCTGGGCGTTGAAGTGGTGCCGGTGCTCAACAAGATGGACCTGCCCAATGCCGACCCCGACAACGCTCGCCTCGAAATTGAAGACGTGATTGGCATCGACGCCACGCACGCGATTCCGTGCTCGGCGAAAACCGGCATGGGCATCGAAGAAATACTGGAGGCCATCGTCGCCCGCATCCCCGCACCCAAGGGCAACCCCGATGGCCCGCTGCGCGCGATGATTGTGGACAGCTGGTTTGACAACTACGTGGGCGTCGTCATGCTGGTGCGTGTGGTCGATGGCCGGCTAGCCAAGGGCGAGCGCATCAAGATGATGGCGACAGAGACCACCTACAACGCCGACAGCCTGGGCGTGTTCACCCCCGCCAACGAGGCGCGCAATTCCCTGGAGGCGGGCGAGGTGGGTTACATCATTGCCGGCATCCGCGAGCTGCAAGCCGCCAAAGTGGGCGACACCATCACGCTGATCCGGCCCGGCACGGGCGGCGCGGCGGCAACCGCGACCGAGGCGCTGCCCGGTTTCAAGGAAATCCAGCCGCAGGTATTTGCCGGCCTGTACCCGACCGAAGCCAACCAGTATGAGGGCCTGCGCGACAGCCTGGAGAAACTCAAGCTCAATGACTCATCGCTGCGCTACGAGCCTGAAGTCAGCCAGGCGCTGGGCTTTGGCTTTCGCTGCGGCTTCCTGGGCCTGCTGCACATGGAGATCGTGCAGGAGCGGCTGGAGCGCGAGTTTGACCAGGACCTGATCACCACGGCACCCAGCGTGGTGTACCAGGTGGTGCAGGTTGACGGCACAGTGAAGATGGTGGAGAACCCTTCGAAGATGCCGGACCAAGGTCGCTTGGACGAGATTCGCGAGCCCATCGTCACCGTGCACCTGTACATGCCGCAGGAGTATGTGGGCGCGGTCATGACGCTGGCCAACCAGAAACGCGGCGTACAGATGAACATGGCTTACCACGGTCGCCAGGTCATGCTGACCTATGAGATGCCGCTGGCCGAGATCGTGCTGGACTTCTTTGACAAACTCAAAAGCGTGTCGCG
>JANMVT010000098.1:0-34846 GCA_031392945.1 Rhodoferax sp. | reverse complement strand
CCGCCGAAGATGGTGGCAAAGGCGGCATCCGCCGCGTCGCGCCCGGTGCCAAAACGCACAAAGCCCATGGGAATGGCGACACCCGAGGCGTCAAAAATGTACCAGCGGTCGCCCAGGTAGACCTCGACGTAGGCATGGAAGTCAGTCGGCCCGAGGATCGGGTCGGCGCCGAAATCAATGCCGGTGGCAAAACGCGCCGGGATGTTGACGGCGCGGCACAGCGCGATCATCAGGTGCGCGAAGTCGCGGCAGACGCCGATTTCTTCAACCAGCGTGTCCACGGCCGTGGTGGTGCCATTGGATGAATTCGACTTGAAGCTCACCCGGTTTTGCACCCAGTCGCGGATCGCCAGCACCCGGCTGTAGCCCTGCGGCAAATGGCCAAACTCCTTGACCGCCAGGCGGTGCAGGCGGTCTGACTGGCAATAACGGCTGGGGTAGATGTAGGGCAGCACGGAACCCGGCAAGTTGGCGATGGACACCTCGCCGATCTGCCCGGGCAAGGCGGTGAAATGGTCCAGATCGACCGTAGCGTCATAACGCAGGTTCAAGCTGCCCGCCATCGCGTGCAGGCGCAGATAACGCGTGTGCGTGACGGCGTCGGTGTACAGGTTTTGCGTCAGCGCCTGGCTGATGCGCAAAGCCTCGCTGACCACCGTCTGCGCCTGGGTTTGCGCGGCATGGATGCTGAAGATGAAATCGCAGCCCGGCGGGGCAATGTCGTAGTTGAGTTCGATGGAGAATTGAAGGCGTACCACGTGGTGCTCGCTTTGCTGGTTGATTGTCCGGTGCTTGCTGGATTTGCCGCAGGCCGGTTGGCGGTGTCGTTTGGCCGGATGGCTTGGGCAGACATGCCTGGAAGCATTGTCGGCAAGTCCCTGCACGCGCGAAAGCGGAACTTGCCGCAACAGTTGGTAGTAGCTGTCCTACAAGCTGGCCAACAGCCACTGCGCCCTGGCGCGGCTGGCTTGCACAATGCCGCCGTTGAGGCTGTCATTGCGCGCCAGGCGCTGCAAGGCGACTTCGCGGCTCTGCCGGTTGGCGGCCATGTGGCGGCGCAGCAAGCGGTCTGTAGCGACATCCATGGGCACGTCCAGAAACCAAAGCTCGTCAAACAGGTCGGACACCGCCCAGCCATGGCCGGAATGCAGCAGGTACAGGCCTTCAACCAGCACCAGGCGGGTTTGGGGCGGCACTTGCACGGCGTCGGCTTGAGGGTCGCCCACGCCGTGGTCAAAACCCGGCCACGGGACACTTGGGAGCGGTGCGGCAGGCTGGGCGGGCGCGCCACGCCGCAGGGACGCTGAGGCCCCCAAGTCCCGCAGCCGCTCCGCCAGCGCAAGCGAGTCAAAAGTCCAGGGCGCGCCACGCCGCTCAAAGGCAGCCTCTGGGTCGGGGAATTGCGCCAACTGTGCCCGGGTCAGGTGAAAGCCGTCCATGCCCAGGGCGACCATGGCGCCTGGCCCGGCCTCTGCATTGACGGCATCGGCCAGTTGAGCGGCTACCGTGCTTTTGCCCGAACCCGGCAGGCCAGCCAGGGCAATGAAGACGCGCCCCCGCGGGGTGGCGGCCAGCAAATCCAGAAGATGTTTGACCGGGTCTGGTAACAGCTTGGGTTTGGGCTGGGGCTTGGATTTCGGCTCGGGCCCAGGCTTGATCTTGTCGGGCATCTTCGCGCCCACATGGGCCTGGCCGCGTTGGCGCGCCAATTCCACCTGGCGCTGGCGCTCGGCAAAGCCCTGTTTTTGGGCCTCGGTTTTCACATCGAAACAGTGGGGGCAACTCACGCCTTTAAGGTATTTTGGCGATGCGCGTTCGGCGTCGCCCACCGGGTGGCGGCAGGAACGGCACAAGCCGTAAGGCCCGGGCGCCAGGCCGTGGCCGACCGACACACGCTCGTCAAACACAAAACATTCACCGGCCCACAGGCTGGCCTCGCCCGGCACGGTTTCCAGGTAATTGAGGATGCCGCCTTCGAGGTGGTAAACCTCGTCAAAGCCGTGCATTCGCAAAAGCGCGGTGGATTTTTCGCAGCGGATGCCGCCGGTGCAAAACATGGCGACCTTGGGTTTTTTGCCGCTGGCGGAAGTGGATGTGCCGTCCCGGGGCGCCAAAACGCCGCCTGCCAGGCTCTGCTCTGCCACCCAGGCCGGCAGATCGGCGAAAGTCCTGGTGCGCGGGTCGATGGCGCCCTTGAAGCTGCCGATGTCCACCTCGTAGTCGTTGCGCGTGTCGATCAACACCACGTCGGGGTCGCTTATCAGGGCGTTCCATTCCTGCGGCTTGACGTATTGGCCGGCCATCACGGTTGGGCTGACGCCCGGCACGCCCAGTGTGACGATCTCTTTTTTCAGGCGGATTTTCAGGCGCAAAAACGGGGCTTGTCCAGCCCAGGCCTCTTTGTGCCGCAGGTCGGCAAAACGCGTGTCGGCGCGCAAATGGGCCAGCACGGCGCGCACGCCGGCCTCTGGCCCGGCAATCGTGCCATTGATGCCTTCTGACGCCAGCAAGACCGTGCCTTTGACCTGGTTCGCTTCGCAGACCGCGTGCAGCGGGGCTTGCAGCCCGGCAAAGTCGGGCAGCGCAGCGAATTTGTACAGGGCTGCGGTGAGGAAAAGCGGCTGTTGCGGGGCGAAAGTCATGGCGTCCAATTGTCCGCCATCGCCGGCTGGCGCTATCCGGGGCTAAATCGGCAATACCTGGCCCATGTCGGGTTTTTCCAGCCAGGTGGCAAACTCATCGACCAGTTGCTGGCTGGCGCTGACGGCGCGGGTCCAGGCCTTGACGCGGCCTGCCAGGTCGTTGCCGTAATGGGGGAAGTCCTGGCGGTCTGGCAATTTGGCATTGGGCAAGGTTTTGACCCAGTCGGGACTGGGCGCCAGCAGCAGCATGGTGTCCAGATGGCGGGTGGCGCCATGGCGCCATTTCAGGCCCTTGTCGAGCCAGCCTGGAACGACGGCTCTTTGAAAATGCGGGTACAGCACGATTTGAGGCGGCGGCGCGGCGTTTTCGGGCTGCATTTCCCGATCTTGCTGGTCAAATTGGCCATTTGCCCTTGTGACATATGTATAGTTAGCTTCTTTTTTTATAGCGCCTGGGTAATTCAGATGCAGGTGGTAGTCGGTGATGCCGCCGTCCCAATAGGCCCCGGGCGGCGCACCGGGGATATTGTGGACGGCCTTCAAGACAAACGGAATCGAACAACTCGCCTGCAGCGCCAACATAAAGTTGGCCTGGGTCAGGGCCACCTGGCGCGTGCGGTAATCGTCGGTTGCAAACGGCAGCGGCGCTTTGCCGGCAGAGAACACCACCCGCTCCAGCCAGGCGCCCATGGCTTTGCGCCGCAGGCTGTTGGCCAGAAACGCGCCGGCGTAACCCAGCGGCGTGCGCCAGACGCCTTCGCGGCCCAACAGGTGCCGGCCGCGCGAGGTGAGGATGTGCAGACGGTAACGCGGGTGGTTCAGCACCTCGTCGACGCGCCCGCCATAAAAATCTTGCAGGCTTTGGCTGAACATCTCGCTCACGCGGCCGGCGGCAGGACGTTTTTCGCCCGGCGCCAGCTCGTAGTGTTGGGCGATGTAATCGCCCTCCAGGCGGGTGAAGGCCGCCAGCGGGTCGCCCAGGCAGGCCGTGGCCATGCGCCAGGCGCCGATGGACGCGCCGACCAGGTCGATGGGATGCTGGCTGGCCGCCAGCCAGGCGCCGAACAGGAAGCGGTCCAGCGGGCCCAGGATCAGGCCCTTGGGGCCGCCCGCCGCGCCGGGAATGGCGCCGATGTCGGCTGGGCAGAGGCCGTGGCGGGCGATGTGTTGCCGTGCGGCGGGGCCGGCGTGGATGCGAAGGGCTTGCATGCCGGTGCGTGATGCGTGATGCGCCGCGAACGGTCTGCGGGTGGGTCTGCGGGTGGGAATAAGGCAGGCAACGGATCAGGCGGCCATTGCGTAAGGCATCGGATCAGGCCATTGCGTCATGCCATTGCGTCATGCGAAAGTGCGGCCCTGCGCCTGCTGCGACCAGTCAATCGGGTCTTGCTGCAAGACCATATCGATGTCGAGCTTCATGATCTCGCCCACGGCGCCGGGGAAGGTTACCGCCAGGGCGCGCTGGTCCAGCCCGGCTTCTTTGGCGCGGGCGCGCCAGGTGGCCAGGTGGATGATGCCGGCCAGCGGCTCGTAGACGTTTTTCTCGAACGGGCGGCACTGGTGCTCGAGCGCGTCCACGATGGGCTGCGGGAACTGCCATTGGCGCGCAAAACCGGCGCCCACCTCGGCGTAACAGTAGGTCAACGCCCGCAGCTCGACGTCGGCGCGTTTCAAGGCCAGCGCAGGCGCGTTTTCGCTGATGTAGGACATTTTTTCGCCCATGGCCAGGTACATGGCCAGTTCGCCCACGGCATGGATCAGGCCGCAGGTGAAGGCCGCCTGCTGGTTTTGCCGCACCAACCCGGCCAGCGAGCGCGACACCTTGGCCACGTTCAGGCTGTAACCCCAGAACTGCTGCAGATTGAGCCCCGCCACCGCCTTGTACGAACTGCCCGCAGCCGCCTTTTGCGCCATGGCGCGCACGTGTTTCAGGCCCAGGATCGCCAGCGATTCCGAAACGCTGTTGATGGTGTGGGCCAGTTTGTAGTCATCCGAATTGGAGATTTGCAGCAGCAGCGTGGTCAGCGCCGGGTCGGTGCTGACAAGCTGGGTGACTTTTTTCAGATCCGGCTCATCACGGTCCAGCTCGGCCAACAGCAGGGCCACCACCCTGGGGATGCTGGGCAGGTTGAATTGCGACGCCAACAATGCACTCAACTCCATGGCGATCCATCTCCAAAATTCATGTAACGCATTGTGCCGTGTTTATGCAAAAAATCAGGCACTGCCCTGTGCTTTGAGTTTGGCGAAGGCCGACGCCATCGCCGAAGACTGCGGTTCGGCGTCGCGCCCGCGCTGCGGCAGGCCCTGGTTGCGCGCCGCGCCCTGGAAACGGTTGTCGCCTGCAGCCCGGTCGCCAAAATCCTTTCGCGCGGGCGCGGCGCCGAGCTTCATCGTCAGCGCGATGCGTTTGCGCGCCACGTCCACCTCGACCACCTGCACCTTGACGATGTCGCCGGTCTTGACGACTTCACGCGCGTCCGTCACAAACTTGTGGCTGAGCTGGCTGACGTGGACCAGGCCGTCCTGGTGCACACCCAGGTCGACGAAGGCGCCAAAGGCCGCCACGTTGCTGACGGTGCCCTCCAGCAGCATGCCCTCTTTCAGGTCCTTGATGTCCTCGACGCCGTCGTTGAAGCGCGCCACCTTGAAGTCCGGGCGCGGGTCGCGACCTGGTTTCTCCAGTTCGGCCAGAATGTCCTTGACCGTGATCACGCCGAACTGCGCGTTGGCGAACAGCTCCGGGCGCAGGGTCTTGAGCATGTCGGCGCGGCCCATCAGGGCGGCCACCGGCTGGCCTGTGTGCTGCATGATTTTCTCGATCACCGGGTAGGTTTCAGGGTGCACGCCAGTCATGTCCAGCGGGTTGTCGCCACTGCGGATGCGCAAAAAGCCCGCGCTTTGCTCGAAGGTTTTGGCGCCCAAACCGCTGACTTCCAGCAGTTGCTGGCGTGTCTTGAAAGCGCCATGCGCCTCGCGCCAGCGCACCACAGCCTTGGCCACGCTGGCGCTCAAGCCAGAGACGCGCGACAACAGCGGCACGCTGGCGGTGTTGAGGTCCACACCGACCGAGTTGACGCAGTCTTCGACCACGGTTTCCAGGCTTTTGATGAGATCGCCCTGGTTCACGTCATGCTGGTATTGCCCCACGCCGATGGATTTGGGGTCGATCTTGACCAGTTCGGCCAGCGGGTCTTGCAGGCGCCGGGCGATGCTGGCCGCGCCGCGCAGGCTCACATCCACATCGGGCATCTCCTCTGAGGCGAATTCGCTGGCGCTGTAGACTGATGCGCCAGCCTCGCTCACGACGACACGTTCGATCGCGCGGGCAGATGCCACTGCGCCGTGCAAGGTGCCGCTCACTGTAGCGCCGTGCGGGACGCTGCCCGCTTTGGCTAGCTGCTTGATCAAATCCGACGCCAGTTTGTCCGTCTCGCGGCTGGCCGTGCCGTTGCCGATGGCGATCAGGTCCACGCCGTGTTTTTCGCAGAGTTTGCCCAAGGTGTGCAGCGCGCCTTCCCAGTCCTTGCGCGGCTCGTGCGGGAACACCGTGGCGGTTTCAACCAATTTGCCGGTGGCGTCGACCACGGCGACTTTCACGCCGGTGCGGATGCCCGGATCCAGGCCCATGGTCACGCGCGGGCCGGCGGGTGCGGCCAGCAGCAGATCGCGCAGGTTGTCGGCGAACACCTTGATGGCGGTTTTTTCGGCGTCTTCACGCAGTTTGGCGAACAGGTCGCGCTCGGTGGACAGGCTCAATTTCACGCGCCAGGTCCAGGCGACACTTTTGCGGATCAGGTCGTCCGCAGCGCGGCCTTTGTGGCTCCAGCCCAGGAACAGGGCGATGCGGGCCTCGGCCGGGCTGACCGTCGCGCCGGGCTTGTTCGCCGCATTTGCTACACTATTTATAGCTTTCTTCGAAGTACCCGCGAGGGCAATCGCCTGATTTGGCTCCGGAAGCACGAGTTTGGCGTCCAGAATGTCCAAGGCCCGGCCCCGGAACACTGCCAGCGCACGGTGCGAGGGCACGCGGCCTATCGGCTCGTCGTAGTCAAAATAATCACGGAACTTGGCGATGTCGGCGTTATTTTCATCCTTGCCGTCCAACAACTTGCTTTGCAGCAGGCCCGCGCTCCACAACCATTCGCGCAGGTTTTGCACCAAGGCCGGGGTTTCGGCCCAGCGCTCGCTCAAAATGTCGCGCACGCCGTCCAGCACGGCGGGCACGGTGGAGAAATCGGGCTGCCTGTCTTCGCCCTCCACCACCGGTTTGAGCGGGACCACATAGGCTTGCGCCTCCTCGGCGGGCGCCAGGGCGGGGTTGGCGAACAGGGCGTCGGCCAGCGGCTCCAGCCCGGCCTCGCGGGCCAGTTGCCCCTTGGTGCGGCGCTTGAGTTTGAACGGCAGGTACAGGTCTTCGAGTTCCTGTTTGGTGGCGGCAACTGCCAGGGAGGCCAGCAGCGCGGGCGTCATCTTGCCCTGCTCTTCAATGGCCTTGATGACCACCTGCAGGCGGTCGCTCAGTTCGCGCAGGTAGCTTAAGCGGGCTTCAAGCTCGCGCAGCTGGATATCGTCCAGGCCGCCCGTTACCTCCTTGCGGTAACGCGCGATGAAGGGCACGGTGGCGCCGCCATCAAGAAGTTCCACCGCAGTTTGCACTTGGTCAAGGCGCACCCGCAGTTCCTGGGCGATTTGATGGACGATGGGTGTGTTGTTTTTTTGCATGGGGGTAAGAAAAACCGGGCTTGTGCCGACCAAAGGGGAATCAGGCGGCGCTGGCTGCGGCCGGGCTGAAAGAAAACCGGGGAAAAGCTAAGAAAGTGACGCGCCAGGGGATGAGCTAGAGGGTGAGCGATAGGCTGGGGGAAGGCGCGGCAAAACGGTCAAGGGCGCGAGTTTGCCACAGGCTTGCCGTGGTTTTGAACTTGGGGCCCGGGCCACGCTCTAATTTCGTCCACGCGCAGCCCATTTGGAGTTGATTGGCCATGAAAAATACTATCGAAATAATAGCTTCTTATGCATTTCTGACGGGGGCTACGGCTGTTTTTGGCATGGAAACTGCGGCGGGCGGCTGCTTTGCGCAGTCTGGTGCCACACGCACGCCGGTGATCGAGCTTTACACGTCGGAAGGCTGCAGTTCCTGCCCGCCAGCGGACAAATGGCTGTCCACGCTCAAAACCGCTGGCACTGGCAAAGCCGCCGCCGAGCCCGTGGTTCAGGCCTTTCATGTGGGGTATTGGGACTACATCGGCTGGGTCGACCGTTTCGCCAGCCCGGCCAACACTGCGCGCCAGCGCCAGATCGCCAGTTTCAACCGCCAATCGTCGATCTACACGCCGCAAGCCGTGCTCGATGGGCGCGACTGGCGCGATTGGGGCCGCGTGCCGTCCGCCAACGAGCCGCCGGGCGCGGCCATCAGCCTGAAGCAGGTCGGGCCTGACCAGTTTGAGGCGGTGGTGACGCCGTTGGGCACTGTGCAGGATGGCCCTGGCGGCACTGCCGGATCGGGCGGATCGGGCGTGTGGTCGGCCTATTGGAGCGTGACCGAGCATGGCCATAGCTCGAAAGTGAAGGCGGGCGAAAACGCCGGCGAGTTGTTGCAACATGATTTTGTGGTGCGCCAGTACACGCCGGTGGGCAACTACCGGAGCGACGCCAAAGCGCCACAAAAACTGACGTGGCGCAGCATTGCCGCCACGCCCGGGCATGCGCGCCAGATCAATCTGGTGGTGTTCGACCCCAGAAGCGGACGGCCATTGCAGGCGGTGTCTGTGGGCTGTTGACGGCGTTGCAGGCCTCGGGGCCGCGGCCCTGGAGTTTCGCACGCTGCGCAGTCCCAATTGCCAGTCTCCGGCATGTTTCGCCCGCCTGCGCAAGGCATGGCGGTGCGCGGTGGCCCGCCCGCCGGGGTGGCTGCATGTAAGGCAAACACCTACAGCCCAAACATCCAAACCCCGACTTAACAAAATGCCTGTGCTCATTACATTCAGTTTCATGGCCTGAAGCTCTCACGCCACCACTGCGGAGCAAGACAATGATCAAACAAAGCGGCCAGAGCGCCAACCGGTTCAGCCGGATCGAAACCCGTGATGCCTGGCCCCAGCCTTTGCCAGACGCGGCTTTTGCCAAGCTGGCGGGTCGCCCGGGCGCGGACAAGGCGCGCGGCAACCCCAGCCGCATGGTCGAGGAGGTGCTGCCTTTCACGGTGCGTCTGGTCGACGGCGACGAAGATTTGAGCAAGGCGGTGCGCATCCGCCATTCGGCTTACGCCCGGCATTTGCCGGTGTTCGCCGAAAGCTTGAAGACGCCCGAGCCGACCGACACCGAGAGCGGCGTTGTGGTGCTGCTAGCCGAATCCAAACTGGACGGCTCGCCCCTGGGCACGATGCGCATCCAGACCAATGAATTCAAGCCGCTGTCGCTGGAGCAGTCGATCAAACTGCCCGATTGGCTGCAAGGCAAGCGCCTGGCCGAAGCGACGCGCCTGGGTGTGACCGACGGCAAGGGCGGGCGCCTGGTCACCACCGTGTTGTTCAAGGCGTTTTACCTGTATTGCAAGCTGGTCAACATCGACTGGATGGTGATCACCGGGCGTTCACCCATTGACCGCCAGTATGCGCGCATGCTGTTTGAGGACATCTTCCCCGGCGAAAGCTATATTCCCCTGGCCCACGTTGGCAACCTGCCCCACCGCGTGATGTGCTCCCAGGTTAAAACGGCAGAGGCGCGCTGGACAGCGGGCAACAACCCGCTGTTTGATTTTGCGTTTCGCACCTACCACCCCGACATTGAACTGGGCGAGCGCCGCGTGCCGCGCTTTTCGCCCCGGCCGACGCCAGATGCATTGCCCAAAGGCATCACTTTCCCCATGTAGAAAACGGCGCGGCGCAAGAGCCTGCACAGCCACCCGGCGGCTTTGCAGCCACCCATGTGCCTGAGGCATCACATCAGATTTTTGCGCCAACTTGATGATTTAAATGTTGTTTTTTATTCACGGCATGGGTTAGGACCCCTTGCCGTTTGGCCCGTAGCAGGTTAACGTCCACCCTTTGCTACGCTTTTCAGAGCGTTGGCAAAAATTCCATTTGATTGCAGGAAATCAAGCCGCCGCAGCCTGCTGCGCGGCGCGGCGGCCCCAAAGCCCTGCCCGGCTTGATGTTCCGCATTGGGGCGACGAACAAATTGACGAAGAAAACAGCATTTTTCGGGGCGCAGGCCCTGCGCATCAACCAGGCGCTGGAACTACTGCTGTATGTCTTTTCGACTTATGCGATCCCGCTGGTGATCGGCATGGCCTCTCTGGTGGCCCTGCTGGCCTGGAAAAACCAATTTCCCAACTACGAACCGCAACAACTCGATATTCAGGTGGCGCAGGCGGCGGATGGCCTGAACAGCCCTGAACAGGCCGTCGCCAGCCTGTCCAAACTGGGGTTTCAAGCCTTTTTTGACACCAATCTGTCACAGGCGCCGTTCTGGTTTTCCTTTGCAATTCCCCAGGACGCCGACAAAGCGCCGCTGTCGGTCGAGTTGCCTTCCCGCCACGCCATCACCACAACTTGCTGGGACGCCCAAGGCCTGGCGCAATTGGGCGTGGCCGCACGCGGCAAGGCCAGCGGCGCCATGTCGGCCGTCAAGGCCGGCTTTGGGCTGGATTTGGGGCCGGAGTCCGCAGGCAGGCAAATTGTCTGCCGCGCAACATCGGTCGGGCCCGCCCGGCTTTCGGCCCAGTTGTGGCCCACGGCAGACTTGCAGCTGTCAGCCCAGGAATTCCATCGCAAATCGGGTTTGCTGGACGGCGGCATCCTGATTTTGGCCGTGTTTGTGATGATCACCGCCCTGATCAACCGCAGCGGACTCTACATGCTGTTCGCCGCCTGGCTGGTGGTGAATCTGCGCATGGGCGCGCTGTCCGCCGGGTGGGATGCCCAATGGCTGGGGTATGCGATTCCGCCGGAATGGCTGGTACGTGTCCGCGAGCTCACGCTCGCGGTGTATCTGCTCTTGTCGGTAACCCTGTTCAACTCGCTGTTCCGCGATGACCTGGCCAAGCTCAGGTTGCTTTGGCTGCTGCGCATTGCGCAATGGATCTGCCTGCCTATGCTGCTGCTTGCCAGCCTGGTTCCTTACCGCGACTTTCTGCCCTTCTTGTGGGTCGCTACTGCACTGTGCATTGTCATCATGGTGGTGTCTCTAGTGCGGATCGTGATAACCACGCAGTCCAGCGTAGCCATGTGGTACAGCGCGTCCATCGCACTGGCGCTGGCGGCTTCCTTTTATGAAGTCCTGGCCGCCGCGCTGGGCGTCAAGAGCCTGATCGGCTCGTTCAACAGCGTGACGGCGGCGCTGTCGTCCAGCCTGCTGGCCGCGCTGGCCATCGCCGCGCAAATGCGTCAGGAGCACAACAAACGCGTGGAAGTGCAGGCGGAGTTGCAGCACACCTATGAAGCCATGCCCATCGGCCTGTTTTCGCTGGACATGCGCGGGCGCTTTTTGAGCGCCAACCCGGCCCTGATGCGCATGCTGGGCACGAATGTACTTGAGCGCAGGGGCCACACCTGGCAGCGGTATTTCAGCGGCGGCGCCTGGGCGCAGTTGCACAACCTGGTGCATACGCAGGCTGACGGCGAGCTTGAGCTCAGGGGTCGGGCCAAGTTGTTGGGCGGTCCGGACTCGGACGTCAACCGCTATCTGGTTCGCGCCACCCTGGCCAACAACCGGATTGAGGGCTCCTTGCAAAACATCACTGAAAAAGCCCGTGCCACCGAAGAGCTGCTGTTTCTGGTGAACAACGACCCGCTGACCAAGGTGTTGAACCGCCGGGGCATCGAAAAAGCCCTGGACGGCGCCATGACCCAGCTAGCCATGGGCAAACCGCTGGCCCTGGCCTACCTTGATTTGGACCGCTTTCGCCTGATCAACGACCTGTACGGCCACAACGCCGGCGACGATGTCCTACAGCAGGTCTGCCAGCGCGTGACCCACATGATCTCGGGGGCAATGCAGTTCGGGCGCGTTGGCGGCGACGAGTTTGTGCTGGTCATGGCCGACACCAAGATTCCGGTGGCGGCCCTGATCTGCCGGGGCATCATTGAAAGCCTGGGGGCGACCCCTTACCGCGTGGGCGAGCGGGCTTTCCACGTGCGCGGATCCATCGGCCTGATCGAGGTGAGCTCGGAGATGGAGGTGAAAGACGCCGTCTCCACCGCCGACCGCGCCTGCCATGACGCCAAGGCCGGCAGCGGCGACTCCCTGGTGGTGTACGAGCGCAACGCCAACGCCTTCGACCGCCATGAGGCCGAGCTCAAGCTGGTCGAGCAGCTCTCCACCACGTCGGCGACGGATGGCCTGTTTCTGGTGATGCAGCCCATCATGTCGCTGAGCACGCCGCGCGAGTCGCTCAATTTCGAGGTCCTGCTGCGCATGAAAGACCAGGACGGGCGCCTGATCCCCACCGATCGCCTGATTTCGGCCGGTGAAAAAAGCGGCCAGATGAGCGTGATCGACCGCTGGGTGCTGTCCTCCACCCTGGCCTGGCTGAACAAGAACCTGGGGCTGCTGAAACAGACCCGCTTTGTCTGCATGAACCTGAGCGGCGCATCGCTCAACGACGAGAAATTCCTGCAAGACGTTTACGCCATGCTCGAGCACAACATCCATATCGTTGACCGCCTGTGCCTGGAAATCACCGAAAGCGTGGCCTTGCATGATCTGGACAACACCAGGCGCTTTGTCGACAAAGTGCGCAGTTACGGCGCCAAGGTGGCGCTGGACGATTTTGGCGCGGGTTACACCTCGTTCTCCTACCTGAAAGAGTTGACGGCTGACCTGTTGAAGATCGACGGCAGCTTCATTGTCAACATGAACAAACACCCGGCGAATGTGGCGATTGTCGAGGCGATCGTCAGCCTGGCGCGCAACCTGGGCATGAAGACCATCGCTGAATGGGCAGAGGACGCCGCCACGGTGCAGACCTTGACCGAGATCGGCGTGGATTACGTCCAGGGATTCATCGTGGCGCGGCCCCAGTCGCCCGAGGCGCTGCTGGTGGCGGCCTCATCAGCCAGCTTCATTGAAGACGAAGAATTGGCGCAATTTGTCGCCCTGCTTGGCACGCCGGGCGAAAAAGTCGCCCAGGTCGACCTGTTCGACCAGAGCAGCCACGCCAGCCTGCACTGAACGCCCTGCCCTAGCCAGCCCGCAATTGCCGCTTCAAGTCTGCGCCGATCTCAGGCTTGTCCGCGAAAGGGCTGGTCGGGTTGCGCGCCTGTACGATGTCTTCCATGCGCGTCTGCACCGACTTGATGGACTTGGGGTGGCTGTAGATGTAGAAGCGGTTGGCGGCGATGGCATCGAACACCATTTGCGCCACGTCGGCAGCCGACACCTTGCCGCTGCTCACCGCCTTGCTGGTCATGGCCTGGCCGACCAACTGGCTTTTAGTCAGCCGGGTGCCGGCGTCCGACATGGCGCCGGGGCGGTTGCGCTCGCTTTGGCCGATGCCGGTGGCCACGAAGAAGGGGCACAGGACGCTGGCACCGATCTGGTCGGTGACCAGTGACAAATCCTGGAACAGGGTTTCGGTCAGGCTGACCACGGCGTGTTTGCTGACGTTGTAAACCCCCATGTTGGGCGGATTGAGCAGGCCGGCCATGCTGGCGGTGTTGACGATGTGGCCTCTGTAAGCCGGGTCTTGCCTGGCGGCGTCCAGCATCATCGGCGTGAAGGCGCGCAGGCCGTGCACCACACCCATCAGGTTCACGCCCAGCACCCATTCCCAGTCTTTGAGGGTGTTTTCCCAAATCAGGCCGCCGACGCCCACGCCGGCGTTGTTGAAGACAAAGTGCGGCGCGCCAAAACGTTGCAGGGTGGCCTGGGCCATGGCATCAACCTGGTCGCCACTGGACACATCGAGCTTGAATGCCAACACCTGGGCGCCAGCGGCCTGCATTTCGGCTGCGGCTTTGTCCAAGGCGTCTTGCTGCACGTCGGCCAGCACCAGGT
Organism: Rhodoferax sp.; assembly: GCA_031392945.1. GTDB lineage: Bacteria > Pseudomonadota > Gammaproteobacteria > Burkholderiales > Burkholderiaceae_C > JANYCG01. Next base: position 21,203 of record JANMVT010000098.1, on the reverse strand, counting down.
TCATGCCCAGTTTCGCGCCGATGCGCGCCGCCTCCAGGCCAAAGCCCGAGCCCGCGCCGGTGAGCACGGCGGTCTTGTTTTTGAAGTCTTTGATCATGTCGAAGTTCGGGTTGCGGATTCGGGATTCGGGTTGCGGATTCGGGTCATTCAAGCCTTGTCGGCCCGTTTCAGGATGAAGCCGATGCGTGGAAAATGCACATGCACCGTGCCCGCGCGCGGATCAACGCGTTTCAGGCTGTAGTGCATGCGGGTGGCGGCGGCCAGCTCGCCCGTGGTCGGTTCGGGGCCGAAGCTGTCGGCGGCGACGCTGACTTGCTCGCCCAATGCGATGCCGTGTTCGTCCTGGAAGATTTCAGTGCCAAAAAGACCTGCAGGCCCCTTGGAATTAGCGCAGGCAGCTATTGATTCAGAAGCATTTGAAGCCTGGGCCGCGTTGTGGCCGATGGCCGCCATGCGGTCCATCCAGTGAAGGACGGCCGGGTGGGCGTCCAGAATGCCGGCCATCACGCTGGTTTGGGTGCGCGTGAACCACAGCGGGTGATAGGCGGCAAAGTCCGCAATGCCGGGATCTGCGCCCAGCAGGTAATTTTGGCCGTCCAGCATATTGGCCAGGCGACGCAAATAACTTTTGTAGGTGGCAGTGGCATCGGCCGCCGGCATGCGCGCCTGTCCCAGGCGCATTTTGGCGCGGTCTTCGGCAAACAGTTTGGCTGTGGCTGCCGCCTGTTCAGGCTTTGCGCCGCCGAACATTTGAGCTGCCCCTTTGGGCGAAAAGTTGTAGGCCATGGCGGCCCAAAACAATTTGTCGTCGGCCCACTGCGCCAGAATTCGCGCCAGGCCCTTGTGTGTTGCCGGGTACAGGGTGGGCGCCGGATGCAGATGCTCCAGCACATCGCAAATGAGGGCCGTGTCGCAATATATGTCCGAGCCAATCTGCAAAAACGGTGTTCTGCGGTAACCGCCGGTCAAGGCGACGACGTCCGGTTTGGGCATGATGTCGGGCACCACGACCGACTTCCAGGCCAGGTTTTTGTAGCCCAGAATCAGGCGGATTTTCTCAGAGAATGGCGAGCGCGGATAGTGGTGGAGAAAGATGTCGGACACGGGTTTGGCTCCTGTGAAAAAACCTGTTTTAAATCAGTTTGACAATTTGTTTGCCGAAGTTTTTGCCTTTGAGCAGTCCCAAAAATGCCTCGGGCGCGGCCTCGATGCCCTGGGCCACGGATTCGCGGGGTTTGAGCTTGCCGGTGGCGACCAAGGCCCCCAACTCGGCCAGCGCCTGCGGCCAGATTTCCATATGTTCGCTGACAATGAAGCCCTCCACTTTCAGGCGGTTCAGCAGGATCAGGGACGGCTGCGCCAGCGGCAAAGGCGCGCCATCGTAACCAGCGATCATGCCGCAAACCGCGATGCGGCCAAAGGCGTTCATGCGGGTCAGCACGGCGTCGAGCACCATGCCGCCGACGTTCTCAAAATAGCCGTCTATGCCGGCCGGGCAGGCGTCTTTCAGGGCTGTTGACAGCGACGGGGCGTCCTTGTGTAGCTTGTAGTCGATGCAGGCGTCAAACCCAAGTTCTTCCAGCGCATATTTGCATTTGTCCGGCCCGCCCGCGATGCCCACAGTGCGGCAGCCGCGCGCCTTGGACAAGGCGGCAAAGGCGCTGCCCACCGCGCCCGTGGCGGCGCTGACCACCATGGTTTGGCCGGCCTTGGGGTCGATGATCTTGACCAGGCCGTACCAAGCCGTCACACCCGGCATGCCGACCGCACCGAGATAGTGGCTCAGGGGCACGTGGCTCGTGTCCACCTTGCGCAAAGCGCCGGGCTGGTTGACATCGACAACGCTGTATTGCTGCCAGCCGCCCATGCCGACGACCTTGTCGCCCACCGCGTATTTGGCGCTTTGGGACTCGACCACTTCACCCGCCGTGCCGCCACCCATGACCTGGCCCAACGCCTGCGGCACGGCATAACTTTTGCCGTCGTTCATGCGCCCGCGCATGTAGGGGTCCAGGCTGAGGAAATGGTGGCGCACCAGCACTTGGTCTGCCTTGAGCGCCGGCGTCTGGGCATCGACCAGTTTGAAGTTGCTGGCCAGCGCCTCAGCGCTTGGGCGGCTGTCAAGATGGATTTGTTTGTTGTTTGGCATGGTGGGTTTTTACTATAAAAAAAGAAGCGGACTATGCAATGCCGGCGAGGGAAATCCGCTTATTTTTTTGGAAAGCCGGCTCAATCCGTGGAGATCGGGGAAATTTCCGCCACTGCGGCGCCGACGGCGTCCGGCGCTGCGCCACCGGGCGCCGCGCGGTCGTTTCGCCTGACGTATTTGAACGTGCCTGTGGCGTGGGCGCAGGCGTCGCCCTTGGCGTCGAAAATGGTCGATTCGGTGAACGCCATGGTCATGGTGCGGTGCATCAAACGGCCTTTGGCAACCAGCATGCCCCGGCTGGGCCGCATAAAGCTGGTCTTCATCTCGATCGTGACTACCCCCATGTCCTGCTGGGCGCTGCGCGCCGCTGTAGCCATGGACACGTCAAGCAGGGTCATGACCGCGCCGCCATGGGTCACCTGGAACGTGTTCATGTGTTCGGGCCGGGTTTCGTAACTGATCTGCGACTGGCCGCTCTCGAACAGATCGAGCGTGAAGCCCAAGTGCTCGACGAATGGGATTTTGAGGCCGAAGCCGGAATGGGAGGTCATGTTTGAATGCCGTAGGCCGAGACGGGAGTGATTAGGCAATTTTTCGAGGTGCCGCCCCTAGAAAACTTAGTCCTCTTGAGGGGCAGCGCAGTACACGAAGTGACAAGCGTGGGGGCCATATCAGCCAGTTACCACGCTCACGCCGCCGTCCACCGCCAGCCATTGGCCGGTGATGTGTTTGCCTGCGTCCGAGGCGTAGAGCAGGGTCAGGCCCTTCAAGTCCTCGTCGTCGCCAAGGCGGTTCAGCGGCGCATGGGCGGCCATTTGTTCCTCGCCCAGTTCCTTGATCAAACCGGCGGCCAGCTTGGTCATGAAGAAACCGGGGCAGATCGCGTTGACGGTGATATTGTGCCGCCCCCACTCAGCCGCCAGCGCTCGGGTGAAATTGATGACTGCGCCTTTGGAGGTGTTGTAGGCGATCGATTTCATGCCCGCCGGGTTGCCATTGAGCCCGGCAATTGAGGCGATGTTGATGATGCGCCCGGCCCGGGCCGGAATCATGCAGTGTTTGCCGATGTGCTGGCTCAGGATGAAGTAGCCGCGGATGTTGAGGTTCATCACCTTGTCCCAGGCCGCCACCGGGTGGTCTTCGGCCGGCGCGCCCCAGCTAGCCCCGGCGTTGTTGACCAGGATGTCCACATTGCCCATGCGCTGTAGCGTTTCGTCGGCCAGGCGGCGGATATCTTCCTCTTTGGCGCAGTCGGCGGCGATCCAGCGCGCGTCGATGCCGGCGCCATGCAGGTCTGCCGCAGCCGATTCGAGATCTTCGGCCTTGCGGGAGCTGATCATGACCCGGGCGCCGGCCTCGCCCAGGGCGTGCGCGATTTGCAGGCCAAGGCCGCGCGAACCACCGGTGACCAGGGCGGTCTTGCCCTTGAGATCAAAGAGTTGCTGAACGGTTCGGGTCATGCGACATCCTCAGGGTGCGGGCCGGTGGGTGACAGGCGCGAGCGCACAAAAATCAAGGCGACGCCGACGACCACGAAAGCGCCGCCAATCGCCCTGAGCCACCAGGCTATGGCTGAGTCGCCAGCGCCTAGAAAGCTTGCCAGCACGATGGATAACAGGCCACCGTAGATGTAGACCCACACCAGGTTTTGAATCCGTTTCAGCACGGTTTTGCTGGTCATTAAAACGCCTCCTGGGCCAGGTCCGCGCAGGTCATGTCGCGGGTTTCCACCACGCCCAGCCAGGCGCCGGTTTTTGGCAGTTCATAGTGATAAAAATAGGTTGTTGCCCCCATGATACCTTGCGTTATCGCTATTGATTTAGAAGCATCGCGCTGCCAGGCGGCCAGCGCCACATCCAGCCATATCCAGGCCAGGACGGTGTGGCCAAAAGCTTGCAGATAAGGCACGGCATTGGCCAGCGCCTGCGACGCGTCGCCGGTGGACCATGCCGCGCGGGTCGCGCCTTCCACTTGCAGCAGGGCGCGTTCCAGCGCGTTGGCGTGGGCCGCAAATTCTGGAATTGGCCTGGCCCGGTTGACCGTGGCCATCATGCGCCCGGCCAACAGCGCCAGCCCGCGCCCGCCTTCCATCAGCACCTTGCGCCCCAGCAAATCCGCCGCCTGGATGCCGTGCGTGCCTTCGTGGATCATGTTCAGGCGGTTGTCGCGCCAATACTGTTCGACCGGGAAGTCGCGCGTGTAGCCGTAACCGCCGTGGATCTGGATCGCCAGGCTGTTGGCCTCAAGGCACCATTCACTGGGCCAGCTTTTGGCGATGGGGGTCAACACCTCCAGCAGCAGGCGCGCGTCGTCAGCGGCTTGCGGCCCGGCAGTGTGTTGCTCGTCCACCAGGCGGGCGCAATACAGCTCAAGCGCCAACGCGCCTTCGCAATAGGATTTTTGCGCCAGCAACATGCGCTTGATGTCGGCGTGCTCTATCAGGAGCACTTGGGGCTGCGCGCTGTCTTTGCTTACGTTCGCGCCCACTCCGGCTTTCACTGGCCGCCCCTGCGTGCGGGTCTTGGCGTAATCGAGCGAGGCGAAGTAACCCGCCATGCCCAGCATCGCGGCCGCCGTGCCCACGCCGATGCGCGCCTCGTTCATCATGTGGAACATGCAGCGCAATCCTTCGCCGGGTTTGCCGACGAGGTAGCCCACGGCGCCCGCGCCGTTGCCAAATGAACCGACCGCGCCGTTGCCAAACGGTCCGTCCTGCCCCACTGGAAACTTGCCTTCACCAAAGTTCAGCAAGGTGTTGGTCGTGCCGCGCCAGCCCAGTTTGTGGTTCAGGCCGGCCAGCGCCACATCATTGCGCACACCCGTCAATTCGCCTTGTGCATCGACCAGTTTCTTGGGCACGGCGAACAGCGAGATCCCCCGCGTGCCGGGGATCAACTTGCCGTCCGGGCCGGGTATCTTGGCCAGCACCAAATGGATGATGTTTTCGGTCAGCTCATGCTCGCCCGACGAAATCCACATCTTGTTGCCTTTGACGCGGTAACGCGGCCCCAATTCGTCGCGCTCAAAACCATCACCGTCCGGCACCGCCCGCGTTGTGATGTCCGACAGGCTGGAGCCAGCCTGCGGCTCGCTCAAACACATGGTGCCCGCCCATCGGCCCGAAAATTCGTTCAGTGCGAATACCCTTTTTTGGGCCTCGGTCCCGTGTTTCATCAGCAGATTGGCGTTGCCGACCGACAGCAAGCTCGAGCTGATGCTGACCGAGGCACACGCGAAAAATGCGTTGGCCGCCGCTTCCACCGTGTAGGGCAACTGCATGCCGCCAATGTCGTAGTCCTGCGCGGCGCTGAGCATGCCCGACCCCGCATAAGCCTTGCAGGCGTCATGTGTGGCTTGCGGCAAGACGACGCGCAGGCTGCCATCCGGCCCGGTGACGGTTCGCGGCTCCTCAACGTCAACCTGCCGGTTGAATGGCGCGTATTTTTCGCGCGCGATGCGCTCGCAGGTGTCAAGTACCGCGTCAAAGGTGTCGCGGGAGTGGTCGGCGAAGCGCGCGCGCTGGTTCAACGACTCGGTGTTGAGCCAGTCGTGCAGCAGGAAATCAATGGTTGAACGCAGGCTCATGGTGTCAAAGCACCTCAAACACCCCCGCCGCCCCCATGCCGCCGCCAATGCACATGGTCACCAGCACACGCTTCGCGCCGCGGCGTTTGCCTTCGATCAGGGCGTGGCCGGTCAGGCGCTGGCCGCTCACGCCGTAGGGATGGCCGACCGCAATGGCCCCGCCGTTGACGTTCAGGCGGTCAGCGGGAATGCCGAGTTTGTCGCGGCAATAAATCACCTGCACTGCGAAGGCTTCGTTGAGCTCCCACAGGTCGATGTCACTGACTGTCAGCCCCAGGCGCTTGAGCACTTTGGGAATGGCGTAGACCGGGCCGATGCCCATTTCGTCAGGCTCACAGCCTGCCACGGCAAAACCGAGGAAACGCCCCAGGGGTTTAAGGCCCTTTTTCCCGGCCAGGATTTCATTCATGATGACGCAGGCGCCGCCGCCATCCGAAAACTGGCTGGCATTGCCCGCAGAAATCACGCCACCGGGAATGGCAGGCTTGATGCCGCTGATGCCCTCTTTGGTGGTGCCTTCACGAATGCCTTCATCTTTGCTCACGGTAACCTGTTTGGTCGTCATGCCCATTACCTTGTCCACCACGCCGGTGGTGACGGTGATCGGCGCAATCTCGGCGTCGAACAGGCCTGCAGCCATTGCGGCGGTGGCTTTTTGCTGGCTGGCGGCGCCGTATTCGTCCATGGCATCGCGGCCGATGTTGTATCGCTTGGCGACCTGCTCGGCGGTCTGTAGCATGTTCCAGTAAATTTCAGGCTTGTTTTTCGCCAGCCATGGGTCGGCCAGCATGTGGGTGTTCATCTCCTGCTGCACGCAGGAGATGCTTTCCACGCCGCCGGCCACATAAATGTCGCCCTCGCCGGCAATGATGCGCTGCGCGGCCATGGCGATGGTTTGCAGGCCGGACGAGCAAAAACGGTTGATCGTCATGCCTGACACGGTGACGGGCAGGCCCGCGCGCAGGGCGATCTGGCGTGCGATGTTGGCGCCGGTGGCACCCTCGGGGTTGGCGCAACCCATGAGGACGTCGTCAACTTCAGCACCTTCGATGCCGGCGCGTTTGACGGCGTGTTCGACTGCATGGCCGCCGAGGGTGGCACCGTGGGTCATGTTGAACGAGCCCTTCCAGCTTTTGGCAAGCGGGGTGCGGGCGGTGGATACGATTACGGCTGATGTCATGGTGATCTCCTGAAATTGCTTAGTTGAAGGTTTTGCCTTCGGTCGCCAGCCTGGCCAGCAAGGGCGCGGGCTCCCAGAAATTGGCGTCGTCCAGCGGATTTTGCGCGAATTTCTTCATGCTTTGCACCACGTTGAACAAACCCACCTGGTCGGCGTAATTCATCGGGCCACCGCGATAGATCGGAAAGCCGTAACCCATCAAATAAACCATGTCGATGTCACTGGCCTTGCTGGCAATGCCTTCTTCCAGAATGCGCGCGCCCTCGTTGACCAGGGAGTAGACCAGGCGCTGTACGATTTCCTCGTCGGATATTTTGCGCGGCGTGATGCCGAGGGATTTGCGATGGTCTTCAATCATCTTCACGACCTCGGCGTTGGGAACCGCATCGCGTTTGCCCGCCACATAGTCATACCAGCCCATGCCGACCTTTTGGCCAAAGCGGCCCTTTTCACATAGCAAATCGGCTGTCTTGCTATACAACATGCCTGGTTTTTCGACCACGCGCCGTTTGCGGATAGCCCAGCCGATGTCGTTGCCGGCCAGGTCACCCATGCGAAACGGCCCCATGGCGAAGCCGAACTTTTCAATCGCCTTGTCCACCTGCGAGGGCGTGCAGCCCTCGTCCAGCAAGAAGCCGCCCTGGCGGCCGTACTGCTCGACCATGCGGTTGCCGATGAAGCCGTCGCACACGCCCGACACCACCGCTGTTTTCTTGATCTTTTTGCCCATAGACATCACGGTGGCCATCACGTCTTTGCCAGTTTTTGCGCCGCGCACCACTTCAAGCAGCTTCATCACATTGGCCGGGCTGAAAAAATGCAGGCCGACCACATCTTGCGGGCGCTTGGTGAAGGCCGCGATTTTGTCCACGTCCAGCGTGGACGTGTTGGAGGCCAGAATGGCGCCGGGTTTCATGACGCGGTCCAGTTCCTTGAAGACCTTTTCTTTCACGCCCATTTCCTCAAACACCGCTTCGATCACCAGGTCGGCGTCTTTCAGGTCGTCGTAATTCAAGGTGGTGGACAGCAGCGCCATGCGCTGGTCGAGTTTGTCCTGCTTCAACTTGCCTTTTTTGACTTGCGAGTCGTAGTTTTTGCGCATGATGCCGACACCCTTGTCCAGCGCTTCCTGCTTCATCTCCAGGATCTTCACCGGGATGCCAGCGTTCAAAAAATTCATCGAAATGCCGCCGCCCATGGTTCCAGCGCCGATGACTGCTACAGATTTGATCTCACGCTGCGGCGTGTCTGAGGGCACATCGGGGATTTTTGAGGCGGCACGGTCGGCCATGAAGATGTGGCGCAGAGCCTTGCTTTCGGGCGTCCACATCAGGGCAAGAAAGATCTCGCGTTCGGTCACCATGCCAACATCGAACTTCTGTTTTGTCGCGGCTTCGACGGCATCCACACATTTGCCAGGGGCCGGGAAGTTTTTCGACATGCCTTTGACCATGTTGCGCGCGAACTGGAAGTAGGCATCGCCCAACGGGTGTTTGCAAGGCATGTTGCGCACCAGGGGCAAGGGCCGCACATCAGCCTTTTCACGTGCCAATGCCAGCGCTTCATCCATCAAGGATTCTGCGGACGCCGCCATCTTGTCAAACAACTTTTGACCCGGCAACATGGCCAGCATCTCGCTCTTGACGGGCTCGCCACTGACGATCATGTTGAGCGCAACTTCCACACCCAACACACGCGGCAGGCGCTGTGTGCCACCGGCGCCGGGAATCAGGCCGAGTTTGACTTCTGGCAGAGCCACGTTGCAACCGGGTGCCGCAATACGGTAATGGCAGCCCAAAGACAGTTCCAGGCCGCCGCCCATGCACACTGAATGGATGGCGGAGACAACGGGTTTGGCAGAGTTCTCGCAGGCCAGGATCAGGCTGAGCAGATTGGGCTCCTGGGTCGATTTGGGCGAGCCGAATTCCTTGATGTCCGCCCCGCCCGAAAACGCTTTGCCCGAGCCGGTGATGACAATGGCTTTGACCGCCGCATCGGCATTGGCCTTGTTCAGGCCTTCAGCGAACGCCATGCGTGTCGCCAAACCCAGGCCGTTGACGGGCGGGTTGTTCAGGGTGATCACGGCGACGTCGCCATGGACTCTGTAATCGGCAGTCATGTTGAAATTCCTTAAAAAGAGGGGGGTAATGAGAAAAAAGAACGGTCGTGCGTTTTTATGATAGTAGAAGGCGCAAGCCCCCCACGATACACCCAAGCCCTCTTCCCCGCATTGAATTTGTCACCGCAGAGACAGAGCAACAGGGCACTTCCAGAAATTCAATTCTCGGGATGCAGCGCAAGGCGCAAACTGGAGCAATACACCAGTATTGCGAGGATTTGCAACGCCGCGATGCGCCCGAAAATTGGATTTCTGGAAGCGCCCTCAAACCTCCAGCCATTCCTTGCGGGTGTCTGCATCGTTGCGCAGGGTTTGCGGCGTGCCGTCAAACACGATGCTGCCGTGGCCCATGACCAGGGCGCGGTCGGATATGGCCATGGCGATGGTCAATTTCTGCTCAATCAACAACACGGAAATTCCTCGCCGTTTCAGTTCTTGCAGAAATTTGGCGACCAGTTCGACAATTTTGGGCGCGAGCCCTTCGGTGGGTTCATCGATGATGATCAGGTCCGGGTCGCCCATCAGGGTGCGGCAAAGCGTCAGCATTTGCTGCTCGCCGCCCGACATCACGCCGGCCTCGGTGTGCTGGCGTTCCTTGAGCCGGGGAAACAATTGGTACATGTCGTCCAGAGTCCAGCGCCCGGTTTTCTTGGCGCTTTTTTGCCCCAGGTAAAGGTTTTGTTCAACCGTCAGGTTGGGGAAAATATCGCGGTTTTCCGGCACATAGCCCAAGCCAAGATGCGCAATTTCATAGGTCTTGGCGCCCAAAATCTCCTGCCCTTTCCAAAGCAGGGAGCCTTGGCATTCGACCAGGCCCATGATGGCTTTGGCCGTGGTGGAGCGGCCCGAGCCGTTGCGGCCCAGGAGCGCAACAATTTCACCGACTTGCACCTCAAAACTAACGCCATGCAAGACATGGCTCTTGCCGTAAAACGCGTGCAGATTTTCAATCTTCAGCATGGTCAATGATCCGCAACCTCGGCCACTGGAGAACCCAGGTAGGCCTCTTGCACCCGCTGGCTGGCGCGCACCGCCTCGGGCGTGTCATAGGCCAGCAGCTCGCCATACACCACGACGGCAATTTTGTCGGCCAGGCCGAACACCACGCCCATATCGTGCTCCACAGTCAACAAGGTCTTGCCCACCGTCACGTCCTTGATCAAGGTGATGAAACGGCCGGTCTCCGATTTGCTCATGCCGGCCGTGGGCTCGTCGAGCAAGATGACGCTGGCGCCGCCCGCGATGGTGATGCCGATCTCCAGCGCGCGCTGCTCGGCGTAAGTGAGATTCATTGCCAGCACATCGCGTTTTTTTTCCAGGTTGACCATCTGCATCAGTTCGTTCGCGCGGGCGTTGGCATCCGTCAGGTTGTCCAAAAACTTCAGGAAGGTATAGCGGTAACCCAGGCTCCACAACACGCCGCAGCGCAAGTTCTCGAACACGCTTAGTTTCGGGAAGATGTTGGTGATCTGGAAGCTGCGGCTCAATCCCATCCGGTTGATCTCAAACGGCCGTTTTCCGTTGATGCGTTGCCCGTTCAACAACACTTCGCCGCCGCTGGGCTCAAAACGCCCGCTGATCAGGTTGAACAGGGTTGACTTGCCAGCGCCATTGGGGCCAATGATGCCCACCCGTTCGCCCGCCGGAATCGCCAAGCTGATGCCGCGGATGATCTCGGTCTTGCCGAAACTCTTGCGCAGGTCTTTCAATTCCAAGGCCGGGGTGTTGGATGCGGTGCTCATGGAACTTCCCTGCGCTTGATTTCACGCTCGATGTTTTCCTGAATCGCGCTCCAGTCATGCGCGAATTTGCGCCGGCAAACTTCAAACAAGCCCAGGCCTGTCAGCATCACGGCGATGGCGCCCAACCAGCTGGTGGCGCCCTTGGCGTTCAAGTCGGCGCCCAAAAACGTCAACTCCGGCCCAAGCGCCGCGTTCAATTGCAGGTGGTAGACCATCTCGATCATCGCCGCAGCACCGACCAGCACGACAAGGGCTGTCACGGCCAATCCAAGGTAGGTGGCCAGCAGTTTTCGCAAATGGCCGAAACTTGCCACCCGCAGGTTCATCATGATCAACGATGCCACCCCGCCGGGCGCGTACATCACCATGAACAGGAAGATCAGGCCCAGATACAGCAGCCATGCCTTGGTGAACTCGGACAGCAGCACAAAGGCCAGCACCATCAGGATCGCGCCGATGATGGGCCCGAAAAAGAAGGTCGCACCGCCCAGAAAGGTGAACAACAGATACGCACCGGAGCGGTAACCACTGACCACCTCGGAAGTTACAATTTCAAAATTCAATGCCGCCAGCCCACCCGAAATGCCGGCAAAAAAAGCAGCGATGATGAAGGCGAAATAGCGCACTTTTTGCGTGTCATAACCCACGAACTCAACCCGCTCGGGGTTGTCGCGCACCGCATTCAGCATGCGTCCCAGCGGCGTGCGGGTAAAGGCAAACATCAGCGCAGTGCAGACAAAGGTGTAGACCGCGATCAGGTAATAAAGCTGGATCTGCGGGCCAAACGTGATGCCCAGCGTCTTGGGGCCCGCCACCCGGTTGCCCGAGACGCCGCCCTCGCCGCCGAAGAATTCGGGAAACATCAGGGACATGGCCCATACCAGTTCGCCGATGCCCATCGTGATCATGGCGAACGGCGTCGCCGCTTTTTTGGTCGTGACCCAGCCCAGCACCACAGCGACCAGCATGGCGGAAAAACCGCCCACGACCGGAACAAGGCTGACCGGCAGCGGGATGCCGCCGGACACCAGGTTCAGGGTGTGAATCGCCAGAAACGAGCCCATGCCAGAGTACACGGCATGGCCGAAACTCAGCATGCCGCCTTGCCCCAGCAACATGTTGTAGCTCAGGCAGACAATGATGGCGATGCCCATCTGGCTGAGCATGGTTTGCGCCAGGCTGCTGGTGAACAGCAAAGGCATCACCAGCAACACGGCGGCGAACAGGCCCCAAACAATGACGCGCCCCATTTTCATGGCCTAACCCTCGCGCTTTCCAAGCAGGCCCTTGGGCCGGAAGATCAGGATCAGCACCAAAAACAGGTACGGCAAGATCGGCGCCACCTGGCTGAGTTTGAGTTTCCACAAGGCATAGCCAAAGGTGGACGGCGTCAATGTCACGCCCAACACCTGCAATGCCGACATCAGGGACGCATCAACCGCCACCGCAAAGGTCTGCAAAATGCCGATCAGCAAGGACGCCACAAAGGCCCCGGCCAGCGAGCCCATGCCGCCCACCACCACCACCACAAACACGACGCCGCCAACAGAAAACGCCATGCTCGGCTCGGTGATGTAGGCATTGCCGCCTATCACCCCCGCCAGGCCGGCCAGCGCGCAGCCGCCGCCGAACACCAGCATGAACACGCGCGGAACGTTGTGCCCCAGCGCCTCGACGATGTCAGGATGGGTCAGCGCCGCCTGGATCACCAGCCCGATGCGGGTGCGCGTGAGCAATAGCCAGATGGCCAGCAACATCAGCAAGGCCACCAGCATCATGAAGGCGCGGTACAGCGGAAACTGGGTGCCAAACAGGGTGAACAGGGGGCCGTCCAACGCCACTGGAACGCGGTAGTCCACCGAACTGCGGCCCCACACCAGTTGAACCAGCTCCAGAATAATGTAGGACAGGCCAAAGGTGATCAAGAGTTCCGGCACATGGCCGAACTTGTGGACGCGGCGCAGGCAATACCGTTCAAACGCCGCGCCCAGCAAACCTACCAACAATGGCGCGGTCAGAAGCGCCGGCCAGAAACCGATCACGGACGTGATGGTGTACGCAAAATAAGCACCCACCATGTAGAACGACGCGTGCGCGAAATTCAGCACGCCCATCATGCTGAAAATCAAGGTCAAGCCGGAACTCAGCATGAACAGCAGCAGCCCGTAGCTGATGCCGTTCAAGAGCGAGATGGTGTAGAACTCCATTTGCCCAATGCGCCTACAAAAAGGCCATCAGGCAGGCCGCTTCATCTGGCAACTGGTGGGCGTGCTGGCCACATACGCGTCCATCTGTTTGATAGGGACAAAGCCATACCCGGTGTTCTCGACGCTGTAAGGGTATTTTTTGTCGGCTTTTTGCCATTTGGTGACAAACATCGACTGCTGCAACTGGTGATCTGACTTGCGCATAGTCACCTCGCCAGCAAAACTCTTGACCGACAGCCCTTCAAGCGCCGCCGCCACCTTGACCGGGTCGGTGGACTTGGCTTTCTCCATGGCGCCACCCAAGAGATTGAAGGCGTTGTAGATGGCGTAGGTGTAGAAGTCGTCGTTGAACTTTTTCTTGAAATCAGCGCCCAGGGCGCCAAGATCGCCAGGGTGGTTGGAGTGGCCATACGCAATGGCGTAGACCTCGCTGTCGCCACCCGCAGCCAGCACGGTCGGCGTGCCAGTGACACCGGCGTAATAGGTGTACATTGGCAGCTTCAAACCGGCATCGTTCAGGGCCTTGACCAGCAGGGTCAGGTCAGCGCTCCAGTTGCCGGTGACGATGGTGTCGGCGCCCGATTGCTTGATCTTGGCCACATACGGCGCAAAGTCCTTGACTTGGCCAATCGGATGCAGGTCGTCGCCCACGATCTGCACATCCGGGCGTTTGCGCGCGATGTCTTCCTTGAAATAACGCGAGACCTGCTGGCCGTGCGAGTAGTTCTGGTTGATCAGGTAAACCTTCTTGACCTTCGGCTGATCCTTCATGAAGGCGGTCAGCGCTTCCATTTTCATGGTGGTGTCGGCGTCCAGGCGGAAATGCCAGTAGTCGCATTTCTCATTGGTCAGGGCCGGGTCCACGGCGGCGTAATTCAGGTAGACCAGCTCTTTGCCGGGATTGCGCTCATTGTGTTTGGCCACGGCGTCCAGAATGGCCAGCGCCGCGCCGGAGCCATTGCCCTGCGTCACATAACGAAAGCCCTGGTCGATCGCGGTCTTGAGGGTGTTGAGACTCTCTTGGGGCGAGCCTTTGTTGTCAAAACCAACCACCTCGAACTTGACGCCAGCCGCGTTCTTGGCGCCGCTGAATCGCTCGGCGGCAAACTGCCAGCTCTTGAGCTGGTTTTGGCCAGTGCTGGCAAACGGGCCGGACAACGGGTCCATGAAGGCGATCCGCACCGTCTGGCCGGCCGCTGTTTTGGCCACTTTTTCCTGTGCGAAACTGGCGCCAGACCCCGCCAATATTGCGCAAGCAGCTACCGCCTTGATAGCGAATTTGAAGTTGAATTGAACCGTGCGTGTCATCGGGAATCTCCATTGAATGTCAGGGCCTGAGGGTACATGTTTTAAGCCTGCCAACGGCTAGGGATTGACCCTAGGCCTATCGCCTGGGCGACCGGCCTGGCGGTCACAGGCCGGGCAGCTTGTAGTCTTTCAGCAATTCGCGCAGTTTCATTTTTTGCATCTTGCCAGTGGCGCCCAGCGGGATCGCGTCGACAAACACCACGTCGTCCGGAATCTGGAATTTGGCGGTTTTGCCCTCGAAGAACGTGAGCAATTCCTCGCGCGAGACCTCCATGCCCGGCTTTTTGACCACGGCGATGACCGGGCGCTCGTCCCACTTGGGGTGGCGCATGCCAATGCAGGCCGCCATCGCCACCGCCGGGTGCGCCATGGCGATGTTCTCCACGTCGATGGAACTGATCCATTCACCGCCGGACTTGATCACGTCCTTGCTGCGGTCGGTGATTTGCAGGAAGCCGTCGGGGTCTATCGTGCCCACGTCGCCGGTCGGGAACCAGCCGCCTTTAACCAGGGGCGAGCCGCCCTCTTGCTTGAAGTACTGGTCGATGATCCACGGCCCCTTGACCAGCAAATCGCCCGAGGTCTTGCCGTCCCAGGCGATTTCATCACCGTCCGGGTCGACGATCTTCATGTCCACCCCAAACACGGCCCGGCCCTGTTTCAACCGCACCTTCATTTTCTCTTCGGAAGGCATCGACAGGTGCTTGTTTTTCAGCGTGCAGACCGTGCCCAAAGGCGACATCTCGGTCATGCCCCAGGCGTGCAGAACCTCGACGCCATACACATCGTTGAAGGCCGTGATCATGGCCGGAGGGCAAGCGGACCCCCCGATCACCGTGCGTTTGAGCGTGCTGAAACGCAGGCCGCCGGCCTGCATGTGGCCCAGCATCATCTGCCAGACCGTGGGCACCCCGGCCGCAAACGTGACCTTTTCGTTTTCGATCAGCTCGAAGATCGATTTGCCGTCCATCGCCGGGCCGGGGAACACCAGCTTGGCCCCGGTCATCGCGGCGGAATACGGAATGCCCCAGGCGTTGACGTGGAACATCGGCACCACAGGCAGGATCGAATCGCGCGCGCTGATACACATCACATCGGGCAAGGCAGCCGCAAACGCGTGCAGCATGGTCGAGCGGTGGCTGTACAGGGCCGCCTTGGGATTGCCCGTGGTGCCGCTGGTGTAACACATGCTCGATGCTGAATTTTCGTCAAACTGCGGCCACTCGTACCGGGTGGGCTGGGTGCCGATCCAGGCCTCGTAACTCAGCAAGCCCGGAATGCCCGTGTCGGCTGGCAAAGCCGCCGCGTCACACAGCGCGACAAAATGCTTGATGGTGGTGCAGCGGCTGTGGATCGCCTTGACGATGGGCAAGAACGTCATGTCAAAACACAGCACGGAATCTTCGGCGTGGTTGGCGATCCAGGCCACCTGATCCGGGTGCAGGCGCGGGTTCAGCGTGTGCAAGACCCGGCCCGAGCCGCTTACGCCGAAATACAGCTCCATGTGGCGGTAACCGTTCCAGGCCAGGGTGGCGACGCGGTCGCTGAAATTGAGTTTCAGCCCGTCCAGCGCACCGGCCACCTGGCGCGACCGGGCAGCCACCTCCTTGTAGGTATAACGGTGGATGTCGCCCTCCACCCGGCGCGAGACGATTTCGCCCTCGCCATGGTGGCGTTCGGCAAACTCGATCAGGCCGGAAATGAGTAACTGTTGGCTTTGCATTAATCCGAGCATTTGGACTCTCCTGTTGATTTGATTGACCTGACGGCGAACGACGGACGAAGAATAGCGCAGATGCGGCCCATGACGCCGCCAAAGGCCCCGCCAGGGCGGCTGGAATGGAATGTGCGGGACAATCCCGGCATGAACACCAGCGCGCCTTTTGAGACCCAAACCAAGCCCCAATCCGGGATCGAAAACGGGACCGAAACCGACAACCCGCACTACCCACACCACCCGGATCAGTCGTCGGCTCCGGAGCAGGAATTGAATATCGGTTTGACCTGGCGCAACGGTTTTGCACAACTGGGGAGCGACTTTTTCACCGAGCTCGAACCGCAAAGCTTGCCCGCGCCCTACTGGGTCGGGCGCAGCCAATCGGTGGCCAGTGAACTTGGCCTGCCCGGGAAAGCCCTCGAATCGCCCGAATTGCTGGACGCACTAAGCGGCAACCGGCGCATCGTCGGCACACAGCCACTGGCCAGCGTGTACAGCGGCCACCAGTTCGGCCAATGGGCCGGGCAACTGGGCGACGGCCGCGCCATCCTGCTGGGCGAAGCCGCCATTGGTGAAGCTGTCGTTGCCGAAGACAAGCGGATGCAGGGCTTGGAGGTGCAGCTCAAGGGCGCGGGCCTTACGCCCTACTCCCGCATGGGCGATGGCCGCGCCGTGTTGCGCTCCAGCATCCGCGAGTTTTTATGCAGCGAAGCCATGCACGCCTTAGGCATTGCGACCTCGCGCGCACTGTGCGTGACGGGCTCGGACGCACGCGTGCGCCGCGAAGAGATCGAGACCGCCGCCATAGTGACCCGCGTTGCGCCAAGCTTCATCCGCTTCGGCCATTTTGAGCATTTCTCATACACCGGGCAAAACAGCCAGTTGAAAACCCTGGCCGACTACGTCATAGAGCGATATTACCCGTTTGCCCTCGATCCGCTTGACAAACGCGCTATCAGAGTTAAAGCAAACCCCTACGCCGCGCTGCTGGAGGCAGTAAGCGAACGCACCGCCGAAATGGTCGCGCTTTGGCAATCGGTCGGCTTTTGCCACGGTGTGATGAATACCGACAACATGAGCATCTTGGGACTGACGATTGACTACGGCCCGTTCCAGTTTCTCGACGCCTATGTCCCCGGCCAAATTTGCAACCACAGCGACACCGGCGGGCGTTACGCCTTCAACAAACAGCCCAACATCGCCTACTGGAATTTGTACGCCCTGGGCCAGGCCCTGCTGCCCCTGATCGGTGAGCAGGAGCTGACCGTCGCGGCGCTGGAGTCCTATAAGACCGTGTTCCCCAAAGCATTTGAGCGCCGCATGTGCGCCAAACTGGGCCTGCCCGACGACCAAGCCGGCAGCCGCGAGTTGATCGAAGCCACGTTGAAACTGCTGGCCAAAGAGGCCGTGGACTACACCATCTTCTGGCGCCGGCTGAGCCGCCACATGGCCGGTGACAAGCTTGAAACTGTGCACGACCTGTTTCTGGACCGGGCCGCGTTCGATTCCTGGATGCTACAGTATAAGGAGCTAACTACGCATATGTCACGAGGGCAAATGGCCGATTTGATGCTAAAAACCAACCCAAAGTTCGTTTTGCGCAACCATTTGGGCGAGCAGGCCATCCGCCTGGCAAAAACCAAGGACTTCTCAGGCGTCGAGACCTTGCTCAAATTGCTGGAAACACCGTTTGACGAACACCCCGGTTTTGAAGCCTACGCCGACTTTCCGCCTGATTGGGCGGCGGGCATCGAGATCAGCTGCTCGTCTTGATTTGATGGCCCAACAACACCCTCTGTGCCTATCATACTTGGGCTCATGCGCTTGAATTCCAGTCTGTGATGCTGTTGTCGTTGTCGGCCACCGAGGTGTCGTTTCTGATGTTGGCGGCGATCCAGGCGGTTGCGAGCCTGGTTTGGTCGCTCGCAGCCTGGGCGGTGGCCGATGCACGGCGGGCCGCAGTGCACTGGGCCGTGTGGTCGGGCTTGAGCGTGATCACCTGGGTTGTGCTGGCGACGCGGCTGCAGTCGCCGCCGCTGTTCGGCGTCGTCTGTGGCGTGCTCGGGGTGATCTCGCTTCAACGCGGGATCCGCATCTACATCGGCCAGACCCCGGCGCTGCGGTTGCCGCTGGCGCTGCTGGTGGTTGTGGTGGCGGGGGACTGGCTTGCCGGGGCGTCGACGCACAGCCAACTGCTGCCAGTCATCAACTTTGGCGTGCTGGCCTGGCTTTACCTTAGCATCGCATTCGACCTTCGCGCCCATGGGCGTGACGAGTTGCGGCTGCGCTGGCCGCTGCTGCTGGCGCTGCCAGCCCTGCTGGGAGGCGTTGCGTACCTGAGCCGGGCGCTGCGTGCCGTGCTTTGGCCCGAATCTGTGCTGGCAGAGATGGCGGCCAACAGTTCGCTCAACATCGGCGCAGCCTTGAGTTTTGCCGTGCTCGTTCTGTGCCTGCACGCCACGCTGCTCACGCTGGTCGCGGCACGCCTGGTCACGGGGCTGCACCGGCTTTCGCGGCGTGACGGCCTGACCGGGCTGCTCAACCGGCGTGCGATTGAAGAGGCGCTCAACGCGCAGATGCAGCGCAGCCGGCGCAGCGGTGAAGTGTTCACGCTGATGATGCTCGACCTCGACCATTTCAAGGCCGTCAACGACCGGCACGGGCACGCCATGGGCGACCACGCGCTCAAACATGCCGCAGCCTTGCTGGGTGGCGGGCTGCGCGACGTGGACCTTCTCGGGCGTTACGGCGGCGAGGAGTTTCTGTTCTTGCTGCCGGGCCTGCATTTGGCGCAGGCGCAATCGGTGGCCGAGCGGCTTAGGGAGCAGCTCGCGGCAAAGCCGCTCGTGCATGCCGGGATGAGGGTGGCACTGTCGGTCAGCATCGGGGTGGCCGAATCGGCCGGCGCTGAGTCCGATGCGCAGAGCGTGCTTGCCCGTGCCGATGCGGCGCTCTACCGGGCCAAGGCCGCCGGCCGCAACCGCGTGGTGGCTGATGACGCAGCCAGGCAAGGCACTGCGTTGGCCTGAATGCTACAATATGTGTAGCTAACTACGTATATACCACGGGGGTCAATGGCCTATTTTATGCACAATTTCAACCCCCAATGCCTTTTGTGAAATCATTTGGGTGAAGAGGCTTTCAGCGAGTTGACGGTGATGCCATTGATAGGTATCATGAGATATACCATCAAGTGACCACTGCCATGCATCAAACCGCCAAAATTTTCACCACTGGCCGAAGCCAGGCGGTTCGCTTGCCGCTGGAATTCCGGTTCGATGTGGCCGAGGTGTTCATCCGCCGCGACCCTGCCTCCGGGGACGTTGTGCTGTCGCGCCGACCCTGTGACTGGCAGGGATTGCTGGACGCCGTGGCAAAAAACAAGGACGATGATTTCTTGATAGAGCGCAAGCCCAGCAAACCCCGGCGCGACCCCTTCAAGGGCTGGAAGGAATGAGCCAGCCTTATATGCTGGACACCAACATCGTCAGCCACATCATGCAAGGCCGGGATGCGGCGCTGCTGGGCAAACTCGCCTCAGTGCCAGTCGGCAACGTGGTGATTTCGAGCATCACGCTGGCGGAATTGCAATACGGCCTGCACCGCAAGGGCCAGCCGCCACGCCTGATGGACGCGATGGCGCAAGTGCTGCTTCGCATCGACGTCCTGCCCTGGGACCAGCCCGTCGCCATGTGTTACGGCGAGTTGTGCGCCACGCTGGAGGCAAAGGGCATCTCCTTAAGCGAGCTTGACATGATGATTGCGGCCCATGCGGTTTCTGTTGGCGCGACTTTGGTCAGCAGGGACAAGACATTTGGGCAGGTGGCTGAGCGGATGACGGTGGAAGTTTGGTAGGCGCTTGGCGAAGGTGCATGTTGGACGTGAGGCGATCATGCGGCGTGACGATAACCCCCGCGCGGCGACCGGGCAATGCGCATGCGGTTTCGGGGTGAAAGCACGCGCGACTCGAAAAATGCGTCAAGCTGTCGCTTGGGCATTTTTTGGGGTGGCTGACAGATCGTTTCCACGCACCTTTCACCCCGAAGCCCGGTCGCATTGCCCGATCACTACGCTCTGTTTGTGAATTTGGCGTTGAGCTATACGGCGAAAGCCAGCGGCGATGGTTAGTCGACTTTGAAGACGTCGACTGGCTTGTTGACAAGGTACGAGCGAGACAGCTCTTCAACGACACCATATGACTCAAGCAATTCTTCCAAGCGCCCACAGAAGGTAGCCCATGGATCGGTGATGATCTTGTCTTTGACGGCGCGAACAAACCCGTCTTCGAACTGGTCAAGCTGTTCGTCAGCGACACGAATGCGCTCAAAGATGACATGAAGACAGTTGCGTTCAAGTGGCCTGAGGTGTGGGTACAACTCTTCGAGGACGGAGTAGTAGCCGGTCGCCACCATGCGAACGGAGAGCGTTGGCATGGCGCCCTCCAAAAATCCCCCCCAAGCCACCCGCCCAGCGCGGTGATAGCGCAATGTGACCGGGCTTTGGGGTGAAAGGTGCGTGGAAGCGATCTGTCAGCCACCCCAAAAAATGCCCAAGCGACAGCTTGACGCATTTTCCGTCACCGCGCGTGCTTTCACCCCAAAACCGCATGCACATTGCGCTGTCGCCGTGCTGGGCGGGTGGCGGTCGCAACGTCAATGAGCGGGGGCAAAACCATCCCAAACGGCGATAAAAGCCCGGAACTCAACGCCCGCCCGCCACCCCAAACCAGGGCAATCGAAACCTGAGAAAATACCCCCCATGACCTACAAAATCGAAAAGACGGAAGCCGAGTGGAAAGCTTTGCTCAAAGAGAAAGGCGCCGAGGCCATGGCCTTTGACGTGACGCGCCATGAGGCGACCGAGCGCGCCTTTAGCGGGCGCCTGGCCGACAACAAGGGCGCAGGCGTCTACAAATGCATCTGCTGCGACAAGCCGCTGTTTGACGCCAGTGCCAAGTACGAGTCTGGCACCGGCTGGCCCAGCTACTTCCAGCCTATCAGCGCTGACGCCGTCGGCACCAAGGTGGATGGCATGCTGTGGGCCAAACGCACCGAGGTGCACTGTGCCGACTGCGGCGCCCACTTGGGCCATGTGTTTGAAGACGGCCCGGCACCAACCGGCCTGCGCTACTGCATGAATTCGGCTTCTTTGGCGTTTGAGGCCAAATAATCTGCCCATGAAAATCCTGATCGACTT
>JANMVT010000081.1:0-25686 GCA_031392945.1 Rhodoferax sp. | reverse complement strand
TACAGGATTTGGATTGAAAGCGCCGCCAAGCACCTTTGAAAACGCCGAAAAATCTTGTTCCGACAGTGTGATCCGCGACTTGCGATCCAGCATCGCCAACTCTATTTCATTGGCCTCATAGGCTTCAATCAAAGCGCCAACCTCCTCCAACTGGTCGGCCTCTGGCGTGCCCTGGAGCGGGTCGGCATCGATCAGCGCAGAGACGACTTTTACCGCAGCTTTGTACTCAGCCTTTGTTTGTAGGGTTTTGACGGTCATTGGGATTCCTTCGCCCTTCCATTTTGCTCCCGCGTTAAAAACTGATGCAATTGCCGGTCCAGCCGGCTCATAACCAAAAGCGGATGTCGCAATTTGCTACTCTATTAGAAGCAAACTATGCAGAAAATTCGCGGGTTACATGCCAATTTGCATCGGAAAATTTGAACAATCTGCCCTGCTTGTCAAAAAAGTTAACCAGCAAGTTAACTTTGACCAGATACGGTTTTCCGACCCCGGGGTGAAAGATATCATCATGGGCCAACTGACCCACCCCATGCTCATCACCAACCTGCTCGCCCAGATCGCCTTTGGGTTGATCGCCATGACCATCTGCCTGCCTTCCATGCAGGAATGGGGCGCCCTGTTTGGCGCCAGTCAGGCCCAGGTGCAGCTGACCTTCAGCGGCTTCGTGGTGGCGTTTGGCGTGTTCCAGCTGGTTTATGGCCCGCTGTCAGACCGGTATGGCCGCAAGGGGGTGCTGGTGACCGGGCTGGCCTTGATGGCCCTGGGTTCGCTTGTCGCCGCGCTGGCACCCAACCTGGACGTGCTGATTGCCGCGCGTGTGCTTCAGGGCGCTGGCAGCGCCGCTGGCACGGTGGTGGGCCGCGCCATGGTGCAGGACAAGTTTCAGGGGTCGCAACGCACCAAGGTCATGGCCTACATCGGCATGGCGATGGGCCTGTCGCCACCTCTTGCGGCCATTGTCGGCGGGCAGTTGCATGTGCGCCTGGGCTGGCAGGCCAACTTCATTCTGATCATGGTCATGGCCTTGTTGATGCTGGCCGCCGCCTGGCGCGGCTTGCCCGGCGCGGCGCGCGCCCGCCCGGCACGATTGGAAGAAGGGCATTGGCTGGCCGGCATGTTGTCGGCCTACGCCACGCTGCTGCGGCAAAAGTCCCTGGTGCTTTATGTGCTGATTCTGTGCATGACCACGGCGGCGTTTTATACCTTCCTGTCCGGCGCGCCCATCGTGCTACGCAGCTACGGAGTGGGGCCGGATGGCATTGGCTGGTACATCATGCTGGTGCCAATCGCCTACATGGCGGGCAACTTTCTCACCAGCCGCCTGATCCACGGCAAGGGCGAGCGTTTCTTCATGGCCCTGGGCCAGGTGGCCACGCTGGCGGGTGTGTTGCTGATGCTGGGCCTGGCCCTGATGGGGCTGGACTCGCCGCTGGCCTTCACCCTGCCCTTGATGTTGCTGGGCGCGGGCCATGGTTTCCTGATGCCGCCCACGCTGGCGGGAACGGTGGGGGTGGTGCCGGCGCTTGCAGGTTCTGCGGCGGCGCTGGCGGGCCTGATGCAGCAACTGATGGGCGCACTGGGTGCTTACAGCGTGGGGCTGGTGCCGCACCAGGGGTCGCGCAACCTGGGCTGGTTGATGCTGGGCTTCACGCTGTGCGCCCTGGGTGCGCACCTGGTGCTGCGTCGCCAGCGGGTGCATGCACTTTCGTCTACGTTGGCGTCAAAATGATTCAGTATTTTCTGCAATGAACGATGGAGCTTCCACCATGAGCGACACCCCTGCATACACACCGCCCACCGTCTGGACCTGGGACAAAGGCAACGGTGGCCGTTTTGCCAACATCAACCGCCCGATTGCCGGGCCGACCCATGACAAAGACTTGCCGGTCGGCAAACACCCGTTTCAGCTGTACTCGCTGGCCACGCCCAATGGCGTGAAAGTCACGGTGATGCTGGAAGAGCTTCTGGCCCTGGGCCATGTCGGCGCCGAGTACGACGCCTGGCTGATCCGCATCAACGAGGGCGAGCAGTTCAGCAGCGGTTTTGTGGCGGTCAACCCCAATTCCATAATCCCGGCGCTGCTGGACCGCTGCGGGCCCACGCCAATACGCGTGTTTGAGTCGGGCGCCATCCTGCTGCACCTGGCGCAGAAGTTCGGCGCCTTTTTGCCAGCCGATGGCGCGGCGCGCGCCGAATGCCTGTCATGGCTGTTCTGGCAGATGGGCAGCGCGCCCTACCTGGGCGGCGGCTTCGGGCACTTCTATGCCTATGCCCCGACCAAGATGCAGTACCCGATTGACCGCTTTGCCATGGAAGTCAAACGCCAGATGGATGTGCTGGACCGCCGCCTGGCCGAGAGCCCTTACCTGGCGGGTGACGACTACACCATTTCCGACATGGCGGTCTGGGCCTGGTACGGCCTGCTGGCCAAGGGCCAGGCCTACGAAGCCGGCGAGTTTTTGCAAGTGCAGAGTTATACCCACCTGCAGCGCTGGACCGACCAGATCGCCCAGCGACCGGCCGTGCAGCGCGGCCGCATGGTGAACCGCATCTCGGGCAAACCAGAAAATCAATTACCTGAACGGCATGACGCCAGCGACTTTGACGCCCTGGGCAAGCCATGATCGCCTTGCCAATCACCGTCACGCACATCATGCATCCCCTGTCAAAATTTTCATGCCGGTGACTTGAGAGAAGTCCCGGTCATGGGTGACAAAGGCGGTGGCACCCACGTCCAAAGCAGTCGCCAGTTGAATCGCGTCAGGCAGCTTCAACCGGTACTGCCCCCGCAACTGGGCGGCCAATGCCGCTATCGGCGGCGTCACTGAAATCAGGGTATAGCCAGACAAGGCCTTTTCATAACGCTTGGCCAGAGCCGTCTGCCCTGCTTTGAAGGGGCCGGTCAAGACCTCTGCCAGGGTGATGGTTGACAGGGCAATGTTCAGTTTGCCCGCCGCTGCCGCTTCAAACAGGCCGACAAATTGATCGGCAAACTTCGGGTGCGATTCGAGGATGTAAATAAACGGTGCTGTGTCCACCAGAAGCGTGGCGTGTTCGGGCAAGCCCGCCCACAGCCGGGGGCTTGAGACCGGCTTCAAGTGTTGTTGTCCAGGTCGTTGCCCCACTCGTCGCGCAGGTCGGAAATGGCCTGGCCGACATTGCGTCCCCACAAGCCTTGGCCGGTGCCGCGCAAAGCCAACAGGCCCGATGCCGAGCGCAAGGCGCCGCGCGACTTTTCCAGCTCGCGCAAAGGAACGACGGCCGCGTAAGGCTTGCCGTGGCGGGTGATGACACTGGCGATGCCTGAATGCGCGTTGGCGATGATCGCTGGCAACTGGATTCGGGCTTGTTCCAGGCCGTAGCTGGGGTTGACGGGCATGTTGACCTAGAAAAATGTACAGACTGTACAGTATACGGCTGACTTTGAAACTTGGCAAGCGCGTTGACAGCACGCTGGCGCGCTGGCGCTACATCGCGCGTGTGGCGCGGACTCGCAGCCACAGCAGAATTGTGATGCTTGCCCATTCCACCAGATACAGACCGGAGCCCAGGCTGTGCCACAGCTTCAGGTTTTCGCGCGCAACGATGAGGGGCGCCACCAGCCAGTGCGATGCAACTGATGCACACACAGCGATTGCTACTATTACAATAGCAAACTTTACATGATTGGCGGGGGTTAACGGTATATTTGATCCGTAAAACAGCAGCAAAAGCGCGGCGCAGACCCAGCCCAGCCAGTCCAGCGCGCTGAACAAGACGGCGGCCATTCGGCCTGCCGCTTGGGGTGTTTCCAGGCTGGCAAACAGCAGGGGCACGACGCCGAAACCGACCACCGTCAGCGCGCCCCACCAGAGGGCCAGGGTGAAGAATTCGGCTTGTTGTTTCAGCATGGGGTCAGTTGGCCCGGGGCAGGTACCAGGCCTTGTTTTCAAACGGCTGGCCAAACTCAAACTTTTCGCCCACACGCGGCGTGACCAGGTGCGCGCCTTGTTTGGTTGCGGCAGCCACGGTGCGCACCACGGGCTCGGACCAGGCGTGGTAGGCCAGGTTGAAGGTGGCCCAATGCACCGGCAGCATGGTGGTGGCGCCCAGGTCTTGGTGCGCCTGCACTGCGGACTCGGGGTTCATGTGGATGTCGAGCCAGGTGTCGCCATAGGCGCCCACCTTGATCAGGGCCAGCTCGGGCGCGCCCAGGCGCTCGCGGATTTGTTTAAAGTGGCCTGCGTAGCCGGTGTCGCCGCTGTAGTAGGCCGAATGGCTTGGGCCCTGGAGCATCCACGACGACCACAACGTGCTGTTGTCCATGCCCTTGCGGCCCGAATAATGCCGCGCGGGTGCGCAATGGATCACCACGCCCTTGATGCTGGCCTGGTCCCACCAGTCCATCTCGTGGATCTGGGCCAGTGGCACGGCCCAGCGCTGCAGGTGAGCGCCAAGCCCTAAGCCCACGTAAAAGTGTGTACCGCCCTTGGCCAACTGCTGGATGGTGTCCATGTCCAGATGGTCAAAATGGTCGTGCGTGATGACGACATCGATGTTCTTCCACTGATCCAGCGGCAGCGGCGGCGGGTGCAATCTGGCTGGGCCGATGAACTGGAAGGGTGATACGCGCTTGGACAGCACCGGGTCGGTCAGGATGCGCAGGCCGTCGATTTCGATCAGCACACTGGCGTGGCCCAGCCACCAGGTGCGCAGGCCGGGCTCCGGGGCTTTGACCAGGTCGTCGGCCGATATTTTGAGCACGGGCACTTCAAATGCAGGCTCACGCACCTGGTCGCCCATGTAGGCCTTCAGTTCGCCCAGCATCGACATATTGCTGACGTAAGGCGGCGTGTTTTCAAAACGCCCGTTGATGAACTGCTTGGACTGGCGCATAAGCGCCAGCCGCTCGCCTTCAGGCACACCGCCGAAGCTGGGCAGCTGGAAGACCGGCCAGGCGCCCAGCGCGAGCAGGGCAACCAGTGCCAGCAACACAACGCCGATTGCCTTCAACCGTTTCATCAGAGTGCTCCAGGAAGTTGTTTTGCAGCCATCTTATCTACCCGACTGCAGCTCAACGGCTGTCCTCCGTCCTGCGGACTCCTCCTTGATGCCGCTGCGCTGAGTGCCACGCCGCCCAATCCCTGTCGCAGGTTTGATACCGCCAGACGTCACCAAACCAGATCTTCCACCTGGATTCCTCAGGGAAATCTTTGACACAAGCTCCCTTTTGGACTGGTCTTTCGAATTCAGCATTGACTCTCTTGTCAGGCGCGGTTTCTTGATCTAAGATAAGTTCAATTAAGAAAGTAATAAATAATTTTTGCCCGGAGGCAAGGTTTCGACGACGCACCGTCCTAACGCTGCCGCCAGCGCCACCTGATCCTCCACTTGACTCGCTCAGATAAGGAAAATTGCCATGAACTCACGCACCGCTCCGGAAAATCTCGCCCCCTTCGGCGAAGACTATGGCCCGCTGCTCACGGGTGTTTACGCGCCAGTGATGCAAGAACTGGAACTCAAGGACCTGAAGCTCATCAAGGGCAGCATCCCGAAAGATCTCAACGGCGTCTACCTGCGCGCCGGCCCCAACGCACGTTATGCGCCCAATGGCCGCTACCACCCGTTTGATGGCGATGGCATGGTGCATGCTGCCCATTTCAGCAACGGCCAGCTCACCTATCGCAACCGCTGGGTGCAGACCGAGGGCTTTGTTGAAGAGCAGGACGCCGGGCAAGCCACTTACTACGGTATCCGTGAAACCCTCAAGGGTCGCCCCGACAAGCGTCTGAAAGACACGGCCAACACCGACCTGGTGGGGCACCGGGGCCGCGCACTGGCTCTTTGGTACATGTCGGGTGATGCTTATGAAATTGACCCCATTACGCTGGAGACGCTGGGCAAGTCAGGGGCCATTGCCAACAGCGGTGGCAAAATTTCGGCCCATGCCAAGGTGGATGAGGTCACGGAAGAAATGATGTTCTTCGACTACGGCAATGACGCGCCCTACATGCACTATGGCGTGGTGGGTGCCGACGGCGCGCTCAAGCATTACGTGCCGATTGACCTGCCCGGCGCGCGCCTGCCGCATGACATGGCCGTGACCGAGCACTACTCGATCCTGCACGACCTGCCGCTGTTTCACAACCACGAGGCCATGGCCCTGGGCCGTCACAAAATCGAGTTCTACCCCGAGATGCACACCCGGTTGGGCGTGATTCCGCGTTTTGGTGCCAGTGACAGCATCCGCTGGTTCAACTTCACGCCGTGCTACCTGTACCACGTGGTGAACGCCTGGGAAGAGCGCGACAAAAAGGGGGACGGCAAGGGTGGCGATGTGGTGGTGATGGTAGGCTGCCGCTACATGCCGGTGCTGGATGCGCAGGGCCGCATCGACGCCCAGCGCACCGCCAAGGACGTGGCGGAGCTGGTCATGCATGCGCGGCTGTGGGTCTGGAAGATGAACCTCACAACCGGCGAAACGACCGAGCATGTGCTCAACGACAAATTCAACGCCGAGTTCCCCACCTGCAACGCCCGCAAGACGGGCCGCAAGACCCGCTTTGGTTATCTGGTGGATCACTCGGAGACGGTCACCCTGCAATGGTCTGGCGTGCGCAAGTTCGACCTGGACACCGGTGCTGATTTGGGGGGCTGGTCAGACGATACACAGCACTGCTGGTATTCCGAGCCCTGGTTTGCCGAGGCCGATGCGCCCCAGTCAGAAGACCATGGCTACGTGATCGCGTTCCAGTGGAATGACGCGCTCAAGCGGCAAACGCTGGATATTTTCGACGCACGCAATATCGCACAGGGGCCTGTAACCCAGGTCGAGTTGCCGCAGCGGCTGCCCACGGGTTTTCATGCCTGCTGGATCGAGAAAGACCGGCTGCAAACCCACGCGTGAGGCACTCATGAAACTCAACGACCTGCCCTCTCATGAGATCCCGGCACTCAACGGGAACAATGCGCCTGTCAGCACCGAGGATGTGTTCGACAACATGCCGGTCATTGGCGAAGTACCCAAAGATCTGAACGGACTTTATGTTCGCAATGGCCCGAACCCGTTTTACCAGCCTGAGTGGCGCTATCACGCCTACGACGGCGACGGCATGGTGCATGCGATCCAGTTTCAAAACGGCAAGGTCACTTACCGCAATCGCTGGGTGCAAACGCAGGCGCTGAAGGAGGAACGTGCTGCCGGGCAGGCCCTTTGGAAAGGCCTGAAGGAGCCCATGCGCGCGGACCGCGAAGACGAGCCGCTCAAGAACACGGCCAACACCGACGTCAAGTACCACGCGGGGCGCCTGGTCACCATGTGGTACCGCTCGGGCATGCCTTACGCTGTGGACCCCTACACGCTGGAGACGCTGGGCACCGCCGACTTTGACGGTGCGTTTGCAAAAATCTCGGCGCATTCGCGGCCCGATGAGCACACGGGCGAGTTGCTGTTCTTTGACTACAGCCTGACCGCACCGTACATGGAATACGGCGTCATCGGGCCTGACCGCAAGCTTAAGCACAAGATTGAAATCCCCTTGCCAGGGCCGCGCCTGCCGCACGATATGGCCGTGACCGAGCACTACACCATCCTGCACGATTTCCCCTTGTGGCCGGATGAGGAAGCGCTAAAGGCGCGACGTTACAAGGTGCGTTTTCATGCCGACCAGCCAACGCGCTTTGCCGTGGTGCCACGGTACGGATCATCAAAAGACATTCGCTGGTTCGAGGCCAAGCCCGCCTACATGCTGCACGTGGTGAACGCCTGGGAAGAAGGTGATGACGTGGTGATGGTGGGCACGCCTTACCGCATTCACACAACGGCCAATGGAGAGCTGGATTCGCGCAGACTTGAGCACACCATCAACCAGCGCCAGCGCGACTTCATGCTGTATGAATGGCGCTTTGACCTCAAGACCGGCAAGACGCATGAACGCATCATTGACGATGTGCTCAACACCGAATTCCCGGTGATCAACAGCCTGTACCAGGGCCGCAAGAACCGGTACTCGTACAACATTGTCTTCCCCCAGGGCGGGCGCGAGGAGCCGCGTTTCCCCGGCCTGGTGAAGTACGACCTGAGCACCGGCGGTTACATCGCCTACAGCGCCGGGCCGCAGTACTTTTACAACGAACCGGGCTTTGCACCGCGTGACCAGGCCCAAGCCGAAGACGATGGCTATCTGGTGATGCCGGTCTGGAACCCGACCGACCAACGCTCGGAAATCCAGATCTTCGATTGCAGGGGTGCCCGGCTCGCCGAAGGGCCGATTGCCCGGATTCTTCTTCCCCGGCGAATTCCGCATGGCTTTCACGCTACCTTTGTCAGCCAGCAGACGCTGGACCGCTGGAAATGACCCCATGATCCTGGTTTCGCAATCAAGTATTGACGACTACACGGCGCGAGGTTGGTGGGGCGAGCAGACGCTGTGGGATCACTTCACCAGCAACGTGCGAAAGTGGGGCTACCGCGAGGCCGTGGTCGACGCGCCCAACCGGGCTGAGTTCGCCCATGGCGAGCCGCGCCGCCTCACCTGGAACCAGCTCTCAGACGAGGTCGACCGCTTCTGCGACACGTTGATCGAATGCAACATCCGCCGCGACGACATTCTGGTGGCGATGATGCCCAACTGCGTGGAGCAATTCATCGTCTACCTCGCCTGCGCGCGCCTGGGTGTTGTTGTTACACCGGTGCCAGTGCAGTACCGGGAGCATGAGCTTCATCACATCCTGTCGCAGACTCAGGCAGCAGCGGCCGTCACGTTTGGCCGCATCGGCAAGTCGGGGCACGCGCATGCTGCCGCTGACATGTTTTGCAGTCTGCAGACTGCCTACCCAACCCTCAAAACGGTGCTGGCGTGGGGCGTAGGGTTGGGCGCGGGCGTTACGCCAATCGCAACACCGACCAACCAGCCACTGAGCCACGCGCGCTTGGCCCGGATCGCTGGTGCCGCGCGTGACGCGGCCGTCACCGCCAACGATGTCTTCACGATCTGCTGGACCTCGGGCACCGAAGCCCAGCCCAAAGGCGTGCCACGCAGCCACAACGAATGGCTGATTGTGGCCCCCAGCATCATTGAGGCCGCACGCATTCCCAGCCATGCGCGCCTGCTGAACCCTTTTCCGTTTGTCAACATGGCAGGGCTGTCCACCGCCTTTGCCGCCTGGCTGGTGCTGGGCGGCACCGTGGTGCAGCACCACCCGTTCAGCCTGCCGGTGTTCCTGCAGCAGCTACGTGAAGAGCGCATTGACTACACCGTGGCGCCCCCAGCTGTATTGAACATGCTGCTGCAAAACGAAGCGCTGCTGCAAGGCATTGACTTCAAGCGGCTGTCCCGCATTGGCTCGGGGGCCGCGCCGCTGTCGGAGTGGATGGTGCGCGGCTTTGCCGAAAAGCATGGTGTGCAGATCATCAACTACTTTGGTTCCAACGAAGGCGCTGCCTTGTCGGGCAGCGATGTTGACATACCGGACCCAGCGCTGCGGGCCCAATTTTTCCCGCGTGCAGGCGTCGATGGCTTTGAGTGGAGCATCTCCACCACACGCAAGATCAGAACCCGCCTGGTGGACACTGAAACCGGCGATGACATCACAGTCGCAGATCAGCCCGGCGAACTGCGTTTCAGCGGGCCCACGGTGTTCAGCGGCTACTTCCGCGCACCTGAATTGAGCCGGCGCGCTTTTGACGAACAGGGTTTTTACAAGACCGGTGATTTGTTCGAGATTGCCGGAAACCGCCTGCAATACTACCGTTACGTGGGCCGGTCCAAAGACCTGGTGATCCGCGGTGGCATGAACATTTCCAGCGAGGAGATTGAGGGCCTGCTGGCGGCCTGCCCTGGCGTGCGTGAAGTGGCGGTGGTGGGTGTGCCCGACCCCATCCTGGGCGAGAAGCTGTGTGCCTGCGTTGCCGCCATGGAGGGGCATCGGATTTCGCTGGCCGAACTCAACGAGTTTCTGCGCACTGAGCAGCGCATCGCCACCTACAAGCTGCCCGAATACCTGTTGCCGCTGGCTGCCTTGCCCCGCAACCCGGTGGGAAAGATATTGAAGCGCAGCCTGCGCGAACAGGCCAAAGCACTGCCTTTTCCTTTGGAGACCGCATGAGCGCCGCGCCGGGCCGCACGGCATGCGAAGCATGGCCCTCGCCATGCGGGCAAGCTCGCACCGCAGTGCGTAGCACGAAGGTACTCCAATGACAACCGACATGGTGAAACCCGTTCTGCTGCTGATTCCCGGCATGCTCAATACCGCCCGCATCTGGGGTCGCGTAGTGCCCTTGCTGCAAGATGCCGCCGATATCCGCATCGCGGACGTGACCACCCAGTCCAGCATCGCCAACATGGCACGCGATGCCTGGGCGCTGGTGGCCGATGTGCCCGCCACGCAGCGCCTGGTGGTGTGCGGGTTCTCCATGGGTGGCTATGTGGCGCTCGAACTGATCGCTACACATTTAGTAGCTGTAAAAGACCATTCCACGTGGGCTACAGCCCTTTTGAATACATTAAGCCGGGCAGAAACAGCGGAAGGCATCATGACGCGTGAAAAGACCATCGCTGCCATGGAGCGTGACTTTGAGCGCGTCATCCAGGGTGTGGCCACTTTCGGCATTCACAAGCCACACCACGCGGATACGGTTCTGATGACCGACGCACTGTCCATCATGCGCGAGGCCGGTGCACAGGCGGGCATGCGCCAGTTGCGCGCCATCATGGCGCAGGCCGACCAAGGCCTGCTCCTGCCACGAATTCAGGCACGCGTGCTGGTGATGGGCTCAAGGAGCGATCTTGTTGTGCCACCTGATGCTTCCGAAGACATGGCGGCAGGCATTCCTGGCGCACAACTGGAATGGATAGAACCAGCCGGCCACATGACGCCACTGGAGCAACCGGTCCAGCTTGCAAGCCTGCTGAAAACCCTTTTTTAAAGGCTCCGACATGATAAGACGTTCCCTTCTTCAAACCTTGACGGCCCTCCCGCTGATCGCCACCGCTCACCCGGTCTGGTCTCAAACGGGCTTTCCCGACAAGCCGGTCAAAGTGGTGGTTCCCTTCGCACCCGGCAACACGCTGGACACCGCGCTGCGCCAGGTGGCCGAGGTCTTCAAGCAAAACACCGGCCAGGCCCTGATCGTGGAAGCCAAGCCGGGTGGCTCCGGCATCATCGCCGCGCAAACCGTGATGCAGGCCGCCCCGGATGGCTACACCCTGCTGCTGGCCAACACCAGCATGTTCACCATCAACCCGCACACCTTTGCCAAACTGCCTTACGACCCGGACAAGAACTTCAAACCCGTCACCAATTTTCTGGGCTCGGCGATGGTTATGGCCGTCAACGCCAGCGTGCCAGCCAACAACGTGGCCGAGTTCGTGGCCTGGACCAGGGCCAACCCGGGCAAGGTGTCTTTTGCGTCGTTCACAGCAGGCAACTCCTCGCACTTTGCGGGCGTCATCCTGAACCAGCGCGCCGGTCTGGACATGACGCATGTGCCCTTCAATGGCACGCCGCCCGCCGTACAAAACCTGGTGGGTGGCCAGGTCAACGCGGCCTTTCTGCCCTTGCTAGCGGTGAAGCCCCATGTCGATTCGGGCAAGGTCAAAATGCTGGCCGTTACCAGCCCGCAGCGTTCTGCGCTGGCCCCCAACCTGGCGACGTTTCGCGAGCAGGGCTACCCTGATCTGGACATCTACATCTGGGCGGCGATTGTTGCGCCTGCGGGCACGCCGGACGCCATCATCAGCAAACTCAATGCCGAGTTCGGCAAGGCGCTGCGCAGCACCGAGATTCGCGACAAATGGACCGCCATGGGCTTTGAGCCTTTGCCCTCGACGCCCGACGAGTTCACGCGGTTTTCGCAGGCCGAATCCAGGCGCTGGATGGAGGCCGTCAAGATCTCCGGCTTCAAGGCGGCCGAGTGACCAGCTCCATGAGTTCACGGTCATTTCCGTTTGTGTTGCGTCTGCCCGTGTTTGCGGCGCCCATGTTCCTGATCTCCGGCCCGGATCTGGTGCTGGCTGCCTGCAAGAGCGGCATCATCGGCTCGTTTCCCACACCCAACGCGCGCCCCATTGAACAGCTTGATGTCTGGATGAAGCAGGTCACCGAAGGGCTGGCCCAGGCGCGTGACACGCAGCCCCGCAGCACGATTGGCCCCTGGTGCGCCAACCTGGTGACGCACTCGTCCAACACCCGTCTGGCTGAAGACCTGGCACTTGTTGCCAAATACAAGCCACCCATCGTCGTTACCGCTCTGGGCAGCCCCAAGCCCGCAATTGAAGTCGTGCACAGCTACGGCGGGCTGGTGTTTGCCGATGTGATCACCCTTGCGCTGGCCAGAAAGGCCGTGGCAGCCGGGGCAGACGGCCTGGCCTGCGTGTCTGCAGGTGCGGGTGGCCATACGGGCTTTCTGTCGCCCTTTGCTTTTGTGAGCGCTATCCGCGAGTTTTTTGATGGCTATGTGATTGTGGGCGGTGGCATCGGCGATGGCTGGGGCGTTGCAGGTGCCGTGGCCAGCGGCGCTGACTTTGTCTACATGGGCACCCGTTTCATCCCCACCACCGAGAGCATGGCGCCGACCGACTATAAGAACATGGTGGTTGACAGTACGGTGGACGATCTGATCGTCAGCTCCGGCATTACCGGAACGGCAGCGAGCTGGCTGAAGCCCTCACTGCGCGCCAACGGGCTGGACCCCGACAACATGCCCGACGCACCCGGCCGCCGGTACGACAGCAACCAGTCGTTCGCCGGCAAGAAGTGGATGGACGTGTGGGCTGCCGGGCAAGGTCTGGGTTCCATCAAGGTGGTGGAACCTACCGCCACGGTGGTGGAGCGGCTGGCGAAAGAGTATGCGCAGGCGGTGAGCCGCATGACCCGCCTGCCGTGGACTGCGGCGAAACAATAACGGACACCAAGGAGCACAACATGAGCGATCCCGTTTTCATTCTGGGTGGTTTTCAGACTGACTTCGCCAAGGCGTGGTCTCGTCAAGGGCAAGATATTTCGGATATGACGCGTGAGGCCACACTGGGTGCATTGGCAGCCTGCTCGCTGGACGCGTCAGCCATTAAAAGCATCCACGTTGGCAACGCGTTTGGCGAACTGCAACGCCAGCAGGCGCACTTGGGTGCCATGGTCGCTCAGGTGGTGCCCGAGCTGTGGGGCATTCCAGCCATGCGCCACGAAGGCGCCTGCGCCTCATCGTCTCTGGGTGTGCTCACCGCTATGGCCGAGATTGAAGCCGGGCGTTACGACTGTGTGCTGGTACTGGGCGTGGAAGAGTTCAAGAATCTGCCTGGCGACGTGGCCTCGCAAAACCAGAACGCGGCGGCCTGGCAGGGCCATGAAGACATTGACTGCAAGTTCATGTGGCCCGCCGCGTTTGGCCTGGTGGCGCAGGAGTATGAACGCCGTTACGGACTGGACCGCAAGCACCTGAACCGCATTGCCGAACTCAATTATGGCAACGCCAAACGCAACCCCCTGGCGCAAACACGCAAATGGCAGTTTGACCCCTTGAGTTTCACCGACGACGATGAGGCCAACCCCGTAATTGAGCCCGGCACGCGGCGGCAGGACTGCGGGCAGATTACCGATGGGGCCTGCGCCGTGGTGCTGGCGTCTGCCAGATTTGCTTGCGCCCACGCCGGCCGGTTGGGCTCATCGCTGGACGCGCTACCCCGCATTGCAGGTTGGGGCCATCGCAACGCGGGTCTCAAACTCAAGGACAAGCTGGAGCGCAGCCGGAATGCTCCCTATGTATTTCCGCATGTGCGCCAGACCATTGAAGACGCCTGGCGGCGCGCAAACCTGGGCGGCATTGAGGCCATGAGTGGTGTCGAGACGCACGACTGCTTCACGACGACCGAGTACATGGCGATTGACCATCTGGGTTTGACCGCACCGGGCCAGAGCTGGCAAGCGGTGGAAGATGGGCGTATCGAGCGCGGAGGCAGTTGCCCCATCAACATGAGCGGCGGCCTGATTGGTTGCGGTCACCCTGTAGGGGCGACCGGCACACGCATGCTGTTTGACGCGGCGAAGCAGGTCACAGGCACTGCAGGCGAATGCCAGATTGAAGGCGCACAACGCATTCAGACGCTGAACATTGGCGGCTCTTGCGCCACCGTGGTGAGCTTCGTGGTCGAGCAAATCCGGTGACCTGCAAACCGCCAGGACGGGTGATTGCCTGGGTCATGGGTTCATTCGCAGCTTTTTTCTGGGAATCTGCCATGCCAATGGCGAGAGGCACGCAATGAACGCGTCCGTCCAGGTTTTTGCCCAGCTCACCGTCAACGGCATTGCGGTGGGTGCCATCTATGCACTGGTGGCAATGGGGCTGGTGCTGACCTACAAGGCCACTGAAGTTCTGAATTTTGCGCACGGCGACTTGCTGGCCGTGTCTGCCTTCACGGCCTGGGGTTTGATCACCGTGGTGGGCCTGTCCTTCTGGTGGGCCCTGCTGGCCACGGTGGTCATTGCCGCGCTGCTGGCCTACGGCATTGATGCCCTCATCATCCGGCGCATTGCAGGGCAGCCGCAATTTGCGGGGGTCATGCTCACGATTGCGCTGGCCTTCATGCTGCGTGGATTGATCAGCATGGGTTTTGGCCCCGAGTCACGGAACTACCCCACACCCTGGACGGGCCAGACCACTCATGTGGGTGGTGTTGCCATCGCCAATCTCCAGCTTGTAATTGTGGGTATGTCGCTGGCAGTCACCGCCGTCCTGCTGCTGTTTTTTCGCAGCACAAGATTGGGCGTGGCCATGCAAGCGGCATCGCAAAACCAGCTGGCGGCGTACCTGACCGGGGTGCGGGTCAAGCGGGTCAACTCGCTGGTGTGGGCGCTGGCAGGGGCTACCGCCGCCATCGCCGGTGTGCTGCTGGCACCCATCACCCTGGTGGACGTGACCCTGTGGTTCGTCGTGCTCAAGGCACTGGCGGCCCTGGTGCTGGGTGGCTTTGGCAGCATTGCGGGTGCCATTGTGGGCGGCTTGCTGATTGGGCTGATTGAGCAATACGCCGGGGTTTACCTGCCCGATGGTTCCAAGGACATCGTGGCCTATGTAGTGCTGGTGGGCGTGCTGATTATTCGACCCCACGGCCTGCTGGGTGAAGCCCATGGCAAGCGGGTCTAACACGATGCGCTTTGACTACAACACCCAACACCGTGACAGCTTTGCGCTGCTGCGACACGCCGACCAGCGCATTGCCTATGGCTTGCTGGTTGCTGCACTGCTGGTGCTTCCGTGGGTCGTCTCCAAATTCTTCGTGGGGGAGTTGACCTATGTGTTCATTCTCTGCATCGCGAGCCTGGGGCTGATGGTGCTCACCGGTTATACGGGCCAGGTGTCACTGGGGCACGCAGCATTTCTGGCGGTGGGTGCCTATGCGCATGCGTGGATGCTTTCCCAAGGAGTCCCCCTGCTGGTGTCATTACCGCTATCGGGCCTGTTGTGTGCCGCGTTTGGTGTGGCGCTGGGGGTTCCAGCCATCCGGGTGTCGGGCCTGTACCTGGCCATGGTGACTCTGGCGTTTTCCGTGATCGCGACCCATGTGATTGGCCACTGGGCGTCCGTCACCGGCGGCTTTACCGGGCTGGCGGTGAGCGAGCCCAGAATCGCCGGTGTGGCGCTGGGCGGCCCCAAGGCCTTCTATTTCTTGTGCCTGACCCTGCTGGTGCTGGTGCTGCTGGGTTTGCTCAACTTGCTGCGCTCCGGCCTGGGGCGTGCTTTTCTGGGCGTGCGTGATTCCGAAGCGGCCGCCTATTCATTGGGCATCCCGGTGAGCCGGGTGAAGGTCACAGCCTTCGCCCTGTCGGCTGGTGTGACGGGCCTGTCCGGTGCCTTGTTTGCACACCACACCAAGTACCTGACACCTGATGCGTTCACGCTGATCCTGTCAATGGAGCTGGTGTTGATGGTGGTCATTGGTGGCTTGGGCAGCCTGCGAGGTGCACTGCTGGGTGCGGTCCTGATAAGCTTATTGCCCACGCTGATCTCACGCATCAAACCCTTGCTACCGGACCATCTGGCCAAACAGTTCGGTCTGGAGACTTTCATCTTTGGCCTGATCCTGGCCCTGTTTGTGCTGTTTGAACCCACGGGGATCAATGGCCGCTGGCTCAAATTGCGCGCGCTGGTAGAAACCTTTCCACTGTACCGGCGTGACACTTTCAAACGCAGCAAGCGCTACATGAAGTCGGAGCGCTACAAATGAGCGCCGCCGTGTCACACAGCGCCCCCACCATACTTGAAGCGCGCGATATCTCGCTGTCGTTCGGTGGCGTGCGCGCCATCGCCAAACTCAGTTTTGATATTTACCCAGGCGAAGTGCTGGCCATCATAGGCCCCAACGGTGCGGGCAAGACTTCGGTGCTGAACGTGGTCACCCGGGTGTTTGATCCCAGCAGCGGCAGTATCCGCTTTGACGGCCGTGAGCTCACCCAGTCCAGACGCCACGAGGTGGCCGCGCTGGGCATTGCACGCACCTTCCAGAATATCGAACTGTTTGAAGCGGCCACAGTGATGGACAACCTGCTGTTGGGGCGACACCGCTTTGGTCATGGCAACTGGTGGCAGCAACTTTTGCGCACACCGGGCGTGACTGCGCTTGAGGAGGCCTCACGCGCGGCGGTTGAAGACGTGATTGAGTTTCTGGACCTGTCCCCCTGGCGTAACAGCCTGGTCGCGGGCCTACCCTATGGCATCCGCAAGGTGGTCGAGTTGGGGCGTGCGCTGGCCACTTCGCCGAAACTGCTGTTTCTGGACGAGCCCGCATCAGGCCTCAACCCGGAAGAAACCCGCAAGCTGGCGTTCTGGATTGACGACATCCGCACGGACCTGGGCATCACCGTGGTGATGGTCGAACATGACATGTCTCTGGTCAGCGCCGTGGCGGACCGGGTGATCTGCATGGCCCAGGGCGAGCTGCTGGCCATGGGCAGCGCCAGCGAAGTCCAGAACAACAGCCTCGTGGTGAGCGCTTACCTGGGAGCATGAACCATGGCACCCCTGCTTGAAGTGCGCAACCTGGAAACCTGGTATGGCCCCATCGTGGCCATTTCGGGTGTCAATATGGCGGTCAACAACGCCCGCATTGTGGCGGTGCTGGGGGCCAATGGCGCGGGCAAGACAACACTGCTCAACACCATTGCCGGGGTGATTGATCCCTTCAAAGGCCAGGTGGTTTTTGATGGCAAGGTGGTCCAGGGGCAGGACGCAGACGAGATTTGTCGGCGCGGCCTGGTGCTGGTGCCTGAAGGCCGGCAGGTGTTCCCTTTTTTGAGCGTGCGTGACAACCTGGCCATGGGTGCCTACACCCGCCGCGACAAGGATGCGGTGCGCCAGGACCTGGAACGCATTTACCAATGGTTCCCCCGGCTGAAGGAGCGCGAGCAACAGCATGCCGGTCTGCTGTCGGGTGGCGAACAGCAGATGCTGGCGATTGGGCGCGCCGTGATGAGCAAGCCGCGCCTGTTGATGCTGGATGAACCTTCCCTGGGGCTTTCCCCGCTGCTGACCAAAGAAATATTTTCCATCGTGCGCCGCATCCGCGACGAAACCGGCACAGCTGTGCTGGTGGTGGAGCAGAACGCGGCGATTGCACTGGCCCATGCCGACGATGGCTACATCATGGAACTGGGCCGCGTGGTTGCTGCGGACACGTGTGCGGCGTTGTCGCAAAAATCCGATGTGCGCGACGCCTATCTGGGTCTGGGCCACACCCAGACGCTCAGCGGTACGGCCCAGCGCTGGACCCGGCGGAAAACGTGGAGGTAAGCCTGGCGATAAAAATGACATCCAGCACTGATCCAATTCTGTTTATCGATTGCGACACGCCGCAGAAAGTGTTTCGCGCCCGTTGCAATGCCTGGGCCAACCAAAGTGCGCTGCGCCACAAGCGGCGTGGGCTGTGGGAATCCACAAGCTGGACAGGCTATTTCAACCACGCCCGCGCCATTGGCATGGCCCTGGCCGACATGGGACTGAAACGCGGTGAGGTCATCTGCGTGCTCGCAGAAAACCGGCCCGAGTGGCTTTACGCCGACATGGGCGCGCAATGCATGGGCTTGGTGGGCAACGGCATCTACCCCACGTCCTCCAGCGAGCAGGTGGCTTATATCCTGCAGCATTCACAGGCACGCGTGCTGTTTGTTGAGAACCAGGAACAGCTTGAGAAGGCGCTGACGGTGCGCGCAAGCTGCCCCGATCTGCTGCGCATCGTGGTGATGGACCGCGACGGCCTGCGGGCACTCCGTGACGACCATGTGATGTTTTTTGATGCCCTGCTCGCGCAGGGCATGCAACTGGCTCAAACACATGCCACCGACTTTGAGGCGGGCATTGACGCCGGAGCCGCGCAGGACATTGCCTTTCTGGTTTACACCTCGGGCACCACCGGCGCGCCCAAGGGTGCGATGGTGTCCAACCGCAATGTGGTGTTCCAGCTAGGGCAGGTGCCACTGTACCTGGACGCCGTGCCGGGTGACAAATCTCTGTCGTTTCTGCCGCTATGCCACATTGCCGAGCGCATGGCGTCCGTCTTCAACCCGTTGGCGGTGGGGTTGATCGTTCACTTCCCCGAGAACTCGGGCACGGTGTTCAACGACTTGCGCGAAGTGGCGCCGCAGGTTCTGTTTGCGCCGCCGCGGTTCTGGGAAAAACTGTATTCCCAGATTGACCTCTTCATGCGGGATGCCATTGCGCCCGCGCGCTGGGTTTACGGCACCGCCCTGGCCGCCAACCGCAAACAGGTGGCAGACCAACTTGACGCGAAAGTTGGTGTGAAAGCTGATCACAAGGCCGTATTGGTCCAACGGATTTTGAGCTTTTGCGCATTTCGCAACCTCAAGGTTTTCCTGGGTCTGCAAAACGTCAAGACTGCCCTGACCGGTGCTGCGCCGGTACCCGCCGAATTGATCAAATGGTTTCTGAGTGTGGGCATCGAGTTGCGCGAAGCGTTTGGCATGACCGAGACCTGCGGCTTTTGCACTGCCACGCCGGTCGGGGGAGTCAAGCTGGGTTGGGCTGGCATGGCGGGGCCCGGCATCGAGCTGCGCATTGGTGCCGAGAACGAAATCCAGGTGCGCGGCCCCAACGTGATTGCGGGTTACTGGCGAGACCCCGAAAAAACCGCTGACGCCATTGACGCCCAGGGCTGGCTGCACACCGGCGATTGCGGCGAGATGGATGACCAGGGTTACCTCGCCATTCGCGACCGCATCAAGGACATGCTGATCACCTCGGGCGGCAAGAACATCACGCCCAGCCATATTGAGAGCCTGCTCAAGTTCAGCCCCTACATCACCGATGCGGTGGCGGTGGGTGACGGGCGGCATTTTCTGTCGGCCCTGATCATGATTGACCAGGAGCACGTAGCCCGGTTCGCACAGGAACGCCAGGTGCCTTACACCGACTTTGCCAGCCTGACCCGCACGGCTGAAGTCATTGAGCTGATCCAGCAGCAGGTGAGCGAAGCCAATGCCCGGCTGGCCCGCGTGGAGCAGATCAAGGCGTTCCGCATCATCAGCGAATTGCTCAGTGCCGAGGACGAGGAACTGACACCGACCATGAAACTCAAACGCAAGGTGATCGCGGTGAAATACGCGCCGCTGATTGACAGCATGTACCCCAAATAACGAGCACGCTCTGGGATTTCCCCAAGTGCATATTTCCCCGAATCCTGTAAAACCTGACCATTCATCCCATCACAAGGAGACATTGATGACTATGCTGAAAACCACACCCCAATCGACCCTTAGGCCAGCCCTGCTCGCGGCCTCGCTCGCCATGGCCTTCTCGCTCGCCCATGCAGGCGGCGTGAGCGATACCGAGATCGTGGTCGGCACGCACATTGACCTGTCCGGGCCCGTGGCGGCCGGAATGCCCATGCTGCGCAATGCCATGCAGATGCGGCTGGACGAAGCCAATGCAGCAGGCGGCGTGAATGGCCGCAAGTTCAAGCTGATCGTGGAAGACAACGGCAGCCAGCCGCAACTGGCGGTGCGCGCGGTGCAAAAGTTGATCAAGAGCGATGACGTATTTGCCATCCTCAACTCCTTCGGCTCAGGCCCCAATGCGGCGACGGTGAAAACGGCCACCGATGCGGGCGTGGTGGTGTTTGGCCCCTGGGCCGCCTCGGGCATCATCCAGAAAGTCTCTGGCAACAGTCCGCTGCTGTTCACGACGGTGCAGAACTACGACACCACCACGGCTACCGGGGTCTCGTGGGCCATCAAGAACTGGGGCGCCAAAAAGATTGGTGTGATTTACCAGGAAGGCCCGTTTGGCGATCTGGTCAAGGCCGGTATGAATGCGGCCCTGAAAGAGGCCAATTTGACAGTGGCCGCCGAAGCCGCGTGGAAAGGTGGTGACATCGATTTTTCATCCCAGGTCGCCAAAATGAAGGCCGCCAATGTGGATGTGATCCTGGCGGGCACCATTGTTCGCGAAACCGTGGGCGTGATGGCCGAAGTCAAAAAACTGGGCTGGAAAGAAGTCAAGGTGTTGACCACCTTGCCGGGACGCAGCGGCATCGTGGCAGCCCTGGGCAAGGACACTGTGGAAGGCCTGTATGGCATCGGTGGCTGGAAGCTGCACAGTGCAGACAGCGCTGACGCAGAGGCTAAAAAATTCCAGGCCAGCTTCAAACAGAAGTTCAGTGTAGACCCGGACGAGAACGCCGCCAACGCGTACTCCTACACCGACTGGTTCATCAAATGCGCCCAGGCCGCAGGCCGCAATTTGACAGCCGAGTCCTTCGCCAAAGCGGCCCAGGGTGTGTCGCACCAGGACTTCACCACCTACTCGAAGCAGAACTTCATCGGCAACCACGTGGGGCCTGAATATGCCTCGATTGATCTGATCAAAGGCGGCAAGTGGGTGCAACAGGCCGCGCCCATGACCGGGCTGGTCAAAAACTGAAGCTGCGTTTTGGCCCAACCGCCTGTACGGCAACCTGATCTTGACCTGACCCGCGACGCGCTGGCCACCAGCACACTGAGTCACGGGCTTCAGATTCTGGGCGACCGCTGGACGGTGGCCCTGATCCTCGACGCCTTTCTGGGCGTGCGCCGGTTTGACGACTGGCAGGCGCGGCTGAACATACCGCGCCATACATTGACGCAGCGGCTCAAGTCGCTCACCGAGTTGGGTCTGCTGGCGCAGCGACCTTACCAGCAGCGCCCGCAGCGTCTGGCCTATCACTTGACCGACAAGGGGCTGGAACTCTACAACCATGTACTCATGATGTGGGTCTGGGAGCGGCGCTGGGGTTCGCGCCAACTGGTGTTGCCGCAGAAGCTGGTTCACACAATTTGCGGCCATGCCTTTGTGCCGGAACTGGCGTGCACGGCCTGTGGTGACAAGGCCGGGCTGAACGACTTGACTTTCTCGCTCAAAACCAATCTTGCACTGCAAGCCGCCATGCCCCCGCTTCAGCGCAGCGCACGGCTGACGCCCCAGGAAAGCAGCCAGCTGGGCCTGGGCCTGCGCGTGGACCGCTGGGCGCTGTTGATCGTGTCAGCGCTGTTTCTGGGCTGCCATCACTTCGACCAGCTCAGCCATGTTCTGGGAATAGGCAGCAGTGTGCTGGCGCGGCGGCTTTCTGACATGGTGGCATCGGGCCTGTTGGTGTGCCAGGCTGACCTGACGGATGCCCGGCGCAAAATCTACCGCCTTACACCCGCCAGCCGTGATCTGTTTGGCTACATCCTGTGTTTTTCAAGCTGGGCCAGCCGGCATCACTTTCACCAGCCCAGTTCGATTCAGCCAACACACAAGGCTTGCGGGCATGTGTTTGTGCCGCAGGTGGTGTGCGGTGTTTGCCGCGAACCCCTGAAGCCCAAAGACGTTACTTTCAACAAGCCCTAGTCTGGGTGGCAGGGCACACGCAAGGCCAGTGCGCACATCAGCTCGTAACTCACCGTGCCACCGGCAAGCGCCACTTCATCGATGGACAGGAGCGCGCCGCTGGGACTCTGGCCCCACAACGTGACTTCGCTGCCCATGCCCGCTTCGGGCAGGGACGTCAAGTCCACCGTGATCATGTCCATGCTGACGCGCCCCACCATGCGGCTGCGCACGCCGCCCACCAGCACCGGGGTGCCGGTGCTGCAATGGCGCGGGTAACCGTCAGCGTAGCCGCAGGCCACGACGCCGATGCGCATCGGCGCGTCCGCCACAAAAATGGAGCCATATCCGACAGTAGCCCCCGTGGATATTGACTGTATAGCTATTATTTTTGAAGCAAGCGTCATTGCCGGCGACAGTCTCCAGTCAGTGGCGCTGCGCTCGGGAAAGTCGGGCGAGCTGCCGTACAGGGCGATACCGGGGCGCAGCCAGTCCGACGCCACATGGGCGTGGCGCAAGGTGGCTGCGCTGTTGCTGAAGGAGCGCTCGCCGGGCAAGTCCTGCGTCGCGGCGTTGAAGCACTGCACTTGGGCGGCGATGC
This sequence comes from Rhodoferax sp., assembly GCA_031392945.1. Classification (GTDB taxonomy): domain Bacteria; phylum Pseudomonadota; class Gammaproteobacteria; order Burkholderiales; family Burkholderiaceae_C; genus JANYCG01. Next base: position 3,250 of record JANMVT010000081.1, on the reverse strand, counting down.
CTTTGGCGCCATCGGCGTCGCTGAAATGCGTGATGAGGGAAATTTCATCCACCTGGGGCAAGGCGTCCAGGCGCGTCCAGGCGGCGCGGTAACGTTCGGGCGTGAAGCCCAGGCGGTTCATGCCTGAATTCATTTTGAGGAACACGCGCTGGGGCACATTGGTTTTGTGCGCGGCCAGCATGTCGATCTGCTCTTCGCAGTGCACCGTGTGCCACAGGTTCAGGCGCGAACACAGCTCCAGGTCACGTGGCTCGAACACGCCTTCGAGCAGCAGGACGGGGCCGCGCCAGCCCAGGGCGCGCACGCGCGCAGCCTCGTCCAGATCCAGCAGGGCAAAACCGTCGGCGCCGCGCAGGCCTTCGAACACACGCTCGATGCCATGGCCGTAGGCGTTGGCCTTGACGACGGCCCAGACACGCGCGTCCGGCGCCGCCTGGCGCGCGCGCGCCAGGTTTTGCCGCAGGGCCTGGGTGTGGATGGTGGCGAGTATCGGACGGGGCATGTTGGTGGTTTCTGGCGGGGTGGGGCAATTCTGACACCGCCCGGCGTGCTATAACCTAGCCGTCGTTCCGGAAGCCCAAAAATATACATTCGTCAGCCTTGCTGATACCAACCTGCCATCAATGAAACGCGGTTTCTTCACCATCATGTCGGCGCAGTTTTTCAGCTCGCTGGCGGACAACGCGCTCTTTGTGGCCGCGATCCAACTGCTTAGAAGCAGCGACGCGCCGGCTTGGCAACAGGCGGCCCTGGTGCCGATGTTCGCGCTGTTTTATGTGATTCTGGCGCCCTTCGTCGGCGCGTTTTCCGACTCCCTGCCGAAAGGCCAGGTGATGTTGATCAGCAATTTCATCAAGATCTTCGGCTGCCTGCTGATGCTGTTTGGCACCCACCCCTTGATGGCCTATGCCATCGTCGGCCTGGGTGCGGCGGCTTATTCGCCCGCCAAATACGGCATCCTGACCGAGCTGCTGCCGTCGTCGCAACTGGTCAAGGCCAACGGCTGGATCGAGGGCCTGACCATCGGCTCCATCATTCTGGGCGTGTTGCTGGGCGGGCAACTGGTTGGGCGGGCGGTTTCGACCGCCCTGCTGTCGATCGACCTGCCCTTCATCGAAGTGGGCATTCAAACCCCGCCCGAGGCCGCCATCAGCGTGCTGATCCTGGTGTACCTGCTGGCCGCGCTGTTCAACACCCACATCCCCAAAACCGGCGTCGAGATGCGCGCCATGCCGCGGCGCCTGGTCAGCCTGCTGCCCGACTTCTGGTCTTGCAACGGGCGGCTGTGGCGCGATAAACTGGGGCAGATTTCGCTGGCCTCGACCACCTTGATCTGGGGCGCGGCAGGCAACCTGAAATCCATTGTGCTGACCTGGGCCGCCGTCGCGCTGAGCTACAGCGTGACGCAGGCCTCGGCCCTGCAAGGCGTGGTGGCCATCGGCATGGCCGCCGGCGCGGTCGTGGCGTCGATGCGCATGCGCCTGGAAGACGGCCCGCGCGTGATTCCGATGGGCATGGCCATGGGCGGCGCGGTGATCGCCCTGGTGTTCATCAACAATGTCTGGGTGGCGGCGCCCTTCCTGATTCTGCTGGGCGGGCTGGGCGGCTTCATGGTGGTGCCCATGAACGCGCTGCTACAGCACCGGGGCCACAATTTGATGGGCGCTGGCCGCTCCATCGCGGTGCAGAACTTCAACGAGAATTTGTCCATCCTGCTGTTGGGCACAGCTTACAGCGTGTCGGCCGGCTTGGGGCTTTCGGCCTATGGGGCCATCACCGGTTTTGGCCTGGTGGTCGCGGGGGTCATGTGGTTGATCTACCGTTGGCACCAAAGCAATTGCGTCAAATACAAGGCCGAGGTCGGGCATCTGCTGGAGATCGCCCGCAACGACCAGCAGCCCGGCTGAGCCCGCGTTGCAAGCCCTCCCTGCGCTGGCGCTGACCTTCAACGCCTTTGTCTTCGGCCTGTCGTGGTGGCCGTTTCGGGCCCTGCAAAGCCGGGGCCTGCACCCGCTTTGGGCGACTGCCTTCATCTTTGTGTTTTGCCTGGTTTGCATCCTGGCGGCGCGGCGCGCGGGCTGGCGGGAATTTCTGGCGCAACCGCTGTTGTGGCTGTTGCTGCTGTCGTCCGGCTTGACCAATGTGGGCTTCAACTGGGCCGTCACGATTGGCGACGTGGTGCGCGTGGTGCTGCTGTTTTACCTGATGCCCGCGTGGGTGCTGCTGCTGGCCTGGCCGCTCTTGGGCGAGAAGCCCGGCGCGGGTTCATTGGCGCGCCTGGCCCTGGCGCTGGCCGGGCTTGCCATCGTGCTCAAAACCCCCGGCTCCGGCTGGCCCTGGCCCCAGGGGCTGGCCGACTGGCTGGCCCTGATGGGCGGCTTCTTTTTTGCACTCACCAACATCCTGCTGCGCAAACTTGTGCAGACCCGGGAGTCGTCGCGCATGTTGGCCATGTTTGGCGGCGGGGCCTTGATGGCCATTGCGGCCGCCGGCTGGGGCATGTGGTCTGGCCTGGTCAATGCGCCGCCCGCGTTTGCCGGCGGCTGGCTGGCCATCGCCCTGGGCATCAGCCTGGCTTTTCTGGCGGGCAACCTGGCCCTGCAATACGGCGCGGCGCGCTTGAGCGCCAGCGCGACATCCCTGGTCATGCTGACCGAGGTGATCTTCGCCAGCGTGTCGGCCGCCTGGCTGGGCGGTGGTGAATTGAGCTTGCGCACGCTGGCGGGCGGCGCTTTGATATTGCTGGCATCATTGTTGTCCATTGTGAATTTTAAAAAGCCACGGGCCTGATTTTTTGACAGGCCCCATTTGACCGGAGTTGCCATGTCCACCGTTTATGATTTTTCCGCCAATAACATTCAAGGCAAAAGCGTCAAGCTCAACAAGTTCAAGGGCAAGGCCATGCTGATCGTCAACACCGCCAGCGCCTGCGGCTTCACGCCGCAACTTGGCGGCCTGGAAGAGCTGCACAAGAGTTATGGCGGCAAGGGCCTGGTGGTGCTGGGTTTCCCCTGCAACCAGTTTGGCGCGCAGGACAGCGGCAGCAATGACGAGATTGCCGGGTTTTGCCAGCTCAATTACGGCGTGAGTTTTCCAATGATGGAGAAGATCGACGTCAATGGCGCGGGCGCGCACCCGCTGTTCCAGTGGCTGACCACCGAGGCGCCCGGTCTGCTGGGCAGCACGGCGATCAAGTGGAACTTCACCAAGTTCCTGGTCGGCAAGGACGGCAGCGTCGTCAAGCGTTACG
>JANMVT010000049.1:0-1859 GCA_031392945.1 Rhodoferax sp. | reverse complement strand
GCAAGCCCAGCAGGGCGTGATCGCCAGCGCTTTGACCGGGGCATTTGGCACCGTCAACCCCAACCTCTTGGCCAATCTGCGTGCCGCGTGGGACGCCATGAACAACGGCTGGAACCAGTGGGTGCTGAACTACTCCCAGGCCACCCAGCTCAACTTGCTGAAAAACATCGGGTTCGAATCCCCAAGCTGGGCCGACCTGAGCTACGTGCTGATCGGCATTGTGGTGTTTGTCAGCCTGCTGGGCGCTGCTTGGACGCTGTGGGAGCGCAGCCGCCATGACCCGTGGCTGCGGCTGCTGGAGCGTGCGCAAAAGCGCCTGGTAAAAGCCGGTGTGCAGATTGCACCCAACAGCCCGCCCCGGCGCATGGCTGAGCAGATGTCGCAACAGATGGACGGGCCGCCAATGACCCAGCCCATGCGCGACTGGCTGCTGCGCCTGGAGGCTTTGCGCTATGCGCGCGCCACGGCAAACAGCCACAACGGCCTGGTGATTTTGCAGCGCGAGCTAAAGCACATGGCCTGGCCGAAGTGACTTATTCCAAGGACCAAGGTAAATTCCCAAACATCGCCATGCCAAGCAACCTGCCTCCAAAGCCTGTAGTTTCCCGATTTGCCTCGTGGCAGGTATTTACTATTTTATTAATAGCTACTTATGCACTACCCACTAGGGCTACAGGCCTGGACTTGGGGTTTCGCCAAAATGGCCCTCAAAACAGGCCTTTTCAGGCAAAACGGGCCTCCTCAAAGGCATCCCAGGCCCCGCAGGTCCCCCAAGGCCCCCTCTACGCAACCCGCGATGACGCCATGCAACTGGCCGACGACATCGCCGCCCGCCGCGACCTGGACCGCGACTGGGTACGCCAGGCCATCGGGCAAGCCCGCTACCTGCCCATCGTTGCCAAGTTCATCACGCCACCGCCAGCGGGCACGGTGAAGAACTGGCGCGTCTACCGCAGCCGCTTCATCGACCCAGTGCGCATCAACGCCGGCGTGAAGTTCTGGCTGGCCAACCGCGAGGCCCTGGAGCGCGCTGAAAAAGAATACGGCGTGCCGGCAGAAATCATCGTCGGCATCATCGGCGTAGAAACCATTTACGGCCAGCAGGTCGGCAACTTCCGCGTGATGGACGCACTGGCCACCTTGACGTTTGACTTCCCCGCCAGCCACCCCAGAGCCGCTGCAAGGCGTGAATTCTTCCAGGGCGAGCTGGAGCAGTTTTTAAGCCTGACCAGCCGCACCAGCACCGATCCCTTAAGCCTGCGCGGCAGCTTTGCGGGCGCGATGGGCCTGCCACAGTTCATGCCGTCAAGCTGGGTGAAATACGCGGTTGATTTTGACGGCGATGGCAAGGTCGACCTGTTCAACAACCCGGCCGACGTGATTGGCTCGGTCGCCAATTATTTCAAGGCCTTCAACTGGCAACCCGGCATGCCCACGCACTATGCGGTGACGTTTGACAAATCGACGCTCGATATGGACGCCTTGATGGCCCCAGACATCTTGCCCACCTTCAGCGTCGCCAGCTTCATGGCCAAAGGCGCGGTGCTGGAAGGCGCGGCATTGGAGCATAAAGGCCCTCTGGCCCTGATCGAACTGCAAAACGCCGGTGCCGAGCCGACCTATGTGGCCGGCACCGAGAACTTTTACGCCATCACGCGCTACAACTGGAGCAGCTATTACGCGATGGCGGTGATTGAGCTGGGGCGGGAGGTGGCGCAGGTGGTGAACCGGTGATTGTGGCTATTGCCACAGGTGCATGAGGCCTACAATTACGCGTCGCGACAAACGAATCTCAACCTGGAGTTTGGTCATGAACGCTGTCATCACGGAAAAAACCCGCGTCGATGCACATCACGCCA
>JANMVT010000022.1:0-32886 GCA_031392945.1 Rhodoferax sp. | reverse complement strand
AATCGCCTCATGGGCTTCTTGCGCCGTCATCGCCACCACCACGCCCTTGCCTGCGGCCAGGCCATCAGCCTTGACCACAATCGGCGCGCCTTTTTCATCAACGTAGGCGTGCGCCGCCACCGCATCGGCAAAGGTTTCGTACGCTGCTGTCGGAATACCGTGACGCCTCATGAACGCTTTGGAAAACGCCTTGGAGCTTTCAAGCTGGGCAGCGGCTTTGGTCGGGCCAAACACCCGCAGGCCGTGCGCTCGAAACTCGTCCACCACGCCAGCGGCCAGCGGACCTTCCGGGCCGACAACGGTAACTGCTATTTTTTCAGTAACTGCCCAGGCACGCAGCGCCTGGACATCCGTGATGTTTATATTCACGAGCCGATTGTCACGCGCGGTGCCACCGTTGCCGGGTGCCACATACACCGCCTGCACCCTGGGGGACTGCGCCAGCTTCCACGCCAGCGCGTGCTCGCGGCCACCGCCGCCTATCACCAGTACCTTCATGCGCGTGCTTTCATGTCGTTGCTTTCATGGCAGTGAACCCGTTCCAATACGTCATAGGGCCGCACTGTCAATCTGGGCGTTGTGAAACACCGCCTGCACGTCGTCCAGGTCTTCCAGCACGTCCAGCAGTTTCTGCATGCGCGCGGCGTCGTCGCCGATCAACTCAACCGTGTTTTCGGCGCGCATGGTGATCTCGGCGATCTCGGGCTTGAAGCCGGCCTTGTCCAGCGTGTTCTTGATGGTCTCAAAATCCGGGTAGGCCGTAAGCACCTCAATCGCACCATCGTCATCAGAAATCACGTCTTCGGCCCCTGCCTCCAGCGCCGCGTCCATCAGCTTGTCTTCAGGCGTGCCAGGCGCAAAAATAAGCTGGCCGCAGTGCTTGAACTGGAACGCCACCGACCCTGCGGTGCCCATATTGCCACCATGTTTGCTGAAGGCGTGACGGACCTCGGCCACGGTGCGGACCTTGTTGTCGGTCATGGTGTCCACAATGATGGCAGCACCACCGATGCCGTAGCCCTCATAGCGAATTTCTTCATAAGTCACGCCTTCCAGCGTGCCGGTGGCTTTTTCGATATTGCGTTTGACGGTGTCGGCCGCCAAATTGGCCGCTTTGGCTTTTTCTACCGCCAGGCGCAGGCGCGGGTTGATCCCCAAGTCGCCACCGCCCAGGCGCGCCGCCACCATGATTTCACGGATCACGCGCGTCCACACTTTGCCGCGTTTCTCGTCCTGCCGACCTTTTCTGTGCTGAATATTGGCCCATTTACTGTGTCCTGCCACGCGCAATCCTTCAAAAATTCGTTAACCTTGGGGCTAGATTGTACTTTTTGGGATTGATATGGCTGACTCTTCGAATGATGGCATCCTGATGGCCCAGCACGGCGACATCCAGTGCCTGCTGTTGCCCGACAAGGCGAACCGCCACGGGCTGATCACCGGGGCCACCGGCACCGGAAAAACCATTACCCTGCAAACCCTGGCCGAGGGCTTTTTGCGCCTGGGCGTGCCGGTGTTCATGGCCGACGTCAAAGGCGATTTGACCGGCATCTCGCAGGCCGGCGTGGTCAGCCCCAAGCTGGCGGGCATCATCAAAGAGCGGGGGCTACCGACGCCCAATGCAACAGCCTTCCCCACCACGTTGTGGGACGTGTTTGGCGAGCAAGGCCACCCGGTGCGCGCCACGGTGAGCGACCTGGGACCGCTGCTGCTGGGCCGCATGCTCAACCTGAACGAAACCCAGGCCGGCGTGCTGAACCTCGTGTTCAAGATTGCCGATGACAACGCCCTGCTGCTGCTGGACTTGAAAGACCTGCGCGCCATGTTGCAGTACGTGGGTGACAACGCCCGGGACTTTACCACCAAGTATGGCAACGTCAGCGCCGCCAGCGTGGGCGCGATCCAGCGCGGTCTGTTGCAGATTGAAAGCCAGGGTGGCGAGAAATTCTTTGGCGAGCCCATGCTCAACATCAGCGACTTCATGCAGACTACCGATGGCAAGGGTGTCATCAACATCCTCGCCGCAGACAAACTGCTCAATGCGCCACGCCTCTACGCCACCTTCCTGTTGTGGATGTTGTCCGAGCTCTATGAGCAACTGCCCGAGGTGGGCGATCTGGACAAACCCAAACTGGTGTTTTTCTTCGACGAGGCGCATTTGCTGTTCAATGAAGCGCCCAAGGTGTTGATCGAACGCATCGAACTGGTGGTGCGCCTGATTCGCTCAAAGGGCGTGGGTGTCTATTTTGTGACGCAAAACCCGCTCGACATTCCCGATTCGGTGCTGGCCCAACTGGGCAACCGGGTACAACACGCGCTGCGCGCCTACACACCGCGTGACCAGAAAGCCGTCAAGGCCACAGCTGAGACCATGCGGCAAAAGCCGGGCCTGGACATCGAGACCGCCATCACCGAACTGGCCGTTGGCGAAGCCTTGATCAGCCTGCTGGATGCCAAAGGCCGGCCCAGTGTGACCGAGCGCGTTTTTGTGTTGCCGCCGGGCAGCCAGATTGGGCCGATCACGCCGGACCAACGCAAGACCCTGATGCAAAACTCCCTGGTGGCCGGCGTTTACGAGAAGGCCGAAGACCGAGAGTCGGCCTATGAAAAGCTCAAGGGCCGGGCTGCGGCGTCGGGCACTGCGGCGCCGGCTGGCGGCCCGGCAGGTTCCACCATGAGCACACCCATCGGCGGCAGCGCCAGCCCGCCTGCCGGATCGGGCGGCGGCATTTTGGGCGGCCTCAATGACGTCCTGTTCGGCAAAACCGGCCCGCGCGGCGGCGTGCACGACGGCCTGGCGCAAAGCATGGCCCGATCAGCCGTTCGCACCATGGGGTCAACCGTGGGGCGCGAGATCATTCGCGGTGTATTGGGCAGCCTGTTTGGCGGCGCCAAACGCTGATCTGACGCTGATCGGCCACATGATTTTGAAAGACATGACATGAACGACACCGCAACCCCCCGCCCGGCTCCGACGGCAGCGCCCACCCCCGCGACGCCGACCCATATCCGGCTGACCTCCCACTCCGGCGGCTTCGGCGCTTTGCCAATCCAGTGGGCGGCCGCCACTGCCACCGAGCGCGGCCCGGTGGTCGGCACCACCACCAAACGCAGCCACCGCAACGTGATCGGCACGCACAGCGGCTCCTACAGCATTTACCGCGCGCTCGCAGTGGCATCGGGCGGCCTGTCGCCGCAACATAAGGCCGACTTGACCAACACCTCGCCCACCGATGTGATCGGCCCCTACCCGCAGTGGAGCGAGCCGGGCCGCATCGTCGCCATGGACCCCTGGGGCGCGACCGTGGCCGAGGTCTTCAAGGACGAGCTGGCCGCCGGGTACGACATTCGCCCGACCATTGCCGTGACACAAGCGCACGTGATCCTGCCCGAGGTGATCGAGGCCTTGCAGTCCGGCCGCCTGAAGGCCGACGGCAAATATTTGACCACTGGCGGCGCGGCCATGGTGACCAAGGTCGCGGTCGAACCGGTCTGGTACCTGCCCGAAGTCGCCAAACGCTTCAATTGCACCGAGGCCGACCTGCGCCGCGTGCTGTTTGAAGAAACCGGCGGCATGTACCCCGAACTCGTCACCCGCAGCGACCTGGAGGTGTTCTTGCCACCCATCGGCGGCTTGACTGCCTACATCTTTGGCAACCCACGCGACCTGGCCAACCCCAACATCGAGCTGACCGCCCGCGTGCACGACGAATGCAATGGCTCTGACGTGTTTGGCTCCGACATCTGCACCTGCCGCCCGTACTTGACGCACGCAATTGAAGAATGCATCCGGGGCGCCCAGCGCGGCGGCGTGGGCCTGGTGTCTTACTTCCGCAAAGAGGGCCGCGCCCTGGGCGAGGTAACCAAATTCCTGGTCTACAACGCACGCAAACGCCAGATCGGCGGCGACACGGCCGACCAGTATTTCAACCGCACCGAATGTGTGGCCGGCGTGCAGGACATGCGTTTTCAGGAGCTGATGCCTGACATCCTGAACTGGCTGGGCATCCGCAAGATCCACCGCCTGGTGTCCATGAGCAACATGAAATACGACGCCATCACACGGGCCGGCATTGAGGTGGTGGAACGCGTCAACATCCCGGACGATTTGATTCCCGCCGACGCCCAGGTCGAGATGGACGCAAAAATGGCCGCCGGTTATTTCACGCCCGGCGCGGTGCCCAACGCCGACGAGCTGAAGAAAGCCAAAGGCCGCGGGCTGACGGAGTAATCCACTTTTGATAGCAGACAATATAGATACCACGAGGGCAATCGCCCTGTTACGCTCCACAAAGACGATTCGGGAGCGCGCCGGCGGTTTGCTGGCGCGCGCTCGCGCGGGCCAGTCTGACTTTTTCAACATTGACGACAAAGCCTTGCCCCAAGCGGCAAAACGGGTCGCCGACATCACCCGCGTGCGTTATCCGGATCTGGCCATTCCGTACCACAGCCGCTGGCGGCATTTTGAGGCCGGTGGTGTTGACCGACTGGGCCGGTTCAACGACGAGTTGGGCAAGGTATCGGTGGCCAAACGCGCACGTGCGCAGATTGATTTGGTCCTGGTCAGTGTGTTGCTCGACGCGGGTTCCGGCCCCGACTGGCGTTACCTTGACGCCCGCACCGGGCAGACCTATTCACGCTCCGAAGGCCTGGGCGTGGCCAGTTTCAATGCCTTCACGACCGGCTTGTTCTCCAGCAAGCCAACCCAGCCTTGCCAGGCCGACGCCGCCGGCTTGCAGGCGCTCACAGCGCGCCAATTGGGCGATGCTTTTCAGGTGGCCAAAGACAACCCCCTGGTCGGGCTGGAAGGCCGAGCCGCCCTGTTGTGCCGCCTGGGTGAGGTGATGGCCGGTCAACCCGAGGTTTTTGGTGGCGCGGGCGGGCAATGTCGGCCGGGGCGGCTGTATGACCATCTTCTGTCGATGGCCACGCGCACAGAAAACGGCCAGACCGAAGTGGCCGCGCATGACATCCTCTCAGCCTTGCTAACCAGCCTGTCGCCCATCTGGCCAGCGCAGAACTTCATCCAATCCGGCGCTACGCAATTCGCCTTGGGCGACTGCTGGCGACATCCCGCAGTGCCGGGCGAAGGCCTCACTGCGGGCTGGATGCCGTTTCACAAACTCTCGCAATGGCTCAGCTATTCGCTGCTGGAGCCGTTTGAATGGGCCGGTGTCAGCGTCACCGGCCTGGATGCGTTGACGGGGCTGCCCGAGTACCGCAACGGCGGCCTGTTGCTCGACACCGGTGTGATCCGGTTCAAGCATCCGGCCCAAGCGTTGCAGCCGTTCAAGGCTGGCGACCCCGCCATCGTCGAGTGGCGCGCACTGACCGTGGCCCTGCTGGATGAACTCGCACCGCTGGTGCGCGCGCAACTTGGCCTGACTGCAGAAAAAATGCCCCTGGCCTGCGTGCTCGAAGGCGGCACCTGGGCCGCAGGGCGGCAACTGGCCCAACAGCTGCGCAATGGCACGCCACCCCTGAATATCGAGAGCGACGGCACCGTTTTTTAAGGAAGAACCATGAACAATGTCCACCTGATCGACCACCCCCTGGTGCAGCACAAACTCACCCTGATGCGCCGCAAAGACGCCTCCACCAGCACGTTTCGCCGCCTGCTCAACGAGCTGGCCGCGCTGATGGCCTACGAGGTCACGCGCGACATGCCCACCCACGACGTTGAAATTGAAACCCCGCTGGAGAAGATGCAGTCCAAGATGATCGACGGCAAGAAGCTGGTCTTCGTCTCGATCCTGCGCGCGGGCAACGGCATTCTGGAAGGCATGTTGAACGTGGTGCCAGGCGCCCGCGTGGGCCACGTGGGCCTGTACCGCGACCCTAAAACCCTGGTGGCGGTGGAGTATTACTTCAAAATGCCGCATGACATGCATGAGCGCGACGTGATCGTTGTTGACCCGATGCTGGCCACGGGCAACTCGGCCATCGCGGCCGTGGACAGGCTCAAGGAATTGAGCCCGAAGTCCATCAAGTTCGTCTGCCTGCTGACCTGCCCCGAAGGCATTGCCGCCCTGCAAAAAGCCCACCCCGACGTGCCGATCTTCACCGCCGCCGTAGACCGCCAGCTCAACAGCCACGGCTACATCCTGCCCGGCCTGGGAGACGCCGGCGACCGCATCTTTGGAACAAAATGAGGCGTTTTCCCTCGTGGAATATACATAGTTAGATATTGTTTTTATAGCAACTACAAGGCAAACCCCTATGCTCGATCTGCTCGTCATCAACGCCGCATTGCCCGATGGCCGCACCGGCATGGCAATTGCCGTGCAAGGCGGCAAGATCGTTGAAGTGACCCAGGGCCTGAACGCGCCGGCACACGAAGTCATCGACGCCAGCTTCGAGGGTAAGGGCCTGCTGGTCAGCCCGCCCTTTGTTGATGCCCATTTCCATCTGGACGGCACCCTGACTTACGGCATGCCGCGCATCAACCAGAGCGGCACCCTGCTCGAAGGCATTGCGCTGTGGGGCGAGTTGAAGCCTTCATTGACGCTGGAGGCCGTCACCGAGCGCGCCCTCACCTACTGCGACTGGGCTGTCGGCAAAGGCCTGCTGGCGATCCGCTCGCACGTGGACACGAGTGACCCGCGTCTGCTGGCCGTGCAGGCCCTGCTGCAAGTCAAAAAGCAGGTTGCGCCCTACATCGACTTGCAACTGGTGGCGTTTCCGCAGGACGGCATCTTGCGTGCGCCGGGCGGCCTGGACAACCTCAAACGCGCGCTGGCCATGGGTGTCGACGTGGTCGGCGGCATTCCGCACTTCGAACGCACCATGACCGAAGGCGCCCAAAGCGTCAAGCTGCTGTGCGAGATCGCCGCTGTACAAGGCAAGCTGGTGGACATGCATTGCGACGAATCTGACGACCCGCTGTCGCGCCACGTCGAATCACTCGCCTTCGAAACGCAGCGCCTGGGCCTGCACGGCCGCGTCACCGGCTCGCACCTGACCTCCATGCACAGCATGGACAACTACTACGTCAGCAAGTTGCTGGGCCTGATGACCGAGGCGCAGTTGAGCGTGGTCAGCAACCCCTGCGTCAACATCACCCTGCAAGCCCGCCACGACACTTACCCCAAGCGCCGTGGCCTGACCCGCGTACCCGAACTGCTGGCCTGCGGCCTGGACGTCGCCTTTGGCCAGGACGACATGCTGGACCCGTGGTATTCCATGGGCAGCGCCGATATGCTCGACGTGGCCAGCATGGGTCTGCATGTGGCGCAGATGACATCGCAGGCGGCGATGCGGCAATGCTTTGAGATGGTGACCACCACGCCCGCGCACATCATGAAGCTCGAAGGCTACGGGCTGGCTGCGGGTTGCAACGCCGATTTTGTGTTGTTGCAGGCGCGTGATCCGGTCGAAGCGATTCGTTTGCGGGCGACGCGGCTCAAGGTGTTCCGGCAGGGGAAGTTGATTGCGTCTACGCCTGCCGCGACGGCTTCGTTGAACCTGCCGGGAAGACCTGGGCAGACGTCGTGGATGGTGAATTGAGCCTTGCTGGGGTTCGCCAGACCGGCAAGCCCTATTGTTTTTCCGCAACCTGAAGCACCATGCGCCCTTGCGCTTTTCGATCCAGAACTGATGCCATGGCAGACTTGAAACCCGTCAACGGGAAAACACCGCCGACGTGGGGTGTCAGCCTGCCTTTAGCGACCCAATCAAATATCTGCTCGTCGGCCGCAAAGCTGGCCAATGGAAAACGCTCTGCCCAAGCGCCCCAGAAAACTCCGACGATTGAATAGTTCTTCAACAACAGCAAATTCATTGGCACTGACGGGATTTCCCCGCTTGTAAAACCGACTGGCAACATACGGCCACCCCAATTCATGAGTCGTGTCATTTTGGAGAACACCTCGCCCCCGAGGTTGTCAAAAAACACATCAACACCCTTGCCACCCGTCGTGGACTTGATGCGCTCCCGCAAGTCTTCGTGAGCGTAATCAATTACCTCAGAAGCTCCATATTTACGCACGAGGGCCTCTTTTTCAGCCGAGCCTACGCCAGCGATAACCTGCGCACCAAGATGCCGGGCTATGTCGATAGCGGCAAGCCCAACGCCACCCGCTGCGCCGCTCACAAACACCGTTTCACCGGGCTGAAGTTTGGCGCAGGTCACCAATCCATAATAGGCCGTGCCATACCCATGCCGCACCGCTGACCCGGTCACAAAATCAACGTTGGGCGGCAGGTGTGCCGCATTTTGTTGGGATGCAACCATTTTTTCTGCATAAGCCCCGAACCAACTGCCACAAGCAACACGATCCCCCGGCTTGAAGCGAGTAACACCGTCGCCCACAGCCAGCACAATGCCTGCTGCATCTGTGCCCGGTACGTACGGGATCTGAGGCTTCATCTGATATTTGCCCGCAACCATAAGGCAATCCATGAAGCTGACAGCCGCCGCGTGCACCTCAACAAGAATTTGATCAGAAGCAGGAATCGGGTCTTCAGTCTCTCCAATGCTCAGAGCGTCCAGCCCCTCGAAGGAGTTGCAAATAACGGCGCGCATGGTCAGACCGCCAGTTTGACCCGAACAGTGACGACTTCAGCGGTGGCACATTCCACACCAGAGTGAAATACCCGGCAAGCTACTATCATTTTTCGTTCGCTTTTTTCCAGTACACGGGAGCGCAGTTCCATCTCACCCTCAATAGGCACAGGTTTCAAAAAATTGACCTTCAACGAACCCGTTACGTATGCGAACGGAGGTGGCCCATTTTCCAGGGAGTGGCTGGTATCGCGGCAATAGTGGGCAAGCGCCGTCCAAATCGAATGGCAATCCACAACGGACGCTATGGTGCCGCCGTAAACAAAACCGGGATGCCCTATGTGATACGGCTCTGGTTGCCAGTTGCACAACATATCTTCCCCATCCCACCGGCTTTTAATTTGAAGACCATGTCCGTTCAGAGCACCGCAACCAAAGCAGTGCACTTTGAAAACATCTTGTAGCGGTCTGCCCATGTCGGGACTCCAATTTGTGGGTGTCAATATATCGGCTGCACGGACGCCAATAGTGTACGGGAAGCTCATTGAGCGTCAATGCCAATTTATGGCCAGTAATCGTCTTGAACAACTTTCAATTGCAATTTTCAGACCTTAAGGCCTGAAATATGGCTTCACTGCAGATGGCCGCCCGAAGGGCCTGCGGCTTTGAGCGCAAGGGGCGCTGCGGGGGTGCAGGCGGCCCCACAGACCTACCGGCGATCCAAACCTTCAGCAGCAACATCTGGCACTTTCGCCAACGCAGCGTCAAACTTCTTTCGACTTCCACGCTTGCCGCGCAAAGCCAAATAATCTTCAGTCGCCAACGCGGAGAGCTTTTCAGCCAATGCGGTGCTGATCAACTGGTTGACGGAAACGCCCTCTTGCGCGGCATAGACCTTGGCATTCTTATGCAAGGATTCGGGGAGACGGACACTCAATGCGCTCATGATTTGGGCTCCTTTAGTCGTTTCACAAACTGATCAGGCTGCACGATGTTGATGGCCATGTCCGCCGCTGCTGCAAAGTCGCAGACATTCCAGGTCAGGATGGCATCGCAATTTCCATTGAAAGCGGCTTCAAGCACCATGTCATGCCGCACGTCGGCTAACTTGGGTCGCCACAAAAAATACACCTGCTGCCGCAATCCGCTGGCACAGACGTAGTCCAGAACATCGTCCACCGCAGCCTTGTTCAGTGGCACCATGCCCGGGCGATGCAGCACCTCTTCATACTCCATCACCAGGGGAACAGTGATCACATGTTCAAACTGGCCCGTGCCCAGCCTGGCCAGCAAGTCATATGACCAGCCGGAACTGGATCGCAGTGCGGACACCAGTACATTGGTATCAATGACGATGACGGGCGGTGGCTTCACGGTATTGCCAATAATACCATTGATTGCTGCAACGGCGCAGTCACCCAAGTTTTGAAATTGACCATACCGCTACAGCCTGAACCCCCGCAGCGCCACTTGCGCTCGTCTGGCGCAGCCTCGAAGCGCGGAAATTTCAGGGTCTGGGGGCCGCGCAGCGGACCGACAGAGCCGCATGCTGTTTGAGCGCAGCGAGTTCACGCGGCGGCCCTGGGATTGAGCACTGCAGATGGTTGCCCGAAGGGCCTGCGACAGTTGAGCGCAAGGGGCGCTGCGGGGGTTCTGGCGGCCTTCAAGCGCGCTTCGACCAGGCCAGCACCTCGTTGCCCGCCAGTGCGGCAATCACCAGCGCACCGCCCGACAACACCGCCGCATCCGGCGCTTCGTTGGCGCCAGCCCAAGCCAGCGCGATGCCAAAGGGCACTTCCAGCAGGGCCAGCAACGACACCTCGGGTGCCTTGAGCACCTGGGCGCACCACACCGACAGGATGCAGGGCACAGCCAGTTGGTAGAAGCCCAGACCGCCCAGCAGATAAACGTCATGCAAGGTGGCCTGGAGCGGCCAGGCCAGCGGCAGCGTGATAAGGCTGGACAACACCGCCCCGACCAGCACGGCGGGCATCAAATCGACGTCGTGACCTTGCGCGTGGGCATGCTGGGTGAGCGTCCAATTGGCGGCACCGGCCAGCGGCACACCCAAGGCGACCACGGTGCCGAGCAGGTGCCCGCCAGAAATTTGCGAGCCGAACATCCAGGCAATGCCACAGCCGGCCATCGTGATCGCGCCCCAGGTGTGCAGCGGCAGGCGCTGCCCGATGAAGGCCCGCGCAAACAGCGCCGTCACCAGGGGCCCGATGGCCAGGGTGACCAGCACGTTGGCCACCGACGTGAGCGTGAGGGCCAGCATGTAAAACGTGAACATGCCGCACCAGCACAGGCTGGACACCCAGAACGTCCGGCCCGCTGTCAGCAGTCCAGTGAAAACTGCCCGGCCCTTGAACAGCGGCAAAATCACCAGCAGGCACAACACGGTGGACGCGCTGCGCCAAAACGTCACCTCAAACGAACGGGCGGCTTCCAGGTGGCGCGTGACCACGCCCGCGGTGGACCACATCAGGGCCACTGCCACCATCAACAAGACAGCCCGGTTATGCGTCAGGCGCATCGAGTCCTCAGACCAGGCCGCGCCCTGCCTTTTTGCGGTCGCTCTCGGCCAGGTGGCGTTTGCGCAGGCGGATCGACTTGGGCGTGATTTCAACCAGCTCGTCGTCTTCGATGAACTCGACGCCGTACTCCAGCGTGCAGTCAATCGGCGGCGTGATCTTGATCGCGTCTTCCTTGCCGCTGACGCGGAAGTTGGTCAGCTGCTTGGTGCGTGTGGCGTTGACCACCAGGTCGTTTTCACGGCTGTGGATGCCGACAATCATGCCTTCGTACACCGGGTCGTTGGCGCGCACGAACATGCGGCCACGGTCGTCGAGTTTGCCCAGGGCGTACGTGAAGATTTCACCGGCGTCCATCGAAATCAGCACCCCGTTTTTGCGGCCGCCGATCTCGCCCTTGTGCGCTTCGTAGCTGTCGAAGATATTGGAGATCAGGCCGGTGCCACGCGTCAGATTCAGGAATTCATTGGTGAAACCGATCAGGCCACGCGCCGGAATGCGGTACTCCAGGCGCACGCGGCCACGGCCGTCCGGCTCCATGTTCACCAGCTCGCCCTTGCGCTCGCCCAGGGCCTGCATCACGCCGCCCTGGTGCTGGTCTTCGATGTCGGCAGTCACCATTTCAATCGGCTCGTGTATGACACCGTTGACTTCCTTGAACACCACGCGCGGCTTGCTGACGGCCAGCTCATAACCTTCACGGCGCATGTTTTCCAGCAGGATGGTCAGGTGCAACTCGCCCCTGCCCATGACTTCAAAAATGCCCTCTTCGTCGGTTTCCTTGACGCGCAGGGCCACGTTGTGCTGCAGTTCTTTTTGCAGGCGGTCCCAGATCTGGCGGCTGGTGACGTATTTGCCTTCGCGGCCCGCCAGCGGGCTGGTGTTGACGCAGAAGTTCATGGTCAGGGTCGGCTCATCGACCTTGAGCATGGGCAGCGGCATCGGGGTGATGGGATCGGTGATGGTGACGCCAATGCCGATGTCGGTCAGGCCGTTGATCAGCACAATTTCGCCGGGGCCGGCGTCGGTGGCCTGCACACGGTCCAGGCCCTGGAAGGTCAAGACCTGGTTGATGCGGCCCTTGACGGCTTTGCCATCCGGCCCTTCCATCACCACCACATCCATCATCGGTTTGACCGTGCCCTGGCTGATGCGGCCAACGCCAATGCGCCCCACAAAGGTCGAAAAGTCGAGTGCCGAAATTTGCAGTTGCAGCGGTGCAGCCGGGTCGCCCTGCTGGTGCGGCACGTGTTCGAGGATGGTGTTGAACAGGGCTGACATGTCCGGGCCCCACTGTTCGCCCTGCCCGCCTTCGACCAGGGACGACCAGCCGTTGATGCCCGAGGCGTAGACCACGGGGAAGTCCAGCTGTTCATCAGTAGCGCCAAGTTTGTCGAACAAGTCGAACGCGGCGTTGACCACCCAGTCAGGGCGCGAACCGGGTTTGTCCACCTTGTTCACCACCAAAATCGGTTTGAGACCCAAGGCCAGCGCCTTCTTGGTCACAAAGCGGGTCTGGGGCATGGGGCCTTCCTGCGCGTCGATCAGCAGCACCACGCCGTCAACCATGCTCAACGCGCGCTCGACTTCGCCGCCAAAGTCGGCGTGGCCGGGTGTGTCAACGATGTTGATATGGGTGCCTTCCCAGGTCACCGCGCAGTTCTTGGCCAGAATCGTGATGCCACGCTCTTTTTCAATGGCGTTGTTGTCCATCACGGTGTCGACAATTTTTTCGTGCTGGGCAAAGGTGCCGGACTGGCGCAGCAACTGGTCGACCATGGTGGTCTTGCCGTGGTCAACGTGGGCAATGATGGCGATGTTTCTGATCTGTTTATGGCTCATGGTTCACTCTCTCAAAAATTTCTAAATCTGTGCAGTCTGTGCAATCTGTTCTTGCTGTTTTCGGGATTCTTCAATCTCGACCGGGCTCAACAAGCGCCCTGGAATCAATTCGCCGGCCTTCACGTGGGCAGTGCCCAGCAGGTTCCGTTCGGCGCCAGCCCCTGGGCCATACACCGCCACGCTGTCGGCGTCAGGCCAGTCGCCGCGCCGGCGCAGGCCGCTCAAAAACCGGCCTGCGTTTTCGCTGTCCAGCTCAACCACGGTGTGGTCTGGCAACAGCGAATCAACCGGCAGCAAACAGGCCAGCCGCTCTTCATCCGTCATGGCCTCCAGCGCCGCCAGAGTCACACACTGCGCAATGTCAAAACCGCCGGTGCCTGTGCGCCGCAACGCGCTCAGGTGCGCGCCGCAACCCAGCGCCTCGCCGACATCCTCGCCCAGCGTGCGGATGTAGGTTCCCTTGCTGCAAGTAACTATCATTTTAATAGCATCTTGCGCATGTTCCGCGTGGATTACAGCCATTTTTAGCTCGTAAATCACGACCGCGCGGGCTTCCCGCCCGATCTCAACGCCGGCCCGCGCATATTCGTACAAGGGCTTGCCATCTTTCTTCAAGGCGCTGTACATCGGCGGTGTTTGGCGGATGGGGCCAGTGAACAGTTTTGCCACCCGGTCCACATCGGCCTGCGTCACCACAACGGCCCGTTCTTCAACTACATCACCTTCAGCGTCGCCGGTGCTGGTTTTCTGCCCCAGGCGCGCGACAGCTTCATACTGTTTGTCCGCATCCAGCTGCAATTGGCTGAACTTGGTAGCCGCGCCAAAACACAGAGGCAAGACGCCCGTGGCCAGCGGATCCAGCGTGCCGGTGTGGCCTGCCTTTTCAGCGCGCAGCAGCCATTTGGCTTTTTGCAAAGCGTCATTGCTGGACCAGCCCAAAGGCTTGTCCAGCAACAGCACCCCATGCACGGGGCGCCTGGCAACCCGTGCACGCGGCGCATTCATATCGTTAGTCCTCGTTCTTGGAACGGGAGGCCACCGCCTGCGCGATCAAGGCATTCATGTCGGACGCACGCTCCGTAGTGCGGTCAAACACGAAATGCAGGGTCGGCACGGTGTGGATGTGCAAACGCTTGAACAAACCGGCGCGCAAAAAGCCCGCCGCCTGGTTCAAGCCTTCCTGGCAGGCCGCCGAGTCGCCCGCCAGCAGGCTGAAAAACACCTTGGCGTGCGCGTAATCCGGCGTGACTTCCACTGCCTGGATCGTCACCATGCCCACGCGCGGGTCTTTCAACTCGCGCGCGATCAGCTCGGTCAGATCGCGCTGGATCTGGTCGGCGACTTTGAAGGCGCGGTTGGGTGTGGCGGATTTTCTGCGCATGGCGTGGACCGTCCGGTGGCCTAGTACCCAGACACGCAAGTATCGGAACATGAAAGCGTGCTTTCACGCCCATGCCCGCGTTGCAAAGCCTCGCCATAGCCACAGCTATGTCTGCGTTTTACGCCTTGGCCTGGGCGCGAAATCACCACTTTCATTTTGTTCCTCTACTTACGTGTCTGGGTACTAGAGCGTCCTGGCGACTTCGCGGATCTCGAAGAACTCCAGCACGTCACCCTCCTGGATGTCGTTGTAGTTCTTGATGTTCAAGCCGCACTCGAAACTCTCCTTGACTTCGCGCACATCGTCCTTGAAGCGTTTGAGCGATTCGAGTTCGCCGGTGAAGATGACCATGTTCTCGCGCAGCAGACGCAATCTGGCGGCGCGGCGGACCACGCCCGAGGTGACCATGCAACCGGCGATGGCGCCGATCTTGCTGACCTTGAACACCTGGCGGATTTCGGCGGTGCCGATGATTTCTTCCTTCTTGTCCGGCGTCAGCATGCCCGACATGGCAAGTTTGAGCTCGTCCACGGCGTCATAAATGATGTCGTAGTAACGGATGTCCACGCCGTTGTTCTCGGCCAGCTTGCGCGCGCCGGCGTCGGCACGGGTGTTGAAGCCGATGATGACCGCCTTGGAGGCGATGGCCAGGTTGACGTCGGACTCGCTGATCGCGCCCACCGCCGTGTAGACCAGTTGCACCTTGACCTCGGCCGTCGAGAGCTTGAGCAAGGACTGCGCCAGGGCTTCCTGCGAACCCTGCACGTCGGCCTTGATGATGATCGGCACCATCTTGACTTCGCCCGCCGTGATGTCGGTGAACATCGTCTCCAGTTTGGACGCCTGCTGCTTGGCCAGCTTGGTGTTGCGGAACTTGCCGGCGCGGTAGGTGGCGATTTCACGGGCGCGGCGCTCGTCGGCCATGACCATGAATTCGTCGCCAGCCTGGGGCACTTCGGTCAAACCCTGAATCTCGACCGGGATCGACGGGCCCGCAGTCTTGATGGATTTGCCGTTTTCGTCCAGCATGGCGCGCACGCGGCCGAAGGTCTGGCCTGCCAGCACCACATCGCCGGTTTTGAGTGTGCCCGACTGAACCAGAATCGTGGCCACGGGGCCACGCCCTTTGTCCAGCCGCGCTTCAATCACCAGGCCCTTGGCCATGGCGTTCACCGGCGCGCGCAGTTCAAGCACCTCGGCTTGCAAAAGCACTTGCTCCAGCAGCGCGTCGATGCCCTGCCCGGTCTTGGCCGACACCGGCACAAAGGGTGATTCGCCGCCGAATTCCTCCGGCACCACCTCTTCGACCACCAGTTCGTTCTTCACGCGTTCCGGGTTGGCGTCGGGTTTGTCGATCTTGTTGATCGCCACGACGATGGGCACACCGGCCGCCCTGGCGTGTTTGATGGCCTCTTTGGTCTGCGGCATGACGCCGTCGTCGGCCGCGACCACCAGAATCACGATGTCGGTGGCCTTGGCGCCGCGGGCACGCATGGCCGTGAAGGCCTCGTGGCCCGGGGTGTCGAGGAAGGAGATCATGCCGCGCGGGGTTTCCACGTGGTAGGCGCCAATGTGCTGGGTGATGCCGCCGGCTTCGCCTGAGGCAACTTTGGCCGTGCGGATGTAGTCCAGCAACGAGGTTTTGCCATGATCGACGTGGCCCATGACGGTGACCACCGGCGCGCGCGGCAGCGACTCGGCGTCTTGCTGCTGCACCTCATCAACGGTGAATGCTTCGGGGTCGTCCAGCGACGCGACCACCGCTTTGTGGCCCATCTCTTCGACCAGGATCATCGCCGTGTCCTGGTCCAGCGGCTGGTTGATGGTGACCATCTGGCCCAGTTTCATCAGGTGTTTGATAACCTCGGACGCCTTGACCGCCATCTTGTGCGCCAGTTCGGCCACGGTGATGGTTTCGGGCACGTGCACTTCCAGCACGCGCGCCTCGACCAAGACTGCCGGTGCGTTTTCTTCGCGATGGTCGCTGCCACCACGACGGCCACGCGGACCCGCGCGCCAATTGCCGGCCCGCCCAGCACCGCCGCCGGTGTCACCACGGGTGGGAATGCCCTTTTTCTTGGCTGGATCGCCGGCCCAGCTACTCGACAGCTTGGCGGATTTGACCTCTTTGCCGGCGCCTGCTGTCGCCGCACCCGGCGTGCCAGCGCCGCCTGGCCGCACCGCCCTGGGTTGGGTCGAACCGGTCGCAGGTTTGTGCAGGGTGCCCTTTTTGGCAGCGTCCGCAGCGGCCGTGGCGGCCGGCTTGGCTTCTTCAGCCTTCTTGGGCGGCGGCGCCTTTTTGGGAGGCGCCGACATCATCAGGCGGATGGCGGCGGCTTCGTCCTCGGCTTTGCGCCGACGCAGGCCCAGATCGGCGGCGCGCACCGACTCTTCATGCGCTTTGGCCTTGGAGTCGGCTGCGGCCTTGTCGCGGGCGTCCGAATGGGCTTGCGCGGCCGCTTTGGCTTTTTCTTCCAGCTGGGATTTGGCGGCGGCCGTCGCCAGCTGGCTTGCTTCGTCTTTAATAGCAGAGTCGTCAGCAACGGCGAGGGCAACTGCCTTCTTTTGTTCCCCAATGGCGTGATCAGCCGCGACCTGGGCGGCTTTTTCAACGGCTTCGCGGGCACGCTCTTCCTGCTGCTCGCGCGCCAGGCGGCGTGCGGCAAGCTCTTCCTCCTGGCGGCGGATCAGTTCGGCCTGGCGGCGGGCTTCTTCTTCGCGTCGCGCCAACTCGGCGCTGTCAATGACGTGCGCGGCCGGCGCTTCATGCTGCGGCTCGGGCGGCGCCTCGACGGCCACGTCTGCCCCTTCTTCACGGCGGACAAAGGTGCGTTTCTTGCGTACTTCAACCTGGATCGTGCGGGCTTTGCCGGTGGCGTCCGCCTGCTTGATCTCGGTGGTCGACTTTTTGACCAGGGTGATCTTTTTGCGGTCGGCGCTGGCGGTACCATGGCTGGTCTGCAAAAAGCCCAGCAACTTGTGCTTGTCAGCGTCCGTCAGCGCATCGTTGGCCGCCAGTTTGGCGACCCCGGCGGATTGAAGCTGTTCAAGCAGGGTATTGGTTGATTTTTTGAGTTCGGTTGCAAACTCGGCGACGGTCGTACTGGACATTTGTTGTGCTACCTTTTTTCATGACCATCAAGCCTGAGCGGCGGCTTCATTGGCAAACCAATGCTCGCGCGCCTTCATGATCATGATCTTGGCTTCGTCCGCAGACTGGCCAGTGATATCTGTGAGTTCGTCAACGGCCAGGTCGGCCAGGTCGTCGCGGGTGTGGACGCCGGCGTCTGCCAGCTTGCCGATCAGTTCGGCGTTCAGCCCTTCGAGATCGCGCAGGTCCTGCGAGACTTCGTCGACACTTTCCTCGTGCGCGATTTCCATCGTCAGCAAGGCGTCTTTGGCGCGGGTGCGCAGCTCGTTGACTGTGTCTTCGTCGAAGCTCTCAATTTCAAGCATCTCCTGCAGCGGCACATAGGCCACTTCTTCCAGGCTGGTGAAGCCTTCGGCGATCAGGATGTCGGCGATCTCCTCGTCCACATCCAGCTTTTCCATGAAGAGTTTGCGGCCAGAATCAGTCTCGGTGGCCTGCTTCTGCGCGGATTCCGCAGCGTCCATGATGTTGATCTTCCAGCCGGTCAGCTCGGAGGCCAGGCGCACGTTCTGGCCGCCGCGCCCAATGGCAATGGCCAGGTTTTCTTCGTCGACCACCACATCCATGGCATGGCGCTCTTCGTCCACCACGATGCTCGACACATTGGCCGGGGCCAGGGCGCCGATCACAAACTGGGCCGGATCTTCGCTCCACAACACGATGTCGACGCGCTCGCCAGCGAGCTCATTGGTCACGCCGTTGACGCGGGTTCCACGCACACCGACGCAGGTGCCGATGGGGTCCACGCGCTTGTCATGCGACAAGACTGCGATCTTGGCGCGTGAGCCGGGGTCGCGTGCGCAGGATTTGATCTCCAGCAGGCCCTGCTCGATTTCAGGCACTTCGGTGCGGAACAGCTCGATCATGAACTCCGGCGCCGAGCGCGACAGGATGATGGGCGCGCCGCGCAGGGTCAGATCCACTTCCATGATCATGGCGCGTACCCGGTCGCCCGAGCGCAGGTTTTCTTTGGGGATCATCTCGCCGCGCCGCAGGCGGCCTTCAACCCGGCCGCTCTCGACGATGATGTCGCCCTTGTCCATGCGTTTGACGGTGCCGACGAAGATCTTGTCGCCACGGCTCATGAAGTCGTTGAGCAGCATCTCGCGCTCGGCGTCGCGTATTTTTTGCAGGATGACCTGCTTGGCCGCCATCGCGCCGATGCGGCCGATTGGCACCGACTCGACGGTTTCCTCGATGTATTCGTCCACCTCGATGTCTTCGATCTGCTCTTTGGCTTCAAACAGCAGGATCTCCTGGTCGGGCAGCTGCAGGCCGGCCTCGTCGGGCACCACGTGCCAGCGGCGGAAAGTCTCGTAATTGCCGCTGTCGCGGTCCACGGCCACGCGGATATCCACGTCGCCGGTGTGCAACTTTTTGGTGGCCTGGGCCAAGGCCGCTTCCACAGCGCCGAAGACCACGTCGCGCTCCACGCTTTTCTCGCGTGAGATGGCTTCGACCAGCATTAACATTTCGCGATTCATGCCTGAGACTCTCCTATATCAATCGTTTGTGGCCGGCGTGTCATCTTTGATGCCCCGGCCCGTGTCATTTATGGCGCTTCGTCCCGCGTCATTTATGACGCTTCGTCCGTTAAAACTCACCAGGGGCGCCAAACGCGCCTCCCTCAATTCATCCAGCGTAAAACCCAGAGCCTGCAAGGGCGCCGGCACCCGTTTCTTGCTGACCCGCGCGCCCGGCTTGACCACCGGCGCATCGCTCCAGACGATCTGCCAGCCAGCCGCTCCAGCCGCTGCGCCGTCAACTGCCTTGGCAGCCTCCCTGCGCTCCAGCGTGCCGCGAAACTTCTTGCGCGTGGCATTGACCAGGGCACCCGCTGCGGCCACACCAATCGGCGTCTTCAGCGACACGTCGATCACATGGCCAAGAAAACGCTCAAAGTCCTTCTCTTGACGCAGCGGGCGGTCAATGCCTGGCGAGGACACCTCCAGGCGCTTGTATTCAATGCCGTCGACTTCCAGCGCAAACACCAGTTGGCGCGTCACCTTCTCACAGTCTTCGACGTTGACAAACTGCTCGGGCACATCGCCTGGCGCGCCAGCCGCCGCCGGCTTGGTCCAGGGCAGGTCTATCGTGATGCGCAGCAAACCGCCGGCCGAGCGCTCAATCTCCACCAAGTCGTAACCCAATCCGGTCACGGTTTGCTCAACGATTTCCTGAACTGACACTGACACCCCAGCCTATATTCTTAAAACTTCCCGCGTAATTGGGCGCTTCCAGAAATACTCCAAAAACAATCGCCCAAAAAAAACGGGCGGTAGATACCCGCCCGTTTGGTCGTGAAGCCGAGATTATACCTGAAAACCATTGGGAATGCACTGCTAATTCCATGTCCAAATCATCACTGTAGGTCGTTGCGCCTCCTCGCCGTGCTAGAGCACTGTCTTCGTCGGCACGCCTACTACAGCAATGATTTGGAAATGGAATAAAGTTCGCAGATTCCCCGGATTTTGGGGGTTACCCAGAGGCTCCCAGAAAAATGAACATCACAGACGTTGGCGACATCATCGACCGCCAAACCGAGGCCTACAACGCCCGCGATCTGGCGCGTTTCGCGGCCTTTTACGCCGAGTCGATCCGGATATTCCGCATGCCGGCTTTCGAGGCGGCCATTTCCGGCAAGGCGCAGCTCCTGCAGGAGTACCAAGGCCGCTTCAGCGCGCCCCTGCTGCACGCGGACATCATTTCGCGCATCGTGCTGGGCAACAAGGTCATCGACCATGAACGGGTGCACGGCATTCTGGCAGAGCCCATCGAAGCCGTTGCCGTCTACGAGGTCACCGACGGGCTGATCCAGAAGGTCTGGTTTTACTTTGGCGGCGATGCACCGCTGCTGCCGCAGCCGCAATAAAGCTGCAATGAAGCGATTATTGCACTTTTTCCAATAAAATCGCCATTTACCCCTTGTGGAATAAGCGTAGTTAGCTATTCAATATATAGCATGCTAACGCTAAATCCCCCTGCAATTCCGGTGTCGCCAAGTGGGCCCTTTCAGCCCGCCGCTTCCAGCAAGGTCCGCGTGTATTCATTCTTGGGCGCGGCAAACACCTGCGCCACAGGGCCGGACTCCAGGATTTCCGCATCACGCATCACGATCACATGGTGCGCCATGGCGCGGATCACGGCGACATCGTGGGTGATGAGCAGATAACTCAGACCATGATCGCGTTGCAGGCGCTGCAGGAGCCCAAGCACCTGTTTCTGGATCGTCACATCGAGCGCACTGGTCGGCTCGTCAAGCACCAGAAGTTGGGGTTTGACGATCAAGGCGCGGGCGATGGCCATGCGCTGGCGTTGCCCGCCGGAGAATTCGTGCGGATACCGCTCCAACAGGCCGGGGAATTGCGATTCTGACAGACCGACCTCTTGCAGCGCCTGCAAAACTTGGATTCTGCGCTCTGCTTTTGTCAGCCCTGGCGCGTGCACCAACAAGCCCTCGCCGACAATCTCCTCCACCGTCAGGCGCGGCGAAAGCGACGAAAACGGGTCTTGAAACACCACTTGCATGACTTTGCGAAGCGACTGCACAGCGCCCTTCTGGCCCCATGCCCGCCCCATCACCGCCAGTTCGCCTTGTGACGGGATCAAACCCAAGGCCGCCAGCGCCAAGGTGGATTTGCCCGAGCCGGATTCGCCCACAACCCCCAGCGTCTGCCCCGGCAACACCTCAAAACTCGCGCTTTTGACGGCGACGAACCCGCCTTTTTTGAACCAGCCGCGAATGCCGGGCAAGGGCACAGGATAGGTCACGCGCAGATCCTTTGAATGCAGGAGCGGTACCTGCGCCGAAGCCGCTGAATCCACCTCAGCCACATCACGCACCGGCGTGCTGTCGATCAGCTTTCGGGTGTAGGCATGTTGAGGGTTGGAGAACACGTCTTGCACCGGGCCCTGCTCGACGATGTGGCCGTTTTCCATGATCACCACGCGGTCGGCGAACTTGCGCACCAGGTTCAGGTCGTGGGTGATCATCAGCACGGCCATGCCATTGGACTTTTGCAGCGCGCTGATCAAATCCAGAATCTGGCCGCGCACGGTCACGTCCAGCGCTGTCGTCGGCTCGTCGGCCAGCAGCAGTTGCGGTTTGCAGGCCAGCGCCATGGCGATCATGGCGCGCTGGCGCTGGCCGCCGCTGAGCTGATGCGGGTAGGCACTGGCGCGTCGCCCAGGCTCGGTGATGCCGGTGCTTGCTATCAGGTCAATAGCTGCTTGCGTACATTCGGTGAGGGCCAGACCCTGTTTTAGCTGCAAAACTTCGGCAATCTGGGCGCCAATCGTCATCAGGGGGTTGAGTGCCGTCATCGGCTCCTGAAAAATCATGGCAATGTCCTGGCCGCGCAGGCCGCGAAGCTGCTGCAAGGGCATCTTCAGCAAATCGACGGCCGCCGATTGCCCACCCTGAAACAGCGCCTGCCCGCTGAGGCTTGCGTCCTGGGCCAGCCGCAGCAGGCTCAGGGCCGTGACAGTTTTGCCAGACCCGGACTCGCCGACGAGGGCCAGCTTTTCACCCTTGGCGATGCTGAAGCTGATGGCATGAACGACCTCATGGCCTCCAAAAGAAACCCTCAAGTCCTTGACGTTGAGCAAGGGCGGATTGGCGGTCATTTGTCAGCCTTGCGCGGGTCCAGCGAATCGCGCAGCGCGTCACCCATGAAAGTCAGAAGTAGCAAGGTGACCACCAGCACGGCAAAGGTGGACAGCGAAATCCACCAGGCGTCAATGTTGTTTTTGCCTTGCGACAACAATTCCCCCAGTGACGGCGTGCCCGGCGGCACACCCAGGCCGAGAAAATCCAGCGAGGTCAGCGCCAAAATCGCCCCACTCATGCGAAACGGCAAAAACGTCACGACCGGCGTCAGGCTGTTGGGCAAAATGTGCCTCCAGATGATCTGCCAGTTGCCCACACCCAGCGCCCGCGCGGCGCGCACATAGTCGAGCTGGCGGTTGCGGAAAAACTCGGCGCGCACGTAGTCGGACAGGCCCATCCAGCCAAACAGGCTCAGCAAAATCAGCAGCAGGCTGATGCTGGGCGCGAACACGGCGCTGAAAATGATCAGCAAATACAGCTCGGGCATGGAACCCCAGATTTCAATGAAGCGCTGGAACGCCAGATCGGTCTTGCCGCCAAAAAAGCCCTGCAATGCGCCGGTGACGATGCCCAGCAACACGCCGACAAAGGTCAGCGCCAGGGCGAACAGGACACTCACGCGAAAGCCGTAAAGCAGCTGCGCCAGCAGGTCGCGGCCCCGGTCATCGGTGCCCAGCCAGTTGTCCACAGTGGGCGCGGACGGGTTGGGCAATTTGGCAAAGTAGTTCAGGGTTTTGGGGCCATAGGGGTTGGGGGCGAACAAGGCCCAGTTGCCGGGCTTGGCCAACTGGGCGCGGATGAAGGGGTCGAGGTAGTCGGTGTTGGTTGCAAAGTCGCCGCCAAAGGTCTTTTCGGCGTAATCTTTGAACATGGGGAAATAGGTTTTCCCCTCGTAACGCGCGATGATGGGCCGGTCGTTGGAGATCAACTCGGCGCCCAGGCTCAACACCACCAGGGTGCAGAAGACACATAAGCTCCAGAACCCCAGGCGGTTGCGTTTGAACCGTAACCATGCTCGGCGGCTGGGCGAGGCGGACACTGGCGGCGAGGTGTGGGTCAATTCAGTCAAACTTCACCCTCGGATCGACCCAGACGTAGGACAAATCACTCACCAATTTGGTCACCAGGCCGATCAGGGTGAACAGGTACAGGGTGCCGAGCACGACGGGATAGTCGCGCCGGATCACACTTTCGTAACTCAGCAAGCCCAGGCCATCGAGTGAAAACAGGGTTTCTATCAACAGCGAACCCGTGAAGAACGCCCCGATGAAAGCCGCCGGAAACCCCGTGATGATGGGGATCAGCGCGTTGCGAAAGATGTGTTTCCACAAAACCTGGCGGTCTGACAGGCCCTTGGCGCGGGCTGTCACCACGTATTGCTTGCGGATTTCTTCCAGAAACGCGTTTTTGGTCAGCATGGCCGTCACGGCGAAACTGCCCAGCACCATGGCGGTGACGGGCATCGCGATGTGCCAGAGGTAGTCCACCACCCTTGCGCCCCAACTGAGTTCATCCCAATTGGACGAGGTCAGCCCGCGCAGCGGAAACCATTGCAGCTGCCCGCCGAAAATCACCAACAAGGCCACACCCAGAACGAAGCCGGGAATGGCGTAGCCCAGCAAAATCAGCAGCGTGGTGACCAAATCGAAGCGCGAGCCGGCCCGTACCGCTTTGGCCACGCCCAGGGGCACAGCAATCAAATAACTGATGAAGAAAGTCCAGAGCCCCAGGCTGATGGAGACGGGGAGTTTCTCCCAAATCAGCTCGGACACCGCCTTGTTCTGGAAAAAACTCTTGCCCAAATCAAAACGCGCAAACTGGCTTAGCATCTGCACAAACCGCTCTTGCGGGGGTTTGTCAAACCCGTAAAGCGCCTTGATCTGTTCGATGCGTTTGGGGTCCACGCCCTGCGCGCCGCGATACGCCATGCCGCCGCCTTCGGTGCTGCCGCCCGCGCCGACTTTGGCTTCGGCCAGGTACTGCTCGACCGGGCCGCCCGGCACGAACTGGATGACCGCAAACGTCAACAACAATACGCCCAACAGGGTTGGCAGCATCAGCAGAACGCGTTTGAGGATATATGTGAACATTGATGACTCTCTGCTTTCATCGCGGAACACCGCGGAACCGGCTTCGCCGGGCCGCTGGTGTTGCCCCCTGTAGGGGGGAGGCGGCCACACGAAGTGGGCAAGCAACGGGGGGGTGCCTCATTTTGACCACCAAGTATCGATCGCCCAGGCTTCCCCGGGGGAATAGGGCGGCATATCTTTGGGTTTGTCCAGCCGCCGGGCGTTGTAGACGATGCGGTGGGTGCCGGCGGTCCATTGCGGAATCAACACATGGCTGTGGGCAATGACACGCTCCAAAGCCCGGCAGGCGGGCAAAAAATCGGCCTTGGTCTTGGCGCCGGTCATGCGGCTGATGAGTTCATCGACCGCCGGGTTCTTGATGCCCGACATATTGCCTGAGTCTTCCGTATCCGCCGCTTTGGAGCCGAAAATGTCGGCGTATTCCTGGCCCGGGCTGTGAGTGCCCTGGTAGGCGACCGTGGTCAGATCGAACTCAAATTTTTGCCAGCGTTGTTGCAGCAGGGCGAAGTCCACCGGGCGAAAGTTCAGCGTGATGCCAAGCTTCTCAAGCGCCCGAATCCAGGGCGACAGGGTCCGCACGCCGCCTTCGCTGCTGTCCAGGTATTCCATCTCAAAGGCTTTGCCCTGGCCGTTGCGCAAGGCCCCGTCCTTGAACTCCCAGCCCGCCAGTTTCAAGAGCTCGCGCGCGCGCTTCAGGTTGCCGCGCAGGCTCTGGTCGCCATCGGTGCGTGCAGGCGTGAACATGGGGCCAAACGCGGCGGCCGGGATGTCCGCCTTCAAGGGCGTCATCAAGGCCAGTTCCTCCGGCGACGGCAGGCCTTTGGCCTGGCAGTCGGTGTTGCCAAACATGCCGCTCACGCGCTGGTAGGCGTTGTAGAACATCTGGCGGTTCATGTATTCGTAATCGACGGCCAGGCCCAGCGCCTCGCGCACCCGCACGTCCTTGAACTGCCCGCGGCGGGTGTTGAGCACATAACTTTGAAAACCCGAGGGCAGGCGGTGTTTGAACTCGGCCTTGACCAATTCACCCGAATCAAACTTTTTGCCAGTGACGCGCCGCGCCCAGTCGCCGGCCGAGAAGAAACGCATCAAATCGAATTCACCGGCCTTCAGGGCCTCCAGCCGCGCGGTGTTGTCCTTGTAAATTTTGACTGTGATCTTCTCGAAATTGTTCGAGCCCCGGCGCACATTCAGGTCTTTGGCCCAATAGGTTTTGTCCAGCAAATAAGTGATGTCCTTGCCAAACTTGACTGGGCCGATTTTGTAGGGGCCGCTGCCAATCGGAATGTCGGTCACGACCTGGTCAAACGGCTTGGCCTTGCCATTCTCCACGCCCCACTTCTGGCTGAACACTGGCAGGCCGCCGACGGTGATGGGCAACTCGCGGTTGGGTTTTTTGAAGCGGTAACGAACACTGCGGTCATCCAAAACGTCCAGGCCGGCCACGTCTTCCAGCGTGGTCTTGTAGGCGGGCGAGGTGTATTTGCCCATCAGGGTGTCATAACTGAATTTGACATCGGCCGCCAGCACCGGGTCGCCATTGTGAAACCGCGCCTCGGGGCGGATTTTGAAAGTCGCGCTCAAACCGTCTGGCGCCACATCGACGTCGCTGGCCAAAAGGCCATAGGCCGAGCCGGTTTCATCCATGGCGCCGGCCAGCAGCGAGTCGAACATCAAACCCGACAGGTAAGCCGGCGCGCTGCCCTTGATGGTGAAGGGGTTGAATTTGTCAAAGGTCGAGGTGCGCAGGTTGCTCACCAGGCGCAACTCGCCGCCCTTGGGCGCATTGGGGTTGACGTAATCGAAATTTTTGAAACCGGGCGGGTATTTCAGGTCGCCCCACAAGGCGTAGCCGTGCGCCGCCCTGGCGGGCAAGGCCAGGGCGCAGCAGAACACGCAGCAGAGGCCAAGGGCCAGGCGAACCAGAGATCGGCACATGCGACAATTCTGCCCTATTCCGACGGCGGCGGGCGCTATCAATTCAAGAACAAGGTGGAAAATCATGGGCTTTCTGGCTGGTAAAAAATTGCTGATCACCGGCGTGTTGAGCAACCGCTCCATCGCTTACGGCATCGCCCGCGCCTGCCACCGCGAAGGCGCCGAGCTGGCCTTCAGCTACGTGGGCGAGCGTTTCAAGGAGCGCATCACCGAGTTCGCAGCCGACTTTGGCAGCAAGCTGATTTTTGATTGTGACGTGGGCTCTGACGAGCAAATCGCCGCGATGTTCAAAGACTTGGGCGCCGCCTGGCCCACGTTTGACGGCTTTGTGCACGCCATCGGCTTCGCGCCGCGTGAGGCCATCGCCGGCGACTTTCTGGACGGCCTCTCGCGCGAATCCTTCAAAATCGCCCACGACATCAGCGCCTACAGCTTCCCGGCCCTGGCCAAGGCCGCTTTGCCGATGCTGAACCCCAAGTCCGCCCTGCTCACCCTGACTTATCTGGGCGCCATGCGCACGGTTCCCAACTACAACACCATGGGTTTGGCAAAAGCCTCGCTCGAGGCCTCAGTGCGTTATCTGGCCGAATCCCTGGGCCAAATGCGCGACAAACCCGGCATGCGTGTCAACGGCATCAGCGCCGGGCCAATCAAGACCTTGGCGGCCAGCGGCATCAAGGGTTTTGGCAAGATTTTGAACGTGGTCGCGTCAGAGTCACCGATCCGGCGCAATGTGACGATTGACGATGTCGGCAACGTCGCCGCCTTTTTGCTCAGCGACCTGGCCGCCGGCGTATCAGCCGAAATCACCTATGTAGACGGCGGCTTCAGCCAGGTGGTGGGCGGGATTGCGGAGCCAGCCGCGTCCTGATCTGCCTAAACGCCGGTTTTGGCTATTTTTTCCAATGAAAGTGACCGTTTTCCCTCGTCGCATATGAATAGTTAGCTACTATATATGTAGCAATCCGTATCTCAGGATTTCACACAATCCGCAAAATAGTGGCGTTTGCCATCAGCGCCCTCCTCCTCCACGAGGCCGTGGATGTCGGTCTCGAAGCCGGGGCATTGGGCATTGAATTCGCGTGAGAACTTCAGGTAATCGACGATCTTCTTGTTGAAGACCTCACCTGGAATCAACAAAGGGATGCCGGGCGGGTACGGCGTGACCAGGCCGACGGTGATGCGGCCCTCCAGTTTGTCAATCTCCACGCGTTCGGTCTTGCGCTGGGCGATGTGGGCGTAGGCGTCGCTTGGTTTCATGGCGGGGGTCAGGTCGCTCAAATACATGTCGGTGGTGAGGCGCGCGATGTCGTACTTGGCGTAGAGGTTGTGCAGGTGCTGGCACAGGTCGGCCAGGCCCATCTTTTCGTACTTGGGGTACTTTTGGCAGAACTCGGGCAGGATGCGCCACATCGGCTGGTTCTTGTCGAAATCGTCCTTGAACTGCTGCAAAGCCGTCAACATGCTGTTCCAGCGGCCCTTGGTGATGCCGATGGTGAACATGATGAAGAAGCTGTACAGGCCGGTCTTCTCGACCACTACGCCGTGTTCGGCCAAAAACTTGGTCACGATGGTCGCGGGGATGCCGGTCTTGGCAAAGCGGCCATTCAAATCCATGCCGGGCGTGACAATGGTGGACTTGATCGGGTCCAGCATGTTGAAGCCGGTCGCCATCTTGCCAAAACCATGCCAGTTGGCCTTGCCGTTGCGCGCCTCGCCCTTGATGATCCAGTCGGAGGCGCGGCCAATGCCCTCGTCCACCAGTTTGTCCGGGCCCCAGACTTTGAACCACCAGTCGGCGCCGTATTCTTCATCCACCTTGCGCATGGCGCGGCGGAAATCCAGCGCTTCCATGATGCTTTCCTCGACCAGGGCGGTGCCGCCGGGCGGCTCCATCATGGCCGCCGCCACGTCGCAACTGGCGATGATGCTGTACTGCGGGCTGGTGCTGGTGTGCATCAAATACGCCTCGTTGAACAGGTGTTTGTCCAGCTTGACGGTTTGAGAATCCTGCACCAGCACGTGGCTGGCCTGGCTGATACCGGCCAGCAGCTTGTGGATGGATTGCGTGGCGTACACCATCGCCTGCGTGGGGCGCGTGCGGGACTTGCCCATGGCGTGGTAGGTGCCGTAGAACGGGTGGAAGGCGGCGTGCGGCAGCCAGGCTTCGTCGAAATGCAGGTTGTCCACATAACCGTCGAGCATGTTCTTGATGGTCTCGGTGTTGTACAACACGCCGTCGTAAGTGGACTGGGTGATGGTCAGCACGCGCGGCTTGACCTTTTTGGCGTCCACTCCCTTGAGCAGCGGATTGGCCTTGATCTTGGCCTGGATCGTGGCCGGTTCGAACTCTTCTTTGGGAATGGGGCCGATGATGCCGAAATGGTTGCGTGTTGGCTTCAAGAACACCGGTATCGACCCCGTCATGATGATGGCGTGCAGGATGGATTTGTGGCAATTGCGGTCCACCACCACCACGTCGCCTGGCGCCACGGTGTGGTGCCACACCATCTTGTTCGAGGTGGAGGTGCCATTGGTCACAAAGAAACAATGGTCGGCGTTGAAAATGCGCGCCGCATTGCGCTCGCTCGCGCCAATCGCGCCATCATGGTCCAGCAACTGGCCCAGCTCTTCCACGGCATTGCACACGTCGGCGCGCAACATGTTCTCGCCAAAAAACTGGTGGAACATCTGGCCCACCGGGCTCTTCAAAAACGCCACACCGCCCGAGTGGCCGGGGCAATGCCAGGAGTAGGAGCCGTCCTCCGCGTAATCGAGCAAGGCCTTGAAAAACGGCGGCTGCACGCCTTCAAGGTAACTCTTGGCTTCGCGGATGATGTGGCGCGCCACAAATTCGGGCGTGTCCTCAAACATGTGGATGAAGCCATGCAACTCGCGCAGGATGTCATTGGGGATGTGGCGCGAAGTCTTGGTTTCGCCGTAAACGTAAATCGGCACATCCAGGTTTTTGCGGCGCACTTCCTCGATGAAATGGCGCAGGTTCAGCACGGCGGGGTCCAGGTCGGGGCCGGGGGTGAATTCATCATCGTCCACCGAGAGGATAAAGGCGCTGGCGCGGCTTTGCTGCTGGGCAAACTGGCTCAGGTCGCCATAACTGGTCACGCCCAGCACCTCGAAACCTTCGGTCTCGATGGCAGCAGCCAATGCGCGGATGCCCAAACCCGAGGTGTTTTCAGAACGGAAGTCTTCGTCGATGATGACGATGGGAAAGCGAAATTTCATGACCGACTCCAGTGCGGGAGGGAAAAAAGAAAACAGGCGCGAAGTGTAAGGAATTAATGAGGGCCGCCATGTTCGGTGGCCCTCTTTTGACTCAAAATGTGGCTGTATCAACACATTCAGGGTTTCTATGGCGGAATCTTCCATCTGGTGGGTCATGGCAGGCGTGGCAGTCGCGGTCGAACTGATGACCGGCACTTTTTATCTGCTGATGCTGGCGCTCGGCCTGGTGGCTGCGGCGGTAGCGGCGCATTTGGGTGCAAGCACGGCGGTTCAACTGGTGCTGGCCGCGCTTCTGGGCGGCGGCTCGGTGCTGGTGTGGCGTGCCATCCGCGCGCGCCAGAAGGGGCCGGCCCAAGCGCAGTCCAATCGCGACGTCAATCTGGACATTGGCGAAACGGTGCAGGTTGACGCCTGGCGTGCCGATGGCTCCGCCAGCGTCAATTACCGGGGCGCCAACTGGACGGTTGCGCACAAGGGAGATGCCAGCCCCACGCCGGGGCAGCATCGCATAGTGGAGGTGGTTGGCAACCGCCTCATCGTCAAAAAAATCTAAGCCTGTTTGACCGTTTTAAAAGAGAAACCCGCATGACCTCCACCATTGGCATTGTTTTATTTGCGCTGGCGATCGTTTTCGTCTACCAGTCCGTCAAGGTTGTGCCCCAGCAGCACGCCTGGGTCGTCGAGCGGCTTGGCAAGTACCACCAGACGCTCACGCCAGGCCTGAGCATCCTGCTGCCCTTCATCGACAAGGTGGCCTACAAACACGTGCTCAAGGAAATCCCGCTGGACATTGCCAGCCAGGTCTGCATCACGCGCGACAACACACAACTGCAGGTGGACGGCATTCTGTATTTTCAGGTCACTGACGCCATGCGCGCCAGTTATGGATCGAGCAACTACATCATCGCGATCTCGCAACTGGCCCAGACCTCGCTGCGCTCTGTCATCGGCAAACTGGAGCTGGACAAGACTTTTGAAGAGCGCGACATCATCAACGCCCAAGTGGTTCAGGCGATTGACGAGGCGGCCCTGAACTGGGGCGTGAAGGTGCTGCGTTACGAGATCAAGGACCTGACGCCGCCCAAGGAAATCCTGCACGCCATGCAGCAGCAGATCACCGCCGAGCGTGAAAAACGCGCTCTGATCGCCGCGTCCGAAGGCCGCCGCCAGGAGCAGATCAACATCGCCACCGGCGAGCGCGAGGCCTTCATCGCGCGATCCGAAGGCGAAAAGCAGGCCGTGATCAACAAGGCAGCGGGCGAAGCCGCGTCGATCACGGCCGTGGCTAACGCGACTGCCGGGGCGATTGAGCGCATTGCGGCGGCCATCCGCCAGCCCGGCGGAGAACAGGCCGTGCAGCTCAAAGTGGCTGAACGGGCGGTGGACGCTTATTCGAAAGTGGCAGCCGACGCGAAGACGACCCTGATCGTGCCGAGCAATATGACCGAGGTGTCGGCGCTGATCGCTTCAGCGATGAAGATGGTGCAAATGGGGCAGCTTGGGGTGAAGTAAGTGGTAAAATTGGCACTTTTTCCTCGTCGGTATTGAATAGTTAGCTACAATAACAATAGCATCATCAATCCACCGACGTTTTTTGCTTTGCCGTTGTGAAGGCGAAAAAAACCCCGCAACTGCGGGGTTTTTTCATTTGCCAAGCTGGCGGGAAGGCGTCGTTCACATCATGCCTTGAAACCCTTATGGAATAAGGATTTTCAACTTTGAAATATGGAGCATACCCCCAAATCTACCCCCTCTAAAAAATTGCGCCCACTTTGCCAGGTCTCTTCGGACTGAAATCACCGTTGCTGGCAGTTTGACGGGCAAGTATTTTTTTTGTAGAGTGAGCCAGGTTGTTGGTGCGGCACAACTTACGTTGGGCGGTTTTCGATCACGGGCACCAGTCTGAAGCGTTGGCCGACCAATCCAGTTTTGCCAACTGGGCTTGAACCTGTTCGTCGGGCATGCCGAAATGGTCTTGAAACCAGATAACGACCGCAGATGAAAACACTTCAGTTTCATCCCGCGCGGGCTTGGTGCTGAACAGGCTTGCGATACAGCGCACCCTAGGCAGGGAGACCCAATCCTCCTGCTCCGGCACTCCGTTTCTGACCCAGGCTCGGGTGCCCGTGTAGCGTATGGGCGGCAAGATGACGGGGGCGGACTTTTCATGGGGGTATAGTTTTTCTGCGTTGCTTATGGCCTTCACTAGATACTCTGTGGGCGGATACAAACCGCCCAGCAAAGCACCGGCATAAATGAATTCCTGGTGGACAGCCTGCACAAGCAGCTTGCGCCCGTCGGGCTGCAAGATTACCCAGCCCTCAAAGCTGTGGACACGCTGGTTTCCATGGGGCCAGTCCACCCGTGGCAGTTCTTGCCATTGGAAGGGGATCAGCCCCAAACGCCGATCATGCTCGGTGTCGGACGCGTCAAAATCGAAATCATCAGTTATTTGAGACATTCAATACCTCCCCGGTATCCGACAAAATTGGCCATGCCAATAAGGCATCTATTCTGGTTAAGGCCTCCAAAGAACCAGCGGCAAGGCTCACGCAACCAAGTCGGCACGCGACCATACTCGAAGCGAGGTACGGCCAAGTTTTACGTCGTGCACACCCATCAACGGCTGTTTTCCATAAACCTGGACGCCATCAAGATACGTTCCGATTGTGCTGTTCAGATCATGAAGCCAGACTTCGTTGGCTTCGAGTTGGTAATCCTGGTTTGCATCGAATTGAAGCTTCATCAAACGGCCCCTCCCAATTTCCGCAGGCTTTCCATCCAGCCCCGAAAGTGCAGGCACTCGTTTTCCATCGTGGCCAATGTTACGCGTTCGGCGGCCAACGGCCCGTGGCGCGTTTTTTTATAGCCTGGCCGCAGCAACTGTTCTAGCCGCCGCGACGGCTTTGTTTCAATACTGTCGTTGATGTGTTCCGGGGTCGGGAACGCTGCACGTACTTTGGCCAATTCGTGCAGACTGGCAGACCAACCGGGCTCGGTCTGCGCCAGCGCAGCAGTATCTGAAAACAGCAAGCCCTCGAATTCATAAGGCTGGATATGCGCGATTAACCGTTCTGGTCTGCACCCCACATGCGCTACCAATGCTTCATGCAACTTTGCATTGAGGTGCTTCACCCGACCATCCATATCAGGCTTGGTCTTGGCTTCATCAAAACCTGGAAACGAAGTATCTAACCCGTATAGATCAAGAAGCGTAGTCAACACGCACTCGGGATTCTGTCGCAGGGTATTGCGGGCGTTGAACCTCAAGCGGTCGAAGTTGATCGCCCCACCACGCGCCTCCTGCGAGGTCTTCAACATTTGCGGCTTCACAAATACCTGCAAGTGGCGCAAGGCTGGAGCCACCAAGCGCTTGATGAACTGTTCTTCGGTAGGCCCTTCGGCAAAAACGACGACCTCCACCATCACGGCCTCCCGCCCAGCACGTTGCGCTTCCACAGCTCACCCATGGAATACTGTTCCAACCAACCGGAAAGTTCCTCCTGTGTATAGCGGCGGAAGTTGGATGCGCCATCCACCTGGTCGACCACAATCACATCGTCGGGAGTCAATTCGTTCAGTAGCTCCACAGACT
>JANMVT010000048.1:0-11017 GCA_031392945.1 Rhodoferax sp. | reverse complement strand
TACTACGCCAGTGGCAAGGTCATCACGCCACTGCTGGAGCAGGGCCATCACCTGATCTCGCGGGCCAAGAGCAATGCTGTGGCTTATCTGCCTGTTCCTGAGCCACAACGCCGGGGCAAGGGCAGGCCTCGCGTCTATGGCCCAAAAGTTCGGCTTAAAGATTTGGCCGCCGACGGCAGCGCTTTCGCCATCGCTCCCAGCCCGGTCTATGGCGAGAACAATGTCGCGCTACGCTATCGGGTGCTCGATTTGGTGTGGCGTCCGGTGGGGCGCATGGTGCGTTTTGTGATCGTGCATCATCCACAGCGCGGCGCCGGCGATCAATACCTGCATCGCACGTCTGACGACTATCGCGCTGGCGTGCGCCGCAAGCTGCGGGCCTATCATGTCCATGTGCAGCTCGGTGCCATTGCGCAAGGCCTATTGCAACACCTGGCGATCAATCATATGGCAGAGGTTTGGCGTGGATTTTGGAGCTGGCTGCGCACCACGAATCCGGCCATGCCGCCATCCGAGTTGGTGGTCGCAAACGCCCTGCGCTCGGGGCTTCCCGCATTTTTTTCGGTTTGCGATTTGGTCCCCGGCCTCAAGAAATTAGCTGATGCGTACCGTCGATATGATGTGCCACAGGAGGGCCTCCGAATGGCGGCCTGGGAGAACTTAGCACTGTCCAGCTGCTTATTTGAACAAATGTATTCATAACGAAATGGCTAAAAAGAACTCGGGCGGATCACTCATCCCCATCGTATTTGCTACAGCTATTTCAGCTATCGCCGCCGCCTATCAGTGGGCCCAAAAAAACGTGACTATCATTGTCGCCGTTGCTGCCGGATTCACACTAATCATCGCAGTGCGCATCAATACCGGAAGGAAAAAACGTGCCGCATGGATTCAGTCTTTGCACGAAAAGTACAAATCAATAGAAATCGTCACCGGCATACTGAACTCAGAATTTTGGAAAGGTCAGACGGAGGAGCAACTTCAAGATTCACTGGGGTCGCCACAAGCAATTGACCGCCAAGTGCTCAAAACAAAACGCAAGGAAATCTGGAAATACAACGAGGTGCGCAAGGGGCAATTTGCGATAAAAATCACCCTTGAGAATGGCAACGTTTCAAGTTGGGAACAAAAGTCTTAGCCCAATCTTTTGATCCGGATGCGTTTGCCACGACAAAAAAATGTCTTGCAATGCAACATTGTTTTTCCTCTTGTCCCTGACCTACCGAACCTCAACCATCGCATCTCCGGCATTCAGCAAGCCTCTCAACTGCGGTAACAATTTTTAAAATGCCTCCAGCAAAACCGTTTTGCGGCAATTGCCGAGCCGTACCCAGACCACTTGCGGCGGGATGCTGCGGTGCCGATTTGCAAGCGCCTGAAAATCCTCGTCCTTGGTCACAATGGTCATGCCTCGTTCTTTGGCATATTGCCAAATGATTCGATCTTCCTCGGCATCCAAATTCACGTCTTGAACGTGAACGCAGTCCCAACCCGTGGCTGCAATAAATCATGCCAAGGCAACAGGCAGCTGGTTGTCAACCAACAGCGTCATGCAACCAGCAGAATGGCGTGGTCAGTCCGCGCTGCCCCGTATTCCAACGCCGCGAGAATGTCTGCGTCCTGAAGTTCGGCGTAATCTTCAAGAATCTCCTGATGCGAGGCACCCCCGCTGAGCAGGCTCAAAATATCAGTGACACGAATGCGCATTCCACGAATGCAAGGTCGCCCGCCACATTTTCCGGGCTCAATAGTGATTCGACTCAATAGGCTGGCTGGCATGATTTTTCCAAACAGAGTTGGCACGTTCTCAGTGGCGGTGCTACCGAATCATATTAGAAATGAATCCCCCGCATCATTTCCGACATCGCAATCGCCTCGGGTGAAAGCTGTGGCTTGGCCGACTTTTCGCCCTTCGCCGCGGCGCTGTCTGGGAACATGCGGAAGGTGGTGTTCATCAAGATCTGGGCAATGCGTGGCGTCAGGGCGTGCAGCAGCTCGACGGCGGTGCCAAGGCGCGTGGCGATGCGCACTGGCTTGTCCACACAGGCATTGACCAGCATGGCGGCGGCCTCTTCCGGCATCAGCAGCGGCATGCTGTCATAAATCTTGGTGGGCGCGGTCATCGGCGTGCGCACCAGGGGCATGTTGATGGTGGTGAACGTGACGCCCTGGTCGGCGTATTCGCTGGCAGCGCAACTGGTCCAGGCATCCAGCGCTGCCTTGCTGGCCACATAAGCGGCAAAACGCGGCGCGTTGACCAGCACGCTGATCGAGCTGATGTTGACCACATGGCCTTTGCGTTTGGCCACCATGCCGGGCAGGAGGCCCATGGTGATGCGCAGCGCGCCAAAATAATTGAGCGCCATGGTGCGCTCGAAATCGTGAAAACGGTCATAGCTGGCTTCAATCGCGCGGCGGATCGAGCGGCCGGCGTTGTTGATCAAAAAGTCCACGCCACCGTGGTTGTCTTCCATCTTTTTGACGAAGGCGGCACAGTCGGCTTCATTGACGATGTCCACCTGATAGGTGAAGACTTTGGCGCCCTTGCCGCCGGCTTCTTCAATGGCCTGTTTGGCCTCAAGCAGTTGGTCCGCGCCGCGTGCGCAGATGACGGTGATGGCGCCGGCTTCGGCAAAGCGACAGGCGGCAGACAGGCCGATTCCCGATGAGCCGCCGGTGATCAGCACTACTTTTCCGCCCACGGTGCCCTTGAGGCTGCGGTCGACGAACAGCGCCGGGTCCAGGTGGCGCTCCCAGTAGTCCCACAGCCGCCAGGCGTAGTCTTTCAAATTTGGCACGGCGATGCCGCTGCCCTTCAAGGCGGCTTCGGTCTCGCGCCAGTCAAAACGTGTCGGGTAGTTGACGAAGCTCATCATGTCTTCGGGCACGCCGATGTCCTTCATGATGGCCCGGTAAACCCGGCGCACCGGCGCCAGCGCCATCAGGCCTTTCTTCACACTCTTGGGGATGAAACCCAGCAGGGCGGCGTTGACGAACAAATTCATCTTCGGCGCATGTGCCGCCTTGCTGAAGATGTCGAGCACGTCGCCCACGCGGTAACCGACGGGGTCAACCAGGTGGAAACACTTGCCTTTGGTCGCGGCCTTGCCGTGGCTGATGTAGTCGAGCGCGTTGACCACATAGTCCACCGGCACGATGTTGAGGCGGCCGCCTTCTAGGCCGACCGACGGCATCCAGGGCGGCAGGATCTGGCGCAGGCGCTGGATCAGCTTGAACAGGTAGTACGGCCCGTCGATCTTGTCCATCTCACCCGTCGTGCTGTCGCCCACCACCATGGCCGGGCGGTAAACCGTCCAGGCGCCTTTGTATTCTTTGCGCACGATTTTTTCGCTCTCGTGCTTGGTCATGAAATAGGGGTGCTCGTAGTTCTCGGCCTCGTCAAACATGTCTTCGCGGAACACGCCCTCGTACAAACCGGCAGCGGCGATGGAACTCACGTGATGGAAATGTCCGGTGTCAATCGCCTTGGAAAAATCAACCGTATTGCGCGTGCCGTCGACGTTGACGGCGATCTGGCTGGCTTCATCGGCGCCCAGGTCATAGACCGCCGCCAGGTGGTAAAAATGGTCGATCTTGCCCTTGAGCGCCTTGACGCTCTCGGCCGACACGCCCAGCTTCTTGCTGGTCAAATCGCCAAATGCCGGCAGCACCCGGCCAGCGTCCGCGCCCCAGAAATCGCGCAACGCGGCAACCTTGCTTTCACTCTCTTTGCGGATCAAAAAGTGGACGACCGAACCCTTGCGCTCCAGCAATTTCTTGACAAGCCGTTTGCCAATGAAACCTGTGGCGCCAGTGACGAAATACTGCATGAAAGTCTTCCTTTAAGCCAGTTGTTGAGGGGATTTTTCCGATACTACCCCAGCCGCCGGGCCGAAACACCGTAGAAGTTACCCGCGTCCGATTAGTAGGCTCCCCCTACACTGCGGGCCTGGCCTTGCGTAAAGTGGGCCTTCCAACCCATCTTCAGGAGACAGCCATGGTCACGAAAATGAAAAAACCGGGAACAGAAAATCAAAGCGCCAAGCCCGGCCTGCACAGCATGCATTTGGGCGGCTCCGTCAAGGACTCGGCGCAGCAAATTTGGCAGGCAGGCCTGGGCGCGTTTGCCAAGGCGCAGGCCGAGGGCAGCAAGGCCTTTGAGGCCCTGGTCAAGGAAGGCACCAGCATCCAGCGCAAGACCCAGGCCGCCGCTGAAGAAAAAATCACTGAGGCGGCCAGCCGCATGACTGCCATGGCGGGTGACATTTCGAACAAGGCCTCGGGCCAATGGGACAAACTCGAGACGATTTTTGAAGACCGCGTCGCCAAGGCATTGAACAAGCTGGGCGTGCCGTCCGCCAAAGACGTGGGCGCCCTGATCGCCCGCATCGATGCCCTGAACTTGAGCGTGCAAAAACTGTCGGAAAAAGCCGCTGAAAAAGACAAGTCCGTCCCGGCAAAAACCAGTGTCAAACCGCCCGCCAAGTCCGCTGCAAAACCTGCCGCCAAATCCGCCGCCGATCGTGCGCCGGCGCGCAAAAGCAAAAGCCCTTGAATATCCACCAGCCAACCGGTTTCGATGAAAAAGGGCGCTTTGGCGTCCTTTGCTTTGGCGTCCTTCTACTTGGCGTCATTATCTCTGCTGCAACGCAGCATTAACCCGAATGGCACTCACATAAGCCCCATGGCGTTGAAGTCACGGGCGCAAGAATTTGAATTTGCAGGCAAAAGGAGGTGGCTGGCCCAGGGATTGATAGGGTGGTTGTTACTACCCACCCAAACCATCTTTGCGAAGGCTAGCCACCATGGATCGTAATGCCAGAAACGTATTGCTTCAACATCAAAGCAGTGTCAGGCACCGGTCGCGGGCGACCCAGGCGGTGGAGTTCTTCAACATGCTGACGAGTCCTGAGTTGTTGGAGACGACCGAAGCGCTGCTGCCCGAGCACCGCGAGCGGCTGTATCCGCCCATGGTTGCGCTGTCGATGTTCATGCGCCAGGTGCTGGAGGCTGACGGCTCGTGTCAGAAGGCGGTCAACTGCTGGGCAGCGCAGCGCGCGGCCGATGGGCTCTGCCCGTGCAGCGTTCGCACCGTGAAGTTGGTGGACGGCACCGGCATCTCGATGCCCGATACCCCAGAGAACCAAGCCCTGTATCCCCAGCCCAGCACCTAGGCGCCTGGGGTGGGCTTTCCGCTGGCGCGGCTGGTCATGGTAATTTGCCTGGCCACCGGCGCGGCGCTGGATGTGGCGATAGGGCCGCACAGCGGCAAAGGCAGTGGCGAACTCGGACTGGTGCGCCGTCTGCTCGAAGGTTTCTCTACAGGCGATGTGATGCTCGCCGATACCCTGTATTGCAACTACTTCCTGATCGCCACCGCTGATGGCGGCAGGTGTGGATGCACAGCTTCAGAACTTTGCCCAAGGATCTGGGCACGCTGGCCTACAACATCACCCACACGCATATCAGCCCAGGCAACAAGATCGTACTGATCACACGACCCACACCGATTCAGTCCAAGGCCTTCTCGCTACTCGATCTCAACCCGGCTTGTACCCAGTAGCCGCACCTCCTGCGAACTA
Organism: Rhodoferax sp.; assembly: GCA_031392945.1. Taxonomy (GTDB): domain Bacteria; phylum Pseudomonadota; class Gammaproteobacteria; order Burkholderiales; family Burkholderiaceae_C; genus JANYCG01. The sequence continues at coordinate 5,435 of JANMVT010000048.1, read as the reverse complement.
AAAGTTCAAGCGGGACAGGGACTTACGTTTCAAGGTCGCCAAAGTTCGGGCTAGTGCAAACCCTTAGTTTGCTCAATTTCCGCCGCCTGCACCCGGTCCGCAATTCCAGGCAAGAATCCAGACACATGGTCAGACCCCTGCGCTCCCCAACGCCCCCTCTTTCAGTCGCACAGTTGCTGGAACATTCGCCGTGGAACGCCCAGGTGAGCACGGCTGCGCAGATGCCGGTGCGCAAAGACATCAGCGAGCGCGCCATTGCCATTAGCGATCCACTGGGGTTTCAGGGCGAGTCGCAACCTTCCTAGTTTGGCGTATTGGAGGGCCTGCTGAAATGGTCGATCAGCGCAGCCGACGGTCGCACCGTGACGCTGGGAGGTCAATCTATGGGGAGTTGGTTTGGCGAAGGCACCTTGATCCGTAGCCGGCCCCGCAACGCCGACTTGATCGCCCTGCGCCACAGCCGCGTGGCCCTGATCTCTTTTGAGACATTTGACTGGCTGCGTCGCACCGAACCTGCGTTCAACGAGTTTGTGTTGCTACAAATCAATGAGCGCCTGCACTGGTTCATGGGAAACTATGCAGCCCACCGTCTGCTTGACACCGACCGCCTTGTGGCTCGCGCACTGGTCGGCCTGGTGCATCCGATCTCCAATCCCCAGGGCGAGCGATATTTGATGATTTCGCAGGAGGAACTGGCCAACCTGGCCAACCTGTCCCGCCACCGCTGCAATGCCAGCCTGACTGTGATGAAGCGCGATGGCCTGTTGCAACTGGACTATGGCGCCGTCAGGGTGCTGGATGTTCAGGCGCTACAGCAATTGGCGGAATGAAGAATGGGCAAGACCATAAAACCAACAATGGCGGCTTCATACTGCCTCTGAGTCCCGCCATTTCAAAGTCCGCCAGCCAACGCAAATTCGTGGCAACAGCGCAACCGTCACGCAGCGCTTGCTGGGAGCTCTTGGGACCGCCGGAAATCTCGGATGGTCTCCAACAGCGCCACCAGCAACGGCGAGCGCTCGGTTTTCAAGTAGTAACAATGCAGGTCCATGAACGCATTGGCTTGCCCCTTCAATGGGCGGCAGACCAGATTGGGCAGCTGCAAGTTGCGCATTGACTCGGGCACAAACATCGTGCCCATGCCGCACGACACCATCATGGCGCCTGTCACCACATCGGACGACAGTTGCGCCACCTTGGGCTCAAAGCCGTTCGCGCGGCAAAGATCGAGCGCCACGTTGGCCAGTTGCGACAGCGGTGCAGCCTGCATGATCATCGGCTCATCGCGAAGGTCTTGCATGGCAATCACTTTTTTTGCTGCGAGGCGGTGGCTCTGGTGCAATGCGACAAGCACCCGCTCCCGCGCCACCAGTTCAATGTCGATGTCTGGCTCGTTGGGCAACATGCGCTCGAACACCAGCAACACGCGGCCCTGGCGCAGTGCGGTGACCTGGGCCGGTGTCTGATCATGGTGCAGCACCAGCTTCACCTGAGGGTGCGTCTGGCCAAAACCTGACAACAGGCGCGGCAGCACGTCAAACATGGCGGTGCCAAAGACGCCAATATCCAGCCTGCCGATCTGGCCCCTGCCCGCCAGCTTCGCCCGATCGGCGGCCTGGTCGGCAAGCCCGCAGATGCTGCGCGCGTCTTTCAACAAGGCTTCACCGGCCTGGGTGAGATCGACGCCGCGCGGCGTTCGCGTGAAAAGTTGCACGCCCAGCTCGTTTTCCAGCGCATGGATCTGGCGCGTCAACGGTGGCTGGGATAGATGCACACGCACGGCAGCACGGCCGATGTTGCGCTCTTCTGCAACGGCGATGAAGTTTTTAAGCTGGCGGATGTCCATGGCGACTCCATACCAAAAAGGTATTGAAATGATTTAATTATGAATTGGACGGCATGGACTGGCAACTTTAAAGTTCGCCCCATTGTTGCCCTTGCCAAATTGTCAAGGGAAATTGGATGCAACGAGACCAGAGACAAAGCAATGCTCAAACCGATTGAAAACGCAGCGCGTGAACGCAAAGCCTTGGGCGGCCTGTGGCGCTTTGCCGTGGATGCAGACGGGTGTGGCCGCGAACAACGCTGGTGGCTGGCGCCGCTTGCCGAATCAGGCGCACCCGTGCGCGATATCGCTGTGCCCGCCAGCTACAACGACCTGTTCCCCGATGCGGCCATCCGCGACCACGTGGGCGACGTTTGGTACCAGACCGAGGTTCGCGCATCCGCCGCCTGGCTGGAGCAGCGTGTTGTATTGCGCTTCGACGCTGCCACACACCGTGCCACGGTCTGGCTGGACGATGTCGAGGTGATGCATCATGAAGGCGGCTACACGCCTTTTGAAGCCGATGTCACGCATCTTCTGCAATCCGGCAAAAGCCATCGCCTGACAGTGTGTGTCAACAACGAGTTGCATTGGCACACCATCCCGCCGGGGCGCGTAGTCACCCTGGCCGACGGGCGCAAACGCCAGCAGGTGTTTCATGATTTTTTCAACTATGCCGGCTTGCACCGCCACGTGTGGCTGTATTGCACACCCAAGACCTACATTGCCGACTTCACGGTCGTGACGAATTGGGAAATAAACACTGGTACAGGCACGGTCGATTTCAAGATTGAAGTCAAGGCCGGCCCGTCTGCCAACCTGGCAACCCGCGTGAGCCTTCGCGAGCCCGAAGGCCGCGAAGTTGGCAGCAGCGACAGTCGCAATGGCCGCATCACGGTGCCGCACGCCACGCCCTGGCAGCCGGGCCAGGCTTACCTTTACACCCTCGAAGTGGAACATGGCAACGACCGCTACAGCCTGGTCGTTGGCCTGCGCTCCATTGAAGTGCGGGACGCCCAATTCCTGATCAACGGCGACCCGTTCTATTTCACCGGCTTTGGCAAACACGAAGACAGTGCTGTGCGCGGCAAGGCCCACGACGACGCGCTGATGGTGCACGACTTCGCTTTGTTGGACTGGGTCGGCGCCAACTCGTTTCGCACCTCGCATTACCCGTATGCCGAAGAAGTGCTCGACTTCGCCGATGCCCAGGGCATCGTCGTCATCAACGAGACCGCTGCCGTCGGCATGAACATGGAAATCGCCCGCAAACTGGCCGGCGCGAACGACCTGCCGGACGAGTTGTATTGCGAAGACGCCATCTCGTCTCGCACCCAAGCGACACACTTGCAGGCCATTCGTGAACTGGTCGCACGCGACAGGAACCACGCCTGTGTGGTGATGTGGAGCATCGGCAATGAACCCGATCTTCGCCCCAAAGGTTCGGGCGAGTATTTCGCGCCATTGCTGGCAGCCACCAAACAGCTCGACCCGTCGCGCCCGGTCACCCTGGTCAATGTGATGATGGTGGGCCCCGAGCAAGACACCGTGGCGCATCTGCAGGACGTGATCTGCCTGAACCGCTACTGGGGCTGGTATGTGGAAGGCGGCGACTTGCTTGCAGCCGAGCAGGGCCTGGAGGCCGACCTGAAAGCCTGGGCCGCCAAACACCCTGGCAAACCCATCGTCATCACCGAATACGGGGCAGACACGATGCCCGGCCTGCACAGCATCGCACCGTTGATGTGGAGCGAGGGCTACCAAAGCGAGTTGCTGGCCATGCATGGCCGCGTGTTTGACCGCATCCCTGCCGTGGTGGGCGAGCAGGTCTGGAACTTTGCCGATTTCGCCACCTCGCAAGGCATCATGCGCGTCGGTGGCAACAAAAAGGGCGTGTTCACACGGGAGCGCCAACCCAAGGCCGCAGCACACGTGTTGCGCCAGCGCTGGCTGGCCCTCAGAGCCGAGAAGGCCAAGCCGCAAGCCGCAGCGGGGGCACCCTCGACCACGCCTGCGGCTGCTGCGTCCACTCCCCCGCTTCGCCGCGCCGCCGAATCCGCTTCCGCCAACTGAGCCTTAAGCCAATTTTTTCCAAACCCAAAGGAGACAAACCCATGAAAACCGTCAAGCTGACTCAAATCGCCTCATCCACCGCTATCTCTACCGCCATCGCCCTGTCATGCGCGTTGATCAGTGGCACTGCAACGGCCCAGGAACAGTCAGTCGAAGTGCTGCACTGGTGGACCACGGGCGGCACCGCCGCTGCCGCTGCCAAACTCAAGGAGGCGGCAACCGCCAAAGGCGTGATCTGGAAAGACGTGGCAGTGGCTGGCAATGAGAACCAGCGCACCTTGCTGCGCACCAAGGTCATGAAGGGCGACGCACCTGGCGCCGCCCAGATCACCACCGACCTGGAACAGTTTGCAGACCAGCGCGACAAGCTGTTCAACCTGAACGAGATCGCCAAAGAGCAAAACTGGGACGCAGTTTTGCCCAAAGTGATCCAGGACTACGTCAAAGTCGGCAGCGGCAACTACGTGGGTGTGCCGCTGGATGTGCACCGCCTGAGCATCCTGTTCACCAGCAAGGCCGCCCTGAAAAAACTGGGCGCCACAGAATCGCCCAAATCCTGGGATGAGTTCTTCGCGCTGGCCGACAAGGCCAAGACGGCCGGCATCACACCCTTTGCCTGGGGCAACAACATGGTGATCGGCATCGCCTTTGACCAGGTGGCATTCAGCGTGATGGGCGCACCGGCCTACAAAAAGGCCTTCATCGACAACGACGAGGCCACGCTGAAAAGCCCGGCCATGGTAAAAAGTTTTGAAACCTACCGGCGGCTTGCCAATTACGCCGACAAGAGCGCGCTAACCAAGAAGTGGAACGAGGGAACCCAGAGTGTCATCGCCGGCGAGACCCTGTTCCAGATCATGGGCGATTGGGCAAAAAGCGAATTCATCCGCGCCGGCCAAAAGCCCGGCGTCGATTTTCTCTGTGCAGCGACACCGGGCAGCGCGGGCAGCATGAACTTCAACACCGACGCCTTCCTGTTCTTCAAAACCCGCGTTGACAACAGCAAGGCGCAGATGACCCTGGCCCGTGCCTTGATGGACAAACAGACGCAGGAGACATTCAACATCGCCAAAGGCTCGGTGCCGGCCCGCATGGACATCGACATGAGCAAATTTGACGACTGCTCCAAACGCACCCATGCCGAATTCAACGCCGCCGCCAAAGCCAACACCCTGGTGCCGTTCCAGGCGATGGAGAAACCCGGCGGCCGTTATGCTGCGATGAATGACGTGGCCATCGAGTTTTTCACCAAGACGGACATGACGGCGCAACAGGGTGTCGACAAAATGGTTGCTGCATCCAAAAACAACTGATTCCGCCCAGATTGCGGTCCCTCAGGAAGGACATAGCCCATGTCAACCCAAAACACGTCAATGGCGGCGCGGCTGGACCGCTGGCTGCCGCAACTGGTGGTGTCGCCCGCGTTTGCGCTGAGTGTGCTGTTCTTCTACGGGCTGTCGGTCTGGATCGGCGCGTTGTCGTTCACCAGTTCCACCGCCAACATCAACTGGAACTGGGTCGGCTTTTCCCAGTATGT
>JANMVT010000195.1:0-98923 GCA_031392945.1 Rhodoferax sp. | reverse complement strand
TTATGAAATCGACCCGCATAAATGCACCGAATGCGTGGGCCATTTCGATGAGCCGCAATGCGTTCAGGTCTGCCCCGTGTCCTGCATCCCCGTGAACCCGCTGTTTGTTGAAGACCAGGCCAGCCTGTGGCAGAAATACCGCCGACTACAGGCCGAGGTGAAGGCCTTGGCCGGGCACTGACCACCTGCTGGCATGGCCGCCGCACCGGGCCAACTCTAATCCTTGGTTTTCTTGGCCTTTTTCGCCTTGCCCGGTGCTGCGGCGGTGAAATACTCGGCATCCGGCTTTTTCTTCTTTTTCTTGACGCTGGGCTTTTTGGGCGTCTCGCTGGTCGCAGCTAGTTCGGTTTTGGCGCCGATCACCGTGGCGGCGTTGGCATTGTTGGCGCGGTCTCTGGCCTCTTGGGCGATGCGCTCCTTGGCCATGGCGTCGGCGGTCTTGCTGCTTTGGGCGGCCACCCGATCAGCCTCTTTCTTCTGGTCGTTTGAGCGGCTGTCGGCGGATTCAATTACCACGCCGCCGGCGCACGGCGTCTGGCTGTAGGTGTTTCCGCATTTATAGGAATTTTGGGCATTAGCCCTCGTGGGTATTGTGTAGACAGCTATCAATAAAATTGCAAAAAGAAATCCGGTATATCGGGCCTGACGAGTGTGGCTCTGGTTCATGGGTTCATTCCTGGTGTGGTATTGGGTGATTTCAGGGTCGGTGCAATAGCTGGGTCTGGCGCAGCGTCTGGACGCACTGGCCTTGGTCCATTGGCCCGAGGCGGCTTGGCGGTGTGGACCAGCAGGGTGGCCTTGTCCATTTCGCCTGCGACAAAACTCGGTACTGCCTTGAGGGCGCGGTCAATGCATTGGTCAATGGCGATCCGGTGGTCGAGGGACGGCTTTTTCAGCACCCAATGGATGACCTCCGACTTGACGCCTGGATGGCCAATGCCGAGGCGCAAGCGCCAATAGTCGTCGGTGCCGAGCTGGTCATGGATGTCGCGCAGGCCGTTGTGACCGGCGTGGCTGCCGCCGAGCTTGAGTTTGACCTGGCCCGGCACGATGTCGAGCTCGTCATGGGCGACCAGGATTTCATTGGGCGCGATCTTGAAGAAACGCGCCAGGGAACCAACGGCCTGGCCGGACAGGTTCATGAAGGATTGAGGTTTGAGCAGCCAGACGGAGTGACCTGCCAAGCTGGTGCGGGCCACCAGGCCGTGGAAATTTTTCTCCATGGCCAGGCTGGCCTTCAATTCTCGCGCGAGCGCGTCGATCCACCAAAACCCGGCATTGTGGCGGGTGGCTTCGTAATCCGGGCCGGGGTTGCCCAAGCCGACAAACAATTTGATCATTTAATTGGGGTCGGATACCAATTTCCGGAAGCCTGAGCCGAGCGAAGGATTCGGAAGATCGGGCTCTGACCCCAATTAAATGATACGGCCCGCCCAAGCGGGCCGTTGATCATAAAGCGAGCAGAGTTACTTCCTGATTGCTTTTTTGCTTACTTCTTGGCAGCAGGCTTGGCGGCCGGGGCTTTGGCAGCCGGTGCGGCTTTGGCGGCAGGCGCCGCCTTGGCTGCGGGGGCTGCGGCTTTGGCGCCAGCGACTGGCGCGGCGGCGGCGCCTGCGGCCGGCGCAGCGGCGGCATCGGCAACCGGCTCAGCGCCTGCGACCATCACCACGGACACCAGCACCGGGTTGTTCTTGCCGTGCGTCACAGCAGTCACACCCTTGGGCAGGGTGATGTCGGCCAGATGCAGGGAAACACCCTTTTTCAGGCCGCTCAAATCGACGGCGATGAATTCAGGCAGGTCGCCGGGCAGGCATTTCACCTCGATCTCGGTGACGATGTGGTTGGCGATGCAGCCTTCGGTCTTGACGGCTTGCGAATTCTCGTCGCCGCTATAGTGCAAAGGCACCTTCATGTGCAGCTTGGTGTTGGCGTCCACACGCTGGAAGTCGATGTGCAGCACGAGCTGTTTGAACGGGTGCATTTGCACGTCGCGCAGCAACACTTTGCTCTCGCTGGCGCCGACTTCCATGTCCAGCACGGTGGAATGGAACACTTCCTTCTTGAGGGCGTGCCACAAGGCGTTGTGATCGAGTTCGATCAATTGGGGCTGGCCCGAGCCGCCGTAGACGATGCCGGGCGTGCGACCGGAGATGCGGAGACGGCGGCTCGCACCCGTACCCTGCTTGGCGCGCTCAAAAGCGACGAATTTCATAATTAACTCCTGAAAGAACCCACCGCGACCAGTGTGGTTCCGATTTTAAAAAAGGCCTTTGCGCTGAAGACCAGCGCGAGAGCCCGCGAATTGCCCGGACCGGAACAACACTCTTAAAAGAGGTTCTCCTGGTCCGAAAACAAACTCATGACCGACTCACCCTTGGCTATGCGCTGGATCGTCTCGGCGATCAGCGGGGCCACGGTGAGCTGGCGGATTTTCTTGCATTCCCTGGCTGTCTTGCTCAATGGAATCGTGTTGGTGACGACCACCTCGTCCAGCGCCGTGCCATTGGTGATGCGCTCGATCGCCGGGCCCGAAAAGATCGGGTGGGTGCAATAGGCGTAGACCTTTTTGGCGCCGCGCTCCTTGAGCACTTCGGCCGCCTTGACCAGGGTTCCCGCCGTGTCGATCATGTCGTCCATGATCACGCAGTTGCGCCCATCGATCTCGCCGATGACGTGCATCACCTCGCTCACATTGGCCCGGGGGCGGCGCTTGTCGATGATGGCCAGGTCGCAATCAAGCTGCTTGGCCAGAGCCCGTGCCCGGACCACGCCACCCACGTCGGGCGAGACCACGATCAGGTCTTCATAATTTTTTTGCCGGACATCACCCAGCAACACCGGCGAGGCGTAAATATTGTCCACCGGGATGTCAAAAAACCCCTGGATCTGGTCGGCATGCAAGTCCATGGTCAACACCCGCGCGACGCCTACCGCCTGCAGCATGTTCGCCACCACCTTGGCCGTGATCGGCACCCGGCTCGAGCGCGGGCGGCGGTCTTGCCGCGCGTAGCCAAAATACGGAATCACCGCGCTGATGCGCTCGGCCGAAGCCCGCTTCAAGGCGTCCACCATGATGAGCAGTTCCATCAGGTTTTCATTGGTCGGCGCGCAGGTGCTTTGCACCACAAACACGTCACGGGCCCGCACGTTCTGGTTGATCTCGACCGTGACCTCACCGTCGGAAAAACGCCCAACGGTGGCCGCACCAAGGGTGATGTTCAGGTGTTGCGCGATTTCAGCGGCCATGCCGGGATTGGCATTGCCTGTGAAGACCATGAAATCCGGGGATAGAGCTGCCTGCATGAAAATTCCAGCTTGAGATTACAACAACGCCGCCGCCAACCGTATCAAAACAAGCCAAAACAAGGCTTGGCAGGGGAGGAAGGATTCGAACCTTCGCATGCTGGAATCAAAATCCAGTGCCTTAACCAACTTGGCGACTCCCCTACACAGGTCAACCGCAAGATGCGGCTTACCCAAAAATCCAATTTGCCCAATTTGCCCAACTAGCCCGGCGCCCAGCCCGCCAGAGGATGGGCCTGCAGATTGCTGCACAATCTTGCTTCAAAACCTTCGCCAAAATTTTCGCCAAATTCTTCGCGAAAACCTTCGCATGGATCCGCCGGCACATGCGCAAACACCGCGCTGCCAGAGCCCGTCATCCGCCCTTGCAGGCCTTGCGACGCCAGCCAGCACAAGGCCTGGCCCACTTGCGGGCAAAGCTGCTCGGCGACACTTTGCAAATCATTGCAGCCAAACCCATAGGGGTTTGCAGCAAAGCCTGAAATTATAGCAGTTGGTGTGTCCCTTTTCAGATCCGGGTGCGAGAAAATCCTGGCGGTTTCCAGTCCAGCCTGAGGTTTGACCACCAGAAAACGGGCTGCGGGCAGGTTCAGCGGGCTGACTTTTTCGCCTACGCCCTCCACCCAGGCGTTGCCACCGCTCAAGAAAAACGGCACGTCAGCGCCCAGGGCGAGGCCAATTTGCTGCAATTTTGACAACGGCAACCCAAGCCCCCACAGGCGGTTCAGCGCCAACAGGGTGGATGCCGCATCGGATGAGCCGCCGCCCATGCCGGCCTGGGCCGGGACATTTTTCTGGACGGCGATGTGCACGCCCGGCGCAACGCCGCCGGCGGATTGAAGCGCCCTGGCGGCGCGGACGATCAAGTCATCCGGCGGCAGTTGGGCGCCCAGGTCTTCCCGGCTGATCTGTCCGTCCGCCCGCAGTTCGAAATGTAGTGTGTCGCACCAATCAATCAGCATGAAGGCCGATTGCAACAGGTGATAACCGTCGGCGCGCCTGCCGGTGATGTGCAAAAACAGGTTCAGTTTGGCGGGCGCGGCAATGTCGTAGAGCGCTTTCATGGCGAGGTCGGCGGAGCTAATCGGTTCTTGGTGGCGCTGTGGCGGGCAAGCCGTCAATTGTCAAGGATCACCCGAAGTTCCAGCGGTGGCAGAGGAAGGCTTCGTTTGGCGAACAGGCGCCCGCTGGCGAACTGCGACAAATCCAACTGCCAGCCCTCTGCAGGCACCTTGTCACCGGCCAGCCATGAGAACAGCGCTGCCACCGGGATTTCGGCGCCCGTGGCGTGTTTGAGCAAGGCGCTGAGCGAATCAAAATCCCGCACCTCGTTGTTGGTCCGAAGCCGCGCCACAGCAGGCGCCCAATTCAAGACGGCGATGGTGCCACCCAGCGGCGTGAACAGCGCCAGCTCGCCGGTTTGCGGGTTACCGCTCAACTCGAATGCGGCCGAGAACGATTGCGCCCGCGCGCTCTCAGCGGCCTGCGCGGCGTTGGCATCGACGGTGAGCGCCAGCCGTCCCCGATAAACGGCTGGCAATGGCACAGGGTCAGGCACAGGCGCTGACGGGGCCGACGCAGCCGGTTTTTGCCCGGCCTGGGGGTCAAATTGGCCGTTTCCCCTTGTCGGATGTGCACAACCAGCTATTATTAATATAGCAAACGGCAGGGCGGCGCAAACGCCCCATTTCGCCAGGGTCACAGTTTCACACGCAGGCGTTTAAGCGTTTCCATCAAAGTTTCATTCTCGGCGTTGAGCGAAGCCCCTTCGCGCCAGATTGCCATCGCCTGGTCGCGCTGGCCGCTGACCCACAACACTTCGCCAAGATGGGCGGCGATTTCGGCGTCCGGCCTGGCCTGGAAAGCCGTTTGCAGGATGCGCAGGGCTTCGGCCATGTTGCCGCTGCGAAACTCCAGCCAGCCCAGGCTGTCCGAGATGAAGGGGTCGTCGGGCGCGAACTCAAGCGCCTTGAGGATCAACTGGCGCGCCTCGGGCAGGCGGATTTTGCGCTCGGCCAGTGAGTAACCCAAGGCGTTGTAAGCGTGCTGGTGTTCCGGCTTGCCAGCGATGATCTGGCGCAACAGGCGCTCCATTTCATCAAGCTGGCCCAGCTTTTCGGCCACCATGGCCTGGTCGTAGAGCAAGTCGTAGTCCGGCGGGCCGGATTTGGTGTTTTCAAGCAGCAATTCGTAAGCCGTCTTGAGCTGTTTGTTGTCGCGCAAAAGCTGCACCTCGGCCATCAGCTTCAGGCGCGCGTCGGCGGGCGATTTCTCAGGCAGGCCGCGAATCAGCTTGCGGCCCTCTTCGAGCTTGCCCTGTTTGGCCAGGATCGCGGCGCGCCGGCTCTGCGCCGTGACCAGGTCATCGGAATTGTCAATTTGCTTGAGCCAGCTTTCAGCCTGCGCCAGGTCATTGCGCTGTTCGGCGATTTGCGAAAGGGACAGATAGGCCTGCACCAGACCGCGGTTGACCTCGGGGCTGGCGCTGGCGCCAGCGCTGGATTTCGCCAATTCGACGTGGCGTTTGAATGATTTTTCAGCGGCCAGCGGCTTTTTGTCCTGTAGTTCCAGCGTGCCCAAAATCAGCCAGGCCTGGGGATGGTCGGGCTTTTGGGCGGTGACCATTTGCAATTGGGCGCTGGCTTCCGGATAACGCTGCGCGTCCAGCAAGGCACGGGCGTAACCCATGCGGACTTCGACTTGGGGGCCGCCTTCAAGGTGCTTGCGCACGATGGCCTCGGCCTGCGGCGTTTTGGAGCCCATCAGGCTCAGGGCCAGCAAGGCGGCGCCATCCGACTTGGCGTCCAGGCCTTGGGCGCGCTGCGCGGCGTCGAGTACGCCAGCGGTGTCGCCCGCCTCAACCCGCAGGCGGCCCAGGGTGACCCAGGCCGGCGCGCCCAGAACGGGGCTGGCCAGGTAGTCGCCCAGCGCCTGTTCCACCACGCCGGCGGCCAGTTTTTTATCGGTCACGCGCGCGTAAAAGCGCGGTATTGCCGATATTTCGGCGACGCGGTCCTTGGGCGCGGCGGAGTTGATCTCAAACTTGAGCGGCTCCAGCGTCTCGCCGATGCGGTTCAAGCCGACCAGGATCTGCAAGACGTAGCGGTTGGCTTCGCGGGACGCGGGCTGCGCCCTGGCCCAGGCCCGCGCGGCCTGCAAGGCGGGCTCGCCCGAGCGCGACTGCAAGGCGACATTGACCGCGCGCTCGTACAGCTTGGCGTCATTGGTTTTGCGCGCCGCGTCCAGGATGAGCGAATAACCGGCGCCCGGCTCGCCCCCGAACACATTGAGTTCGCCCAGCATGAGCTGGTAAAACAGATCGCTGTCCAGGGCCGAGCTGGCCGTGCTGTCAGTGGTGTCCGCCGCCGCCCCTTGGCTGCCCGTGGTTTGGGCGAAAACGCCTGAAGCGGCGAATATCAAAACACCCGCGCCCAACCGGGCAATGAAACGGTTGCGCAGCCGGGCGGCGGCGGTGTCGCCGGACGGCGAACAGGTGCGAAATTGCCCCAGGGCCATGAAGCTTTGGATTGGAAACATGAATCCATAATAATCTATGCCGCGCCCATTCACACAGACCTGTCCAATCCGGATTCCAAATGCCTGAACTGCCCGAAGTCGAAGTCACGCGCTTAAGCTTTGTGGAGCGCATCCGGGGCGCGCGCGTCTTGTCTGTCCGCATGGGCAAAGCCCTGCGCTGGCCGCTGGGTTGCCCGCCGGCCGGCTTGTCGGGGCGCCACGTGCTCTCGGTGCGCCGCAGGGGCAAGTATTTGCTGATCGATCTTGACCAGGGCTTGTTGCTGGTGCATCTGGGCATGTCCGGCAGCCTGACGTTCGGACACGGCCTGGCGGCGCCGGGCGCGCATGACCATTTTGAAATGGCCACAAGCCAGGGCACGCTGCGCCTGAACGACCCGCGCCGCTTTGGCGCCGTGGTTTATTCGCCGCAGGAGGACGCCGCCGTCGCGCAGAAACTGCTGGGTAAATTGGGCGTGGAGCCACTGTCGGATGACTTCGACCCTGGCGTTTTTCACGCTGCTTTGAAAACCCGCGCGTCGGCGATCAAGCAGGTCTTGCTGGCGGGCGATCTGGTGGTGGGCGTAGGCAATATTTACGCGTCCGAGGCGCTGTTTCTTGCAGGCATCCGCCCCACAACGCGGGCCAGCAGCCTCAGCCGGCTGCGCGCGGCCAGGTTGCGCGCGGCCATCCAGCAAGTGCTGGCGCGCGCCGTCGAGCAGGGTGGCAGCACCCTGCGCGATTTCTCGAACGCCCATGGCGAAGCCGGGCATTTCCAGCTTGAAGCCATGGTTTATGGGCGGACGGGCCTGCCCTGCAAGGTTTGCGCCCGGCCCGTCAAAGCCATCCGCCAGGGGCAGCGATCCACGTTTTTCTGTCCCAATTGCCAGAAAAGGTGACGAAATCCTGGCAGGCCGCCTTGCTCTCGGTGCTACCATATTGCAAGCCAGTGCGGGAATGCCGGGAATACTTTGACTACATCATTTAACGAACAGTTTGATCAGCACGGCGCCTGGCGGCGTGAGTTCGCCCTGCGCCTGAAATTGCTGGCCGAGTGGATGAAAGATCACGAGTTGCTTGACGCGGCGGTCGAAGAGCGGCTCAAGCGGCTTGAAATCCAGGTGCGCTCCGACAAGGTGATGGTGGCCTTTGTGGCCGAGTTTTCGCGCGGCAAGTCGGAGATGATCAATGCCATCTTCTTTGCCGGTTACGGCCGGCGCATCATGCCCGCCAGCGCCGGGCGTACCACCATGTGCCCGACCGAAATGGGTTATGACGCCGACGTGCCGCCGTGTTTGCGCCTGCTGCCCATCGAGACCCGCCTGAAGCCGCAGGCCCTGATGGAATGGCGCCAGGTGCCAGAAAAATGGACGCGCATCGACCTGGATGTGAACGACCCCAAACAGTTGGCGCTGGCCCTTGAAAAAGTCGCCGAGACGCGCCGGGTGACGCCGGACGAGGCCAGGGCATTGGGGTTTTGGCACAGCCAGTCGCCCCAGGACAACCCGATAGTCGACGCCAAAGGCATGGTGGAGATTCCCAAATGGCGCCACGCCCTGATCAATATCGCGCACCCGCTGCTCAAACAGGGCCTGGTCATCCTCGACACGCCGGGGCTCAACGCGATCGGCGCCGAGCCGGAGTTGACCGTCAGCCTGATCCCCCAGGCGCAGGCGGTGATTTTCATCCTGGGCGCCGACACCGGCGTCACCAAGTCCGATCTCTCGATCTGGCGTGAGCATCTGATCACCGAGCCCAGCCAAGCCAACGCCCGCCTGGTGGTACTCAATAAAATCGACACCCTGTGGGACGCGCTGAGCACGCCTGAGCAAATGCAGGCGCAGATCGACCGGCAATGCGCGAACACGGCCGAGATTCTCGGCATTCCGGTGGCGCAGGTGATCCCGGTGTCTGCGCACAAAGGCCTGGTCGGCAAGGTCACCAACGACCCCGAACTGCTGGCCAGGAGTTGCCTGCCTGCGCTTGAAGCGGCCCTCGGCACGAGCATCATGGACCAGCGCCACAAAATCCTGGGTGCAGCGGTGGCCAACACCATCACCGACCTTCGAGCGGAGACCGGGCGCGTCATCAACATCCGCCGGCGCGATCTGGCCGAACAGTCGATCGAGCTTACCGGCTTGCAGGGCAAGAACGCCACCGTCATCAAGCACATGCGCCTGCGCATTTCGCAGGAGCAGACTGAATTCGACCTGGGCGGCGCCAGAATCCATGCCGTGCGGTCGGTGCACCTCAAGCTGCTGCGTGACGTGTTCGCGATTCTGGGCCCGCAGGCCTTGAAGAAAGAGATGAACCAGCTGACTGACGCCCTGCAGCAAAAAGGGCTCAAACTGGGCGTTAAAAAGGCCTATGGCGAGACCTTCGGCCGCCTGCGCGCCAACTTGAAACAGGTGCAGGCGCTGATGGCTGAAATCCAGTCGATGCTGGGCGCGTCCTTCCGCCAGCTCAACGCCGAGCACGGCTTTTCGCTCCAGGTGCCCGCCGAGCCGCCCATGGCGCCGTACTTGCAGGGGCTGGATCTGGTTGAGCAAAGCCATCTACAGTACCTGGGCATCGGCAACGCTTTCAGGCTGGCGCAAACCGAGTTCGCCGACCGCCTGGTGCGGGCCCTGGCGACACGCTTGCGCGCCATCCACGAAACCGCTTTGGGCGACGTGGAAATGTGGAGCAAATCCGCCGCTTCGCAACTTGACGCGCAGTTGCGCGAGCGCCGCCGCACCTTCACGCGGCGCATCGAAGCCATCGACAGAATCCAGCAGGCCACCGGCGGCCTGAACGACCGGATCAGCGAAATCCAGGCCCAGGAGGCCGGGCTGGACTTGCTCGACCTCAAACTGGTGGAATTGACAACTTACCTGATCGACTCCAACGAGGCGCCGGCTCCCGCCAAAAAAAGCCAAAAAGCCGAGGCCAAGACCAATGCCAAGGCGGTGGCGCTCAAAAGAGCGTGAGGGCGGCGGCCAAGCCTGATTTGGCGGCGCGCGTCGTGCGCTGGCAGGCCGAACATGGCCGGCACGACCTGCCCTGGCAAAACACCCGTGACCCTTACCGCGTCTGGTTGTCCGAGATCATGCTGCAACAGACGCAGGTGGTCACCGTGCTGGATTATTTTGCGCGTTTTCTGCGCCGCTTTCCGGATGTCCGCAGCCTGGCCGCAGCCAGCCTGGACGACGTGCTGGGCCTGTGGAGCGGTCTGGGTTATTACAGCCGGGCGCGCAATCTGCACGCCTGCGCCAGGCAGGTGGCGGGCGCGCATGGCGGCATATTCCCGGACAATGCCCAGGCCTTGCAGACCTTGCCCGGCATAGGCCGGTCCACGGCGGGGGCGATCGCCGCCTTGTGTTTCAGCGAACGGGTTGCCATATTGGATGGCAATGTCAAACGCGTGTTGACACGGGTTCTCGGTTTTGATGCCGACCTCGCCGCTGCGGCCAATGAGCGCGAACTTTGGGCCGAGGCTGCGGCGCTTCTGCCCCGGCGCGACCTGGGCAAAACCATGCAGCCCTACACCCAGGGCATGATGGATTTGGGCGCTACCGTATGCCTGGCCAAAAAGCCGCTTTGCGGCCAATGCCCGCTGGTCGGCCTGTGTGTGGGCAGACTGCGCAATGAGCCCGAAAAATACCCGGTCAAATCCCGCAAGCTCAAACGCAGCGCGCAATCCCTTTGGCTGTTGTGGGCGCAAACCAAAGACGGGTCAGTTCTGCTGAGCCGGCGGCCAACGCCGGGCGTCTGGGCCGGCCTGTACTGTTTCGCCTTGTTTGACAGCCGCGAGGCGCTGGATCAGGCGGTGCCGCCCCGGCTTCGGGCCGCCTTGCAGGACCAGGCAGCCATCAAACATGTATTGACCCACAAAGACCTGCATTTGCACGCGGTATGTTTGCAGCCCGGGGCGGCGGCGTTGGCCAAGCTCGACGGCCAATGGTTTTCGGCCCGGCAATGGCCGCTGCTGGGCCTGCCTGCGCCAGTCAGAAAACTGCTCTCAGGTGGGCAGCCAGCCGGTTGAGGTGGGGGCGAAACGGCCGGGCAGGGCGTCAAGCTCGCGGTGGCGCTTGAGCGTGGCCCATTTGCCGGCGAAACTTTCGGCCAGTTGTTCAACGATGTAAACCGAGCGGTGCTGGCCGCCGGTGCAGCCGATGGCCACCGTGACATAACTGCGGTGGTCGCGCGCCAGGGCATCGAGCCAATAGGACAAAAACGCGTCGATCTGGCGCAGCATTTCGCCCACTTCGGGTTGTTGCTGCAAGTAGTCCGCCACTGCGTCGTCCCGGCCCGTCAGGGCGCGCAAATCGGGGTCATAGTGCGGGTTGGGCAACATGCGCACATCGAACACGAAGTCGGCGTCCGTGGGCACGCCGCGTTTGTAGGCGAATGACTCAAAGGCCAGGGTCAACTGCCCGGGCGGCGCCGAGATCAGCGATTTGACATAACCCTGCAATTGCGAAGGCCGGATGATGCTGGTGTCGATCACATGCGCCTGCTCGCGCAGGTCGGCCAGGAGTTCGCGCTCAAGCTCGATGGCGTCGACCAGGGCACGCCGCCCGTCCGTGGCGGCGGGCCGGGTTTCGTTCTGCGACAAAGGGTGTTTGCGCCTGGACTCGGAATAACGGCGCACCAGGGTGCCCGTCGTCGCATCGAGAAACAGGGGCTTGACCACGATGCCTTTTTTCCGCAGCGCCTTGAGCTGCTCGGGCACGATCGGCAGGGAGGTGGCGCTGCGCACGTCCATGGCGATGGCCAGGCGGCTGGCGTGTTGCTCCTGCTCCAGCAGAACAAACTGCACCAGCAACTCCGGCGGCAGGTTGTCCACGCAGTAGTAGCCGGCGTCTTCCAGTGCGTGCAGGGCCACGGATTTGCCGGAGCCGGACATGCCGGTGATCAATACGATTTCCATGATGGGCGCGTTGGATTCCATTGCCACGGCTTTAGTTTCTTGACGCCAGCATTTCCTTGGCGTGGGCCAGCGTGGCGCCCAGCAGGCGGGCGCCGCCCAGCATGCGGGCGATTTCGGCCACACGCTGTTCTCCCAGCGCGCCGGCGACCTGGCTCAAGGTTGCGCCATCCTGCAAGGCCTTGGACACCACCAGATGGTGGTCTGCGCAAGCGGCGACCTGGGGCAAATGGGTGACCGCCAGCACCTGGCGGTCCATGCCAAGCTGCTTCATCAGGCGCCCCACGGTTTCAGCCACCGCGCCGCCGACGCCGGCGTCCACCTCGTCAAAAATCAGGGTTTGCGCCGTGCCCAACTGGCTGGTGGTGACCGCGATGGCCAGCGCCATGCGCGACAACTCGCCGCCCGACGCCACTTTGTTGACCGGCCTGGGCGTGCTGCCGGCATGGCCTGCCACAAAGAAAGCCACGTCTTCCAGCCCGCTTTGCATCGGCTGGGCGGATTTTTGCAGCGCCACTTCAAACACGCCGCCCTGCATCCCCAAGCCTTGCATCGCTTGCGTGACGGATTTGGCCAGCAGCGGCGCGGCCTTGGCGCGGGCTTTGGAAACCGCCCCGGCCTCGGCCATGTAAGCGGCCTGTGTTTTCGCCTGCGCGGCCTCAAGCGCCTGCAGGTCCGAACCGGCTTCCAGCCGGGTGAGCTCGTCGCGCCAGTTTTGCAGCAGCTCCGCCAGATCGGCCGGCGCGCGTTTGTAACGCCGTGCCAGCGACATCCACAACGCCAGGCGCCCGTCGAGCTCGCCCAGGCGCTGTGGATCCAGATCGGTCTTGCGCAGGTACATCCGCAGCGCGTGGGCGGTGTCTTCGATTTGCGCCACAGTGGAGCTTAAAACCTCGCTTAACCCTTTGAAATAAGGCTCAATATGCTCCTGAAGTTGCAGCATTGCCAGTGCGCTGTTGATGCCGCGCAAGGCGCTGGCCTCTTCGTCGTCGAGCGCCTGCAAGGCACCTTGCGCACCGTCCAGCAAGGCCTGCGCGTTGGACAAACGGCTGTGCTCCAGGTTGAGCCCGTCCCACTCGCCGGGTTTGGGCGCGAGTTTGTCCACCTCGCCAATCTGCCAGGCCAGGCGCTCGCGTTCGCGTTGCAGCGAATCTTGCGCCGCAAGCGCGTCGCCCAATGCTGTTTGCGCTTGGCGCCATTGTTGCCAAAGCGCGCCCAGGGCGGTGGTGTTGACCTTGGCATACGCGTCGAGCAGGCTGCGCACGGCGTCCGGCCGGGTCAGGCTTTGCCAGGCGTGCTGGCCATGGATGTCAAGCAACTGCTCGCCCAGCCCGCGCAATTGGGTGGCGGTGGCGGGGCTGCCATTGATCCAGGCCCGGCTCTTGCCCGAGAGATCCA
Source organism: Rhodoferax sp. (assembly GCA_031392945.1). Lineage (GTDB taxonomy): Bacteria > Pseudomonadota > Gammaproteobacteria > Burkholderiales > Burkholderiaceae_C > JANYCG01. The sequence goes on along the minus strand of JANMVT010000195.1, from coordinate 85,800 downwards.
CCGTGCGGCGTAGCAGCAGGCCGTCGCCCGCGTCTGCCCCGGCCGCCCCGGCCACGTTAAACCCGGCGTCTTCCAGCCAGGCGTCCAGCACGGCGGTTGTATCGAACTCGGCGCTGACATCGGTGCGGCCCGCGCCTTCACGTATGACGCCCGCGTCCGCGCGCGCGCCCGTGACCAGTTGCAGGGCGTCGATCAAGATCGATTTGCCCGCGCCCGTTTCCCCTGTCAACACCGTGAAGCCGCCGGACAGATCGAGATCGAGCTCGCCGACGATCACAAAATCCCGAAGGACAATCCGCCTGAGGCTCATGATTGCCCCCACGCTCGGCACTTCGTGTCCTCGCCGGACGCGCCAACGGCAGAGCCGTAGTCTCTTCGGGCTGTCCGGGCCTGCGCAGGCATGCCCGGAGCCGCAGCCCTCAGCCCCAAGGGGGCGTTCGCTTGCTTGAAGCGGTTCTGCGTCGCGCTCATGCCACCCCCTCATTCCAGTGCATCTTCTGGCGCAGGGTGTTGAAGTAAGTCCATCCCTTGGGATGCAAAAAGCGCACGTGGTGCTCGGAGCGGGTCACGATGATGCGGTCGCCATGCAGCAGGGAAGCCAGCGACTGCATGTCGAAATTCGCGCTGGCATCCCGGCCTGCTACCACTTCTATAGCTATCTCCGAAGCATCGGCGAGGACAACCGGCCTGTTTGACAATGTATGCGGGGCGATCGGCACCATCACCCAGCCTGGAATCGACGGGTGCAGCAGGGGCCCGCCCGCCGACAGGGCGTAGGCGCTGGAGCCGGTCGGCGTGGCGATGATCAGCCCATCGGCGCGCTGGTTGGCGACGAAATTGCCATCCACCTCAACCCGCAACTCCATCATGCCCGAGGTCGCGCCGCGGTTCACCACCACGTCGTTCATGGCCAAGGCGTCAAACACGCAGCGCCCGTCGCGCATCACCCTGGCGTGCATCAGGCTGCGGTGGTCTTCCAGGTGTTCACCCGCCAGCATGGCGGCCAGTGTTTGCTGGAAGCCCTCGTACGGGATGTCGGTGACAAAGCCCAGGCGGCCCTGATTGATGCCAATCAGGGGCACGCCGTAACAGGCCAGTTGACGCCCGATGCCCAGCATGGTGCCATCGCCGCCCACCACCAGGCCCAAATCGCACTGGGTGCCGATGCCCGGCACATCCAGCACTGGGTAACCTGAAATACTGATGTTGGCGGCGGTCGCTGCCTCAAAAGACACCTCGCAACCCTGGTCGTGCAGAAAGTGCGCGATTTCCTCCAGCGCCTGGCGCGAAGATGCCCCGGGCGTGTTGGAACTGACCGTCTGGTACTTGCCAATAAGCGCGACATGGCGGAATTTGGATTTCATTTGCAAATTACATCACTAAAATGAAGCGATGCTGGATGATCGCGCCAAGTTGTTGATGAAAGCCCTGGTCGAGCGGTATATCGCCGACGGCCAGCCCGTGGGCTCGCGCACCCTGTCGCGCGCGACCGGCATCGAACTCTCGCCAGCCACCATCCGCAACGTCATGAGCGATCTGGAGGAGCTCGGCCTGATCGTCAGCCCGCACACCTCGGCCGGGCGCATCCCCACCGCGCGCGGCTACCGCCTGTTCGTCGACACCATGCTCACTGCCCACCGGGGCCAGATCGCAAAACAAAGCCTGGCGCCGGATCAGCCGCAAAAAGTGATCTCCAATGCGGCCAACCTGCTGTCCAGCCTGTCGCAGTTTGTCGGCGTGGTGATTGCGCCGCGCCGTGCCTCGGTGTTCCGGCACATTGAATTTTTGCGACTGTCCGAGCGCCGCCTGCTGGTCATCATCGTCTCGCCCGAGGGGGATGTGCAAAACCGCGTGATCTTCACCGAAGCCGATTATTCGCAGGCCAACCTGGTCGAGGCCGCCAACTACCTCAACATCAATTACGTCGGGCTGGCGCTCGAAGAAGTGCGCGCGCGCCTGCAAAACGAGGTTGAAAGCCTGCGCTCCGAAATCGCCAGCCTCATGCAGGCAGCGGTGCACGTCAGCGCCGAAGCCATCAACGAGACGCAGGACGAAGTGGTCATCTCGGGCGAACGCAACCTGCTGGCCGTCACAGATTTTTCCGGTGACATGGGCCATCTGCGCCGTGCGTTCGACCTGTTCGAGCAAAAGGCCCAGCTCATGCGCCTGCTCGACATCGCCGGCCAGGCCGAAGGCGTGCGCATCTTCATCGGCGGCGAGAGCCAGGTCGTGCCGTTTGAAGACCTGTCCATCGTCAGCGCGCCGTACGAGGTGGACGGCCAGATCGTCGGCACCCTGGGCGTGATCGGCCCCACGCGCATGCCTTATGACCGCATGATCCAGATCGTGGACATCACCTCCAAGCTGGTGAGCAACGCTCTTAGCCATCACAAGTAGACGGCCCCGTACAATCTGCGCTGGCGTGGGCCGTTAGCTCAGTTGGTTAGAGCAGAGGACTCATAATCCTTTGGTCGTAGGTTCAAGTCCTACACGGCCCACCATTTATTCATGCTTTTATTGGCTGATGTCTGAGTCGGGTGGGTTCAGGGCTGTCTCATAGTCCTGGCCGCCGCAAAAAACACCGATGACGCTGATTCGTTCACCGCTCACGTCAAAGGCAATCACCGCCCGGCCCTTATAGTTTGTGATGCGCAGTCCTGGGCGAATGTCATCGCGGCGAGCGCCTCTGAGCGGAAAGGTCTGCAAGGTCTCGCAATAGGTGACGATTGCATCGGTGTAACGCTGGGCAACCAGGGGTGAGGCGGCTTGTGCGATGTAAGCGTACAACGCCGCAAGCTGTTCCAGCGCCTCCGGCGTGAAGACGACAGGATAGGCCCGGACCCGGCATCAGGCTTTTGAAGTGGCTGCGCGACGAGCGGCGGCGAGGCGTTTGCGCAACTGGGCAATGGGGATCGCCCGGGATGGGTCAGCTTTAAGCGCGTCATGGGCCGGGCCGACTTGGGTCTGAAGCCAATGCGCCATGGCGCGGTCACGGGCCATCAGGACGCGCAAGCCGTCCCGGATCACTTCGCTTTCGGTGGCGTAATCTCCTGAGGTGACCTTAGATTTGACGAGGCCCGCCATTTCCGTGGGCAAAGTGATGCTGAATTGCCGGGTTGTGCGCATGACGGGCATCCCTTTGGAATTGATAGGATTGAATCATACTCGAGGACACTTGGCAGGGCGTGAAATCTAAATTGCCACATTTATCGCCATATTTGTGACACAGCCAGCGCGCCCCAATCGCACAACGCGACTCCGGGCCTCATTTTTTGATGCTCATCTCGTTGCTGACGCTGCTCACGCCCTCAATGCCCTTGGCCACCAGCAGTGCGCGGTCGATCTGGCTTTGGCTGTTGACAAAACCGCTGAGCTGAACCTCGCCCTTGCGCGTGACGACAGTGATGTCGGTGCTCTTGATCTTTTCGTCGCCGATCAGAGCTGCCTTGACCTTGGCCGTCACGATGCCGTCATCGACTTTGTTGCCCACTGTGGTGTCGCTGGTTTTCAGAGCCACATTGTTTTGAATGCTTTTGACGCCCGCCACCGCCTTGGTGAGCGAGTCCGCGCGGTCAAGCTGGCTCTGGCTGTCCACAAAGCCGCTCAGCATCACCTCGCCTTTGCGGGTTTCGACCCTGAAGTCGAAACTCTTGATGTCGGCGTCGGCCAACAGGGCCGACTTGACGCTGGCGGTGACCACGGTGTCGTCGATCTCGGTGCCGACCGAAGTCTTGGGGGGCACTGCGGGCGTTGAGGGAACTGGCGACGCAGCAGCCGCCGCCGGCACAGGGTCTGGGGCCTTGTTGCAACCGGCCGCAAGCAGTGCCATTGCGCCGGCCAGGCTGGCGCCCAGCGCGAATGATCCAAATCTGGTTTTCATGTGAACTTCTCCGTTTAAAAAAGCATGGGATGCTGTGGCGAAGCTTGCCCGCATTCGAAGGCCGGTTCTGTTCGGCGGCGCACATACGAGCGGGCGCATTTCACCTAGCCTCAAGGCCATCCATGAAGCCTGCACCCGTGACGCCCGCCGAGATCGCCCAGCCGACCCCGCAAGACATTGCCCTGTCGGGGAGTTGGACGGCGCGCGCCATCAGCGCCGTGGCGCCCCGGCTGGAGGCATTGCGCATCCCCGCAAAGACGGCAGTCCACGCCGACGGCGCACGCATCGACGCGCTCGACACGGCGGGCGCCTGGGCCTTGCAAAAACTCTTGCTTCGCTTGCGTGGCGAAGGCGTCGTCCTGACCTGGCACGGATTGCGGCCGGAAAATGCCCGCCTGCTGGATGTTGTGGCGCAACAGATCGACGGCCAGGCCGGCACCGGCGCTGGCGTGCCTGCGACCGCGCCCGGCCTGTTCGAGCGTGTCGGCAAGAGCGCATCAGACGCCATGCAACAGGTCGTGGGCCTGCTGGCCTTCGTCGGTGAAAGCGCGCTTGCCGTTGCGGCGGGCGTCGCCCATCCGTCACGCCTGCGCTGGCGGCCCATCCTGTTCAACATCCGCAGCGCCGGGTTTGACGCTTTGCCCATCGTCGGGCTGTTGTCATTCCTGCTCGGCGTCGTGGTCGCCTACCAGGGCGCAGACCAGCTGCGTCAATACGGCGCGAACATTTTCGTCGCCGACCTGGTGGGCTTGTCGATGCTGCGCGAATTCGCGCCCCTGATCACGGCCATCATCCTGGCCGGGCGCTCCGGCTCGGCCTACGCGGCGCAGATCGGCACCATGGCCGTGACCGAGGAGATCGACGCCATGCGCACCATCGGCATCGAGCCGATCGAATTGCTGGTGCTGCCGAAAATCATGGCCCTGGTGATTGTGTTGCCGCTGTTGACCGTGTTCGCCGACGTGCTGGGCGTGTTCGGCGGCATGCTGATGGCGCGCGTGCAGCTGGGCGTGACTTTCAACGAGTTTCTGGACCGCTTCGTCAAGGCGGTCAGCACCACGGCCTATTTGATCGGCGTGCTCAAGGCCCCGGTGTTCGCGGCCATCATCGCCGTGGTCGGCTGCTTCCAGGGTTTTCAGACCAAGGGCGGGGCGGACAGCGTGGGACGCCAGACCACCCGCAGCGTGGTGCAGTCGATCTTCCTGGTCATCGTCGCCGACGCCCTGTTCTCCATTGCCTTCAGCGCGCTGGACCTCTGACATGCCAAATCAAGATTCCGCTGGCGAGCTGGTGATCGAAGTCTGCGACGTCTCCACCCGGTTTGGCGCGCACGTGGTGCATGAAGGCCTGGATCTGGACGTGCGCCGGGCCGAGGTTTTCGCGGTGATTGGCGGCAGCGGTTCGGGCAAATCGACCCTGCTGCGCGAGATGATCCTGCTGCATCGCCCCAGCGCGGGCTCGATCCGGGTGCTCGGCGAAGACTTGGGCCGCCTGACTGACGAGGACGCTTTGGCGCTGCGCCGCCGCTGGGGCGTGATGTTCCAGCACGGCGGCCTGTTTGGCTCTTTGACCGTGCTTGAAAACATCGGCTTGCCCCTGCGCGAACACACCACCTTGCCGGACGGCCTGATTGATGAAATCGCCGCCTGGAAGCTGGCCATGACCGGCCTGAAACCCGAGGTCGGCGCGCAATACCCGTCCGAACTCAGCGGCGGCATGATGAAACGCGCCTCGCTGGCGCGCGCGCTGGCGCTTGACCCCGAGCTGCTGTTTCTTGACGAGCCAACAGCCGGCCTGGACCCGCACAGCGCCGCCGGCGTGGATGAACTGGTGCTCAAGCTGCGCGAACTGTTCGGCCTGACCATCGTCATGGTCACCCACGACCTGGACCTGCTGTGGCAAGTCGCTGACCGCGTTGCCGTGCTGGCTGACGGCAGGGCGCAGGGTATCGGCACGATGGCCGAGCTGTCGCAAATGGAAAACCCGGCCGTGCGCCAGTTTTTTGAAGGCGTGCGCGGCCAGCGCAACAGCGAAACCGGCGGTGACGGCAAGGGCAAGGAAATCACTGGGGAGCCATCATCGAAACCAAAGTGAACTATCCGGTCGTAGGCGGCTTTGTGCTGCTGCTGGGCGCCGCGCTGATCGCCGTGGTGTTGTGGCTGGCCTCGGGCGGGGCCTGGCAGAAGAAGTACGACACCTACCTGGCCGTCGAAGACGAGTCGGTGGCCGGCCTCAACCTGAACGCGCCGGTCAAATACAACGGCGTCGATGTGGGCAAGGTGCGGCAGATCGCGCTCGACGCGGCGAATCCGCAGCGTGTCAACCTCCAATTCGCCATTGAACGCGGCACACCCATCAAGGAAGACACGGTGGCGATGCTCAGGACGCAGGGGCTGACCGGCATCGCCTACGTCGAACTCAGCGGCGGCGCGGCTGCCTCGCCAGCGCTGCGCGCCGTGGCGGGCGCGAGATACCCGGTCATCCTCACCAAACCCTCGCTGGGCGCGCGGCTTGAAAACGTGTTGACCACGGTGCTGGCCAAACTCGACAGCACCTCCAGCAGTCTCAATGCCATTCTGAGCGACGACAACAAGGCCGCTTTCAAGAGCGCACTGGCCGACATCGCCATCCTTGCGCGCACCCTGGCCGCGCGCAAGGACACGCTGGACAGCGGCATCGCCAGCGCCGCCAAAACCTTTGACAATACCGCGCGCGCCACGGCGCAGCTCGGTCCGGCCATCGAGCGCGTCGCGCGCAGCGCCGACGCCATTGAAAAAATGGGGATGGAGGTGGCCCAGACCAGCCAAAGCGCGGGCAAAACCATCGACGCGGTGAGCGGCGACGTGAAGCGTTTCGGCGCCGAGACCTTGCCCGAGCTCGAACGCCTGCTGGGCGAACTCAGCATTCTCACTGCGTCCTTGCGCCGCTTGAGCGAGCAGACTGAACGTGACCCGCGCGGCCTTCTGTTCGGCCGCAATCCGGTGCCGCCAGGGCCGGGAGAAGCAGGTGGCAAACCATGACGTTTTCAAGCAGGATTTTCCGCAAACTGGACTGCCTCGCGGCTCTCATCCTGGCAGGCGCGGCGCTGGCTGCGTTGGGCGCCTGCAGTTTGTTGGCCCCGCCGGCAAGGCCGCAATCGACCCACTACACGCTGGATGGCGGCCAGGACGGCGCGCCCGCAAGCCAGCTGCCGGCACCCGTGCCGCCTGCTACGGCCACCACCCTGATCATCAACCCGCCGCGCGCCGCGTCCGGTTTTGACAGCCAGCGCATCATCTACGTGCGTGAAGCCCACAAGCTGGAATATTTCGCGCACAACGAATGGGTTGATCCGCCGGCACGCATGCTTGGCCCCCTGATGGCTGCAGCCATCGAGCGCGGCGGGGCGTTCAGCGCCGTGGTGCTGAGCGCGGGCGCAGCAGCGGGTGAATGGCGGCTCGACACCGAGATCGTGCGCTTGCAGCAGGAATTTCTGGCCAGCCCCTCACGCGTGCGGTTCACGCTGCGCGCCACCCTGGTCGAGGACAAGACACGCCGTGTGCTGGCATGGCGCGAGTTTGACGCCAGCGTCCCTTCGGCCAGCGACGACCCGCAAGGCGGCGTGGCCGCCGCCAACCAGGCGGTGCAAAACGTGCTGAAGGATCTTTCACAATTTTTAACCGAGGTAAAAAAATGAACGCAACAAAATTGACAGCAATCATCCTCATCGTGCTGGGCGGACTTGGCCTGGTCTATGGCGGCTTCAGCTATACCAAAGAGAGCACCGGCCTGAAGCTCGGACCGATAGAACTCAAGGTGCAGGAGAGAAAGACCGTGAACGTGCCGCTGATTTTGAGCGGCGCGAGCCTCGTGCTGGGCGTGTTCCTGCTGGTGGTTGGACGCAAATAAGCCAAGCTTGATGTCATCGGTGCTTATGCGCCGCGCCAGCGTCAAAACCCCGTTCTTCCAGCCAAATAGGGCGTTTTCCAACGTGGTATATGTATAGTTAGATATCAAAATAGTAGCAAATGAAAATCCGGTCAGTTCGATGGAAACCCGCGTGCGGCGGCAGGTGGCGCCAGGTTCCAGTTTCAGGGCACGGCTTTTTTGGCTTCGGGCCGCGTTGGCGGTTTGCCCGGCGCCAGCAGCCGGGCGCAATCGCTGTCTTTGCCGGGGCCAGGGTCGATCAAGGGGATCAGGGCCAGCAAGGGGCTGATCAGCCCCAGCGTCGCGGCGCCCAGGGCGCGCGCCACGGCCCGGCCCTTGTCCACACCGGCCACCGGCTTGGCGAAATTGCCCCGGATGTAGATGGGGCTGCGCAAGGCCAGCGGGCTGGTGTTTTTGGTTTTTTGATTCAAGGTCAAGTCCAGCCGTTCCTGCGCCAGGTCGATGCTGCCGGTGCCGTAGATCGTCGTCACCTGGGTGTCCAGCAGCAACACGTTGGGCTGCATGTTGCCCCGGCGCACATCGAAGTCCGCCACGGCGCAGCGCAGCTCGATGAGCTGGTCGCCGCTCAGGCTCAACGCCAGCATCTCCCACAGATGCAGGCCGATTTTCTCCATCATCAGGCGGCTGATCTGGCCCCCGGCCACGACCAGGCCAAGCTTGCCGTTGGCGCCGGCCAACATGTCGCGGACCGAATCGCCGGAGCCGCTCAGGTCGAACAGGCCGTTGACCTGGCCGATGCTGGCCTGGTTGAGCTTGGCGCCGGGGAACAGCCTGGCGAGCTGGAGTTTTTGCGCCTTCACGCGGGCCCGCGCCTGGATCGGGTGTTTGCCGCCGTCCAGCGAGATGACCGCGCTGAGGTGCCCGCCTGCCAGGCCGAAGTCAATCGGGTCGAGCGTCAAAATGGAATCGCGAAGAATCATATGCGCTGTCAGGTTGTCCAGCGGCATGTCGGCTGCCCGGCGGATGGTTTTGGCGCGCAGATGGACGTCGGCGTCCAGGCTGTTCCAGCGTTCGGTGTTGAACGGCATGTCGGGCAGCACACGCATGCGTGCGGGCGTCACCTGGGGCGCTGGCGGGGCGTTGGCGGCCAGGGCGTCGGCGCTGGCAGGGGCGGCAGCCTGGCGGGCCGCCTTGACGCTGCCAGGCCTGGCGCCGATCAGCGGCCCCAGGTCGGCGATGTCAAGCAGGTTCGAACTCAAATCCGCCACCAGCACCGGGCGCTGGCCGCCAGTCGTCACTGTGATCGACCCGGCAAGGTCGCTGTCGCCAAAACGGCCTTTGAAGTTTTCATATTGCCAGCGGTTGCCCGCGTGGACCAGGCGGCCATGCGTGGTGTAGGCGCGCGTGGCTGGCGTGGCGATTCCGATGAGGGGGAAGAGCTGGTCCAGGTTGTCGCCGCGCAGCGCCATGGCCATGTCCAGGGCCGAGAGCTTTTGCAGGCTGGTGACGCTGCCCTCGGCCAGCACATGGGTGCGGCCCAGGTCGGCATCGAGCTTCAGGGCATACGGTGCGGTCTCGTTGCGGATGGACAGCACCGGCGCGCCGCTGCCTTTGGCTTTGACGGCTACGCCCTTGAATTGGCCTTGCGCGCTGAAATCCAGGCCATAAATTGAAGCTGCCGCCGCAGGCCGGATGGCGGCGCCGCTGGGGGTGTTGATATCGGCGCGGATGCGCGTCCTGGCGGCGGTGTCGTCATAACCCAGCGTGCCATGGTCCAGGCTCAGATGGCCGATCTCGATGCGGGCGGATTCGTCCGTCTGGTCCAGGTCAAGCAGCCAGCTCTTGCGGCCGTCGACGTTTTGCTCCAGAAAGACGATGGGCTGCTCCAGGCGCACTTCAGGCGCCACGATGCGCCGGTGCAGCAGGGCCATCACATCCAGCGTGACATCCACCACTTTGGCCTGCAGCATCTGCGTTTCTCTGGCCCATGGCGGGTTGGCGAAGCTGACTTCGTTGGCTTGAAGGCGCGGCCTGGGCCAGGCGAATATCAGCCTGAGATCGCCTTTGATTGCCAGCACGCGCCCAGTTTTGTCCAGGGTGAATTTCTCAATCGGCTGGCGCAGCCAGTTCCAGCCAAACAGCGCGATCAACAAAGCCGCGAGTGTGACGGCCGCCAAAACCAGGGCGCCGAGCCATTTCAGTGTTTTGACGATCATCATCGCGATTCATCAAACGCTCTGGCAGACCCGGTTGGCCTCTTGGCGGGTCCGCTCCCGGCGCATCAACGTGCGGGAACCACGACGATTGTTCCACCCGTTGTGGTGCCCCTGGCGCCGGTGTTCCCCGTCGCGCCCGTGTTGCCGGTGGCGCCCGTGTAGCCGGTCGCGCCGGTGTCTCCCGTGGCCCCGGTGCTGCCGGTGGCGCCGGTGTAACCGGTCGCGCCCGTGCTGCCGGAGCGGCCCGTCGCGCCCGTGTCACCGGTCGCGCCGGTATAACCCGTGGCGCCGGTTCGTCCGGTGTTGCCGGATGCGCCGGTGTCGCCAGTCGCGCCCTGCGGGCCGGCTGGCCCGGCCGGGAACGAGATGCAGCCGCCCAGTGCGAGCGTGGTTGCCGCAGCGGCCAGGATGTGTGCGTATTTCATGGTGCTTCCTTGTGTTGGTTGATGTTCAGTATTTCGGCTTGGTGACTTCGTGGCCGACCACGCCGCCCACTGCTGCGCCGGCTGCCGTGCCCAAGAGCCCGCCGCCGCCCAGCACGTTGCCGGCCACGCCACCGATGACCGCGCCGGTGGCGGTGCCCTGTTCCTGGCGTGTCATTCCGGAGCAACCGCCCAGGGCGATCAGGACGGTGGCCACAACGACAGTGATTGAAGATTGACGAATCGCATTCATGATGAAACCTCTATGGTGAATATCAGGTTGAAAGGAAATCTCCACCCGATGGAACAGTGTGGCGCGCGTCTGGATTGGCATCTGTTCGTTGGCATACACAATGAAAATATGGGGCCAAAAAAAAGACCGGCATGAGCCGGTCTTCACAAGGGCGGATTGATCAGGTCTTGCCAAACTTGGCTTTGGCGCTGGCCATGCAACTGGATTTGGCGTCGCCGGCCAGGGCATCGCACTTCTCGACCGCCACTTTGTAGTCGGCGTCGATCTTGTCCTGCGCGCCTTCTTTGCGCGTGGTGTCAATCTTCTTGGCCATCTTGGCATCGACCAGGGCCTTGACTTCGACCGCCTTGGCCTCCTTGCGGCAGACGTCTTTGGCGTTGCCCGCCAGGTCGTCGCATTTTTCCTTGGCCACGGCATAGGCTGATTCGGCCTTGGCCACCTGGACCTTGGTGTGGTCGGCCGCCTTGCCGGTGTAGCTGAAAGTCAGCTCTGCATTGGCGACCTTCTCCTTGGCCTTGGCTACTTCCACACAAATGTCCTTGGCGTTGCCCGACATCGAACTGCAGGACGCCTTGTCGGCCTTGTAGCCGGCGCTGATGCCCTTCTTGGCAAGGTCGTAGTCGGCTTTCGCCATGGTTGCGGCCTGGGCCACGGGCAGCGCCAGAAGTGCGCTGATGAGCATTGAAATGTTGAGCGTTGACGAGGTTTTCATGGGGAGTCCTTGTTGAAGTGAAATGATTGGGAATGGAAAGTGGCGCTCTGGTTGCCATCAAGATCTGGGTTCGCCCTGGCGATTGACGGTCACCGTGGGCCCGGGCGGCGTGGTCATCTGGATGCGGTGCTCCTGGCCGCGAAAGTTGTAGCTCACGTCCCACAACTCGGGCTGGGCCTGGCTGGGCACGCTGGTGCAACGCTGCACGCTCTGCGTGGCCGGCGGCTGCAGGTTGCCGTCACGCCCGACCTGCACGCCGATGGCGCCGCCGACGATCGCGCCGCCCACCGTGGCCAGATCGTTGCCGCGCCCGGCGCCCACCTGGTGGCCCAGGATGCCGCCGATCAATGCGCCCACGACGGCGCCCGGCACATTCGATCCGCCGCTTGGTTGCTGCGACACCTGTTCGCGCTCCACCCAGCAACGCTGTTCGGGCGGCCCGACGACGGCGCGCACCGACATTACATCGACTTCGTACAGGCGTTCGTTGTTGCGCCGTCGGTTGTCGTAAACCGGCGCGGCAGGCGGCGCGTAACGCCCGTCATCGATGCGGGCGTTGTAGCCCACCGTGCGCACCGAGGAGATGCGGTCATTCAAACCCATGGCGCCCAAGGAGGGATAACGTCCCGGCCGCAACACCACGCACCGCCCTGCGTAACGGGCGTCTTCGCAAACCTCCCAGCGGTTGCGCATGACGATGACTGACGAGGCCCGGTCGTTGAAGCCCACGCTGTTGAAATTGCTGACCTGGGCGCCGGTGTTGAACGAGCGCCCCTGAAACCCGTCATTTTCATAGAAGGTGAGCTGCGCGCTGGCCTGCCCCGCCAGGGCTGCGGCGGCGGCGAAGATCGCGGTTTTGTAGATGGCTTTCATGGAGGTGTCCTGGATAAAGTTGTGCGCCCAGTATGGGAAGCGCCAGGCAAGCAGGCTAGCGGACTGCGCCGCCTTTGAAGGTAGTAGATGTCCTACGCCGTGCGGCGCCCGTGCCGGCGTGATCCCGGGTTGCAGGGGATGTAGGAATCGTCTGACATGCAGGCGCGCATCGTCCCAATAGCCTTGGTTTACATTTAAATGCATACTGGGACAATTCCCCGTTTGCGCCACGCATCTCTATGACCCATGCACCCCCTAAGAACCTACCTTGTTGAAGACAGCCCCGTGATCCGCCAAAGCCTGATCGCCACGCTTGAGGATCTCGCTCCGGTGGAGGTGGTGGGTACGGCGGAGGATGAACTCTCGGCGGTGCAGTGGCTCACCCAACCAGGCAACGACGCCGATCTGATCATTGTTGACATCTTTTTGAAATCCGGCTCAGGCCTGGGCGTGTTGCGCAGCGTAAGCGGCCTCACCCTGGGCTCCAAACTGGTCGTGCTGACCAATTACGCCACCGGCCCCATGAAGCGCAAATGCCTGGATCTGGGCGCCGACCGGGTGTTCGACAAGTCCAACGACATCGACGCCCTTATCACCTACTGCGGCCGCCTGGCCAACGGCGAAATCGACACCACTTTGCCGGCGTTGTTGTGAAGCAGCCGCCTGCCACGGCGCCGGTTACTGGATCAGGCCGTTCTTCAGCGCGTAATAGGTCAGGTCGCTGTTGGATTCGAGCTTCATCTTCTCCATCACCCTGGTGCGGTACGTGCTGACGGTCTTCACGCTGAGCGACATGCTGACGGCCATGTGCCCGATGGTCTCGCCGCGCGCCAGGCGCAGGAAGACCTGCAGTTCGCGCTCGGAGAGCTGTTCATGAAGCGCCTTGTCGGCGCCGCCCCCGCTCAAGCCGTCGGCGAGCTGCTCGGCCACGGCGGAAGTGATGTATTTGCGGCCCCGGTGCACGGTGCGGATCGCTTTGACGATCTCCTCCGGGTCGCAATCCTTGTTCAAGTAGCCGCTGGCGCCCTGGCGCAGCAGGGTGGTGGCGTAGTGCGCCTCAGGGAAACCGCTCAAAATCAGCACCGGAAGATCGGGCGCGCGGGCCTTGATGGCGGCCAGCGCGTCCACGCCGCTTTGGTCAGGCATCGAAATGTCCATCAAGATGACGTCCACTTCGCCTTTGCGCACAATGTCAACCGCCTGGCGCCCGGTGGCTGCCTCGGCAACCACCTGGAAGTCGATCTGGTCGGCGAAAAACTGGCGCAGGCCCGCACGCACCATGGCGTGGTCGTCAACAATGGCAATTCGGATCATGGTGTATTGGTGGCCTGTATGCCGCATGATCCCACACTTCCAAACAGGAGTTGAATATGGACGTTTTTGCAGTTGTCAAGCGCAACCGCCTGTTCTTCCCTCTGGTATGCCTGGCCGCGCTGGCGACGGTGTTCGTCAGCGAGAGCTCCTACCAGCAATCGGTCGCCCGGCTCAACAGGGCGGGGGTGATCGCGGACGCCACAGCCACCATCCGGGACTTGCGCAAGGCCCTGCTCGATGCAGAAACGGGGCAGCGCGGCTATTTTTTGACCCTTCGCAAAGACTACCTTCTGCCTTACAGTGAATCACTCGCGACGATTGTCAATTCGCTCCAGAGGCTGGAACGCTACTACCTGGAATTTCCGGCGTTGTCCGGGGAATTCACGGCGTTCCGCCGCCTGGTCGAAGCCCGGATGTCAGAGCTTGCCGAAACTATCCGCCTGCTCGACGAAGGCAAGAATGACTCCGCCAGAGAAATCCTGTTGAGCGACATTGGCAAGGAAGAAATGGCCGCCATCCTGGTTGTCATCAATAGACTGATTGAACGCGAGCAACTGCAGTTTGTTGAAAGCCAGGCCGAAACCTACCAGACGCTGCTGATCAGCCGCATTGGCCTGGCGGCGTTGAGTGCGGTCAGCCTGCTCGCCCTGTTGATGTATTTGCAGCAAAGCCTGGAACATGAAAAGCGGCAAAAAGACTTGACGGATCTCTTGCAGCGTGAGCGCGACCGCCTTGAAGTTGAAGTCGTCAAACGCACGGCGCAGCTAACCGAGCTGACCCACCACCTGCTTACCGCACGCGAGGACGAACGAAGCCGCTTGGCACGCAACCTGCACGACGACCTGGGCGCGCTGCTGACCTCGGCCAAACTTGACGCCGCGCGCATCAAGTCGCGCATCGCCAAGACCGCCCCCGAGTCGCTGGATCTGCTGGCGCACCTGGTTGCAACACTCAACAGCAGCATCACCCTGGGGCGCGGCATCATTGAAAACCTGCGCCCCTCCGCGCTGGGCAATCTGGGCCTGGTGGAGACGCTGGAAATCCTGGCGCGCGAGTTCAGCGAAGCATCCGGCATCCAGATCCATTGCGCGCTGGCGCCTGTCCAGCTCAGCGCCAGCGGCGAGCTCACGGTTTATCGGCTGGTGCAGGAGTCTTTCACCAACATCGGCAAATACGCCAAAGCCAGCGAGGTCTGGGTCAGCCTGGCCGCCGACGGGCCGCAGGTGGAAGTCGCGGTGCGCGACGACGGGGTGGGCTTTGATTCGGCAGCCAGGGTTGGCTCTGCCTACGGCCTGGTGGGCATGCGTTTCCGCGTCCAGGCCGAAGGCGGGGTGTTGACCGTGGCGTCGCGCCCCGGACACGGCACCACGATCCAGGCCAGGCTGCCGCAATCAGTGGCTGAAGCCTCCGCCCAGGCGGCACCGGCCTGAAGCGCTTGGCGCGCCCTGTCAGCCGGCTCCTACACACGCACCCCCGCTCCCCCGACAGACGCACGGCTGGCGCGCTTATCGCGCTGGCGCTTGCAGGCGGTGACACTGGGGACGTCGCAAAAACCTGATCCCAATCGATCCCCCGGGCCGTTGCGGCCCGCCACCCAAGGAGCCTCGCCATGTTGCACTACGCCGTCGTGTTCTTCGTCATCGCCCTGATTGCCGCCCTGTTCGGCTTTGGCGGCATCGCCGCCAGCGCCATGGGCATCGGCAAGATCCTTTTTGTCGTCTTTGCGATCCTGGCGGTAGCCAGTTTCCTGTTTGCGCTGATCAAGAAGAACTGACACTGATTTCTTTCCCGTCCCGTCCTGAACCTCCACTCAAAGGAATTCCCATGTTAGAAGCCAATCCAACGCAAAGATCCAACGGCATCGCCGACCAGGTTGCCGCATCGGCCGGGCACGCCATTGAAGCCACGCAACAGGCCGCCAATGGCGCGCTCGACAGCCTGGCCGACAGCGTGATCCAGTTGCGCAACCAGGCCGCGCCCCTGATCAACCGCGCCACCAGCCAGGCCAACGCGCTTTGGGCCAGCGGCGTTGATGGCGTGCGCCACACCTCGCAGCAGCTCACCGACACCGCTTTGCGCGCGCGCGATGGCACGGTCAACTACGTCAAGGACGAGCCGGTCAAGGCGATCCTGATCGCGGCCGCGACAGGTGCCGCCCTGATGGCCCTGGTCAGCATGTTGAGCCATTCGCAGCGCCGCACCTGATTTGCAGTGGCCGCCTGCCATGTTGCACCCCTTGCTCCATCTGCTTGCGACCCAGCCGAATTTGCTGGCCGACCATGCTGAGGCCTATGCCGACTTGGTTGCGGCCGAAGTCGCCACCACTGTCGCGACCGGCAAACGCCGGACGATTCTGTATGCGTCGGCCCTGTGCTTCACGGGCGTCAGCGTGGTGTTGGTGGGTGTGGCCGTGATGGCCTGGGCGGTGGTTCCAGTGGAGCGAATGCATGCGCCCTGGTTGCTGGCCTTCGTGCCCCTGCCGACCATCGTGGCGGCTGTCGCCTGCCTATTGGCGGCGCGCACGCCCGGGCAACCCGGCGCATTTGAAGCAGTGCGCCGCCAGATCAAGGCCGACGTGGCGATGCTGCGCGCGGCGGGCGCGCCATGACTCCGGTCGCGCCAACCGCCGTGTTGACGCCATCCGAGCGGCTGACACGGTCACGCGAACGGTTGCGCCTGGCGATGTTACCCGTCACAACCAACTCCGGCGGGCGCGGGGGCCATGGCATTGACGGTCCTTGGCTTGCGCGCCTGAAAGGCCTGCCGGGTTTCGATTTTTTATCGCAGGCACTGCGCGTCTGGTGGGCGCGCCACCCGCTGCACAACGTCGGCCTGCTGTTGGCCGACGCCGCCAAGCCATGGTTGCAGCCGGTGGCGAAACGCAATCCATTGTTGCTGGTGTTGGGGGCCGCCGTGCTGGGCGGCCTGTTTGCCTGGAGCCGCCCGTGGCGCTGGGTGCTGAAACCGGCCGTGATGGCCGGACTGCTGCCGCAACTCCTGTCCAAGGCTATGGGGCATGTGCCACCAGCGTCCTGGATGACCATTTTGGCCTCCCTTGCGGCACAGCCTCGAAAGTGATCCAACTGATGATTCCCGGCCACCCACCTCAAATAGTCCCTCAGGCATTGGAAAACGAGGCCGGGCGGATTGGCCTGGCTGAAGAACTTGCCCGTTCCAAACTGGCGCTGCACCAATCCGAACAACGCTACCGCACACTTTTCAATTCAATTGGAGAAGGGTACTGCGTCGTACAGATGCTGTTTGACACCCAGGTTCGGCCGGTGGACTATCGTTTTCTGGAAGTAAGCCCTTCGTTCGGGCAACAAACCGGTTTGGAAAATGCGCAAGGGAGAACCATACGCGAGTTGGTGCCTGGCATTGAAGCACATTGGTTTGAAACCTATGGCAAAGTTGCCCTGACAGGCGAACCGATTCGTTGTGAAAACCACGCTGAGTCGATGCATCGCTGGTTTGACGTGTACGCGTTCCGCTATGGCAGTCCGGAAACAAACCAGGTGGCCATCCTGTTCAGCGACATTTCAAAACGCAAGCAGGCAGAACTTGACCTGAGTCAGGCCAAGCTTGCGGCGGAGAAAGCCAACCAGGCGAAATCAGAACATTTGACCCAAATGAGCCACGAACTGCGCACGCCGCTCAATGCCATTTTGGGCTTTGCCCAGCTGATGGATTCCGGTACACCGGCGCCGACACCGGCGCAAAAAAAGAGCCTGGCCCATATTGTCACGTCTGGCTGGTACCTGTTGAAGCTCATCAACGAAACCCTGGACATTGCGAGCATCGAGTCGGGCGTCTCTCGCATGGAGCCGGAACCTCTGGCGCTGGCCGGCGTCCTGCATGAATGCCAGATCATGATCGCGCCCCTGGCGGACCAGCGCAACATCAGGGTCGCTCTGCCCCGCTTCGACCATCCCGTGTTTGTGGAAGCAGACCGCGTCCGGGTCAAGCAGATTCTGATCAACCTGCTGTCCAATGCCGTCAAATACAACCGCCAGGGCGGCACGGTAGATGTCACCTGCAAGCCCACACTTGCTGGCCGCATTCGCATTGCCGTGCAGGACACAGGCGAAGGATTGAGCGCGGCACAAATCGAACAGCTGTTTCAGCCCTTCAACCGGCTTGGGCGGGAAACCGGCACCGTGCAGGGCACTGGCATTGGCCTCGTGATGTGCAAGCGCCTGACAGAACTCATGCACGGCGAAATTGGTGTGCACAGCGCTGTGGGCAAAGGCAGCGAGTTCTGGATTGAATTGAATGCTGCGCCGGCCCCCGCGGTCTCGCAGGACGAACCCGCATGGGCCTCAACAGCGCTTGCAGGTCCGCCCTCTGGCGCCCGTCCTCACACCGTGCTGCATGTGGACGACAACCCCGCCAACCTCGAACTTGTAGAGCAGTTGATTGCCCAGCGCCCCAACCATCGCCTGCTAAGCGCAACGCATGGAGGCTTGGCGCTTGAGTTTGCGCGCGCGCACCAACCGGCCGTGATCTTGATGGACCTTGACCAGCCCGGCATGGGCGGGATTGAGAGCCTGGGAAAATTGCGCGAAGATCCGACTACGTCGCACATTCCAGTACTGGCCTTGAGCGCCTATGCCATGCCCCATGAAGTGGAAAAAGGACTGCGGGCCGGTTTCTTCCGCTACATCACCAAGCCCCTCAACATGCACGAATTCATGAAGTCAGTGGACGAGGCACTGCTTTTTTCGCAAGGTGCTATTGGCTCAACCCCGACGCAGCCGCTCAACGCAGTGCCGTGACCCGCCACACCACGTTCCCGACGTCGTCGGCGACCAGCAAGGCGCCCTGCCTGTCCAGAGCAACCCCTACCGGCCGGCCAAAGGCCTTGCCGTCTTCGCTCAGAAACCCGGTCAACACATCCAGCGGCGCGCCAACCGGCTGGCCTGCTTCAAACGCCAGAAAAACCACCTTGTAGCCGCTGTGCGGACGCCGGTTCCAGGAGCCGTGCTGGCCAATGAACATGCCCTTCGCAAACTGCGCCGGCAAACTGCTGCCGCTTGAGGATGCCAATCCCAAAGACGCGGTGTGCGACCCCAGCGCATAGTCTGGCGCGATGGCGCTGGCCACCAGGGCAGGCTGCTGCGGCGTGACGCGGATGTCCACATGCTGGCCGTAATAGCTGTAGGGCCAGCCATAAAAAGCCCCATCACGCACCGATGTCAGGAAATCGGGCACCAGGTCGTTGCCGATCTCGTCGCGCTCATTGACCACCGTCCACAAGACGCCGCCATTGGCGCCTTCCCAGGCCAGGCCATTGGGGTTGCGCAGGCCGGACGCGAAGATGCGGTGCGCGCCGGTGTTGATGTCCACCTGCCAGATTGCCGCGCGCCCGGCCTCAATCTCCATGCCGCGCTCGGCCACATTGCTGTTGGAACCGACCGTCACATACAGCTTGGCGCCGTCGGGGCTGGCAATCAGGTTCTTGGTCCAGTGGTGGTTGATCGGGCCGGCCGGCAAATCGACCAGCTTGACGCCGGGCGCGGTGATGCGGACATCACCCGTCGTGTAGGGGAAACGCAGCACCGCGTCGGAATTGGCCACATACAAATTGCCGCCGGCCAGCGCCATGCCAAAGGGGGAATTCAGGCCGTCGAGCAAGACCGAGCGCACATCGGCAACGCCGTCCCCGTCGGTGTCGCGCAGCAGGGTGATGCGGTTGGCGCTGGGCGTCGCTGCACCCGCGCGCTTCATTACCAGGCCCATGATCCAGCCTTTGAGCCCCAAGCCATCGGCGGGTTTGGGCGGCGCATTGGTTTCGGCCGCCAGCACATCGCCGTTGGGCAACACGTACAGCCAGCGCGGGTGGTCCAACCCGTGGGCGAACGCGGCAACACGCGTGCCGGCAGCGGCCAGTGGCGTGGCGCCTGAAGGCCAGCCTATGGCAGGCGCGATGTTGACCGTTGGAATCAAGCTGGCCTGCGGCTCGGGCAGCGTCGGCCGCGGACCCATCCCGGCCGAGTCCGGCAGCAAGCTCACCGCGCCGCAAGCGGCCAGGGCCAGCAAGGCCAACGCGGCGCTGGCGGCGAACGGCGGCTTCACCAGCTTCTTCATCGGCGACACCATCAATTGGCCACGAAGCGGTCGGCGCGCGCGGCCTGGAGCACGGCCGCCAAGTCGCTCAACAGGGTGTCCGCAGGTGCCTGGCCGGCAAGCCAGGGATTGGGCTGCGAAAACCACTGCGCCAGCTCCCAGGGGTCGTATAGGCAACTCAGCTCCACCAGCACGGGCTGCAATTGGGCCAGCGGCGTCATGTCGGTGGCATTGAACTGGAACAGCGGCAGCCAGGCATGCGACTGCCACTCAAAACAGATCAACTCGCGGCGCGAGATGCAACTGGCCAGGCGGTTGACATCGACCTGGGCGCCGCCGCAGCGCAGGGTGGCCAGCTCCTGCAGCCGCGCCAGCCCGCCGCTGGGCCGGTAGGCGTCAAGCATCGCGACAAATTGCCCGTCCGCGCGGCAGATTTGTTCGCTGATGGCTGAATCTGCCGCCCCGGAAGGCATCGGCCTGGCAAAGAAAAAGCTGGCAGCGGAGCTTGCATTGAGCGCATTGACTTGACCGGAATTCAACATAAATCCTCCAGTGCGGGAAAACGCCGCGAGCTGTTTGCAGAAATCATTTGCCCGAAGATTTGTCCACGGGTTTGGGACCCAGCACCGAGTGGTCATTGGCCTGCCCCGGCATGGGCATGGCGCTGGACTCCTGTGCGCGGCTCATGTCGGATTTGGCCGGCGACGTGCCCGCCGCTGGGTCGGCCGTCGGCCCCGCCGGGGCCACACCGAGCACCTGGGTGCTGGGCGTCGTCGCAGGCCCGGTGATGAGCGGCGCTGCCGCAGCGGCTGGCGGCGCGGCCTTGTCCGAACAGGCCGTCATGCCGAAGCCGACGATGGCGACCAGGGCAAACCCAAAAATGAAAAAACGCAATGCATTTGACATGGCGATGCTCCTAACGCACAAACAGGGCGATCAGGATGATGATCGGGATCGGAACACCGAGAAAAAGCAGCAGCAGTGAACGCATCAGTGGCTCCAGAAGGGGTTGGTCGGGTCAGGCGTCGCGCAGGCGCCCGCCGAAGGTGGCTGACAGGCAGGCGACAACGCCGTCGCCAACGACGCCATGGCCCAGGCCAGAAAGCCGTGCGCGGTGTCCCGGAAATAAACCTCATCGGCAGGGGTGTCGAACCACCTCGTGCGCAGGCGGCCCGCCAAAAAACCGCCCATGCCGGAGGCCAGCAGTTGGGTGACGATGATCCAGATGATGGTTGATCTGCCCAAGTCCGCGCCGTCCAGGCCGCTGCACGCCCATGGCGACACAGACGACAGGCCCAAGCCCACGCCAAGCATCAGCAGGATCAGCGACAGCGCCGCCGCGCCTGCCGCTCCGGCCAGGATGGCACCCCACGACACGGCGCTGGAAGATATGGGCTGCGGGTCGATGATGGATGGATGTGGATCGGCCATGGTGGATAAAAAAATTGCAGGGTTGCCAGAAGCGATCATGGATCGCCCGGGCCAGCCAGGCCATAGGAAGCAGGGCACTGCCGGTGTAGGAGAGAGGCCAATCCGCGCGCCACCAGTCCGCGATGGGCGGGCGGCATTTCACTATAAAAATAGTAGCTAACTACGCATGTTCCACGGGGGAAATTGGCCATTTTCATTGGAAATCATCAACTATGCAGATAGTTGTCAACATTGGGGTTGAGTGCAAATGGCTTGAGTCAGTCCAAGTCGGCTACCGGGTCAATATCGCGTCGGCGCCAACAGGGCTGGTGATCTGAAACGAGGCATAGCCGACACCGGCCTCTCGTCCTACGTCACCGTGCGAACCCCACTGACAACTGTGCGCAATCTGTCGGCACACAATGTCGAAGTCCCCACTCTGATGGTCATCTTGATCCCCCTCTCATGCATTGAAGGAATCACACTCATGACTACCGCAACCCACAGAACAATAGCTGTCCCGGCCGCGCCCAAGGCTCTGGAAGCCACCGCGATGCTTCGTGCCGACCACAAACACGTCAGTGGTTTGTTCGAGCTGTATGAGGTCGTCCGATCACCGGCGAAGAAGAAAGTCATCGTCGCGTCGATCTGCACCGCACTCAGCGTGCATGCGCAGGTCGAGGAAGAGATCTTCTATCCGGTCGTGAAACAAGCATTGAAGGATCACGAGCTGGTTCCCGACGCGAGCTTCGAGCACGCGACGCTGAAGGCTCTGATCGCGCAGGTCAAGGCCATCGAGCCCGACGGCGAGATGTTTGAAGCCAAGATCAAGGTGCTGTCGGAATACGTCAAGCACCATGTCGAGGAGGAGCAGGACGAGATGTTCCCGAAGGCGCGTGAAACCAGGCTCGACATGGTAGCGCTGGGCGCCAAGATGGCCGCGCGCAAGAAAGATCTGCTGGCCTCCGGCACGATGTGACGCGTGGTCCACTTCTCGGAGAATTGGCAGTTGGCGATCAACACCGGCACGACCATCGCCACGTTTTTGACGGTGTTCCTGATCTAGCTGACGATGAGGGCATGCCGTCGCAGGGGTCGGCGTCACTCGTGGGGCCGTTTGCACAACTAAGGCGCGTCTCCTACAAGGGTTGGCGGTGGTGTCTTGCTGAATTCATGCTGCCGCAAGACTATATTTGATCCAAGCTTATTCACAACCGGAGATCATCATGGGCAAGTATTTCTTGGGCTGGATTCTTGGCGTTCCAGCAATCGTTCTCGTCGTTTTATACATCTTCTTTCGTTGAGGTTCACAGCCCCGCGGTCAAGCCGACCGCATCGGACGGCGGTAACACAGGGTTCGAACGACATTCGGCATTCCCATGACCAAATTAACTGCGAAAGGCCGCGATGGTCTCAGTGCCAGGGAATTTGCGTTTCCAACCCAGCGCAAGGAACCCCTAGAGAACGCGGGCCATGTCCGCAATGCCATTGCGCGCTTCAGTCAGGTTGACGGTGTCACAGATTCCGAACGCGATGCGGCGTGGAAGCGCATCCAGTCTGCCGCCAAGAAATTCGGTGTCGAAATCCACAAATCCCGGTGACGGGGATGACTGCGCCAGTGTTACCGCAAACTCTCCGGGTGGTTCACTGCATGCACTTGCAGGCACATGCCGATTCGGCCGACGCCGAGTCCATCAACACTCCTCCCGCGCTAGAGCGCGTGCATCCAAATGCCGGTCAGTGTGCGCAGCGCGTCTGTCTTCGCGATTGCCCCTCAATTCAAATCAACAACGACAGGAAATACCATGACGACAAAAACTACCACCAAGAAATCCCCGCGCGCAGCAACGACCATCGATCCGATCAAGCTCTTGACCGATGACCATAAGGAAGTTCACGCGCTGTTTCAGAAATACATGAAGCTGGCCGCCAAGGGCACCGATGGCGACGAGCGGCAAGCGCTCGCCGAGCACATTTGCCTGATGGTCAGCGTACACGCGACCATTGAGGAAGAGATTTTTTATCCTGCGGCACGTCAGGCCATGGTCGACCCCGATCTGCTTGACGAGGCGGAAGTCGAGCACGCCTCGTGCAAGGAACTCATAGCGCAGATTCGCAGCATGGACGCGGATGATGGTCTCTACGACGCCAAGGTCAAGGTGCTCAGCGAATACATAGAGCATCACGTGAAGGAAGAAGAGGGTGAGCTGTTTCCGAAGTGCCGCAAGTCGTCGATGGATCTGCCGACAATCGGTGGCCAGATGAGCGAGCGCAAGAAAGCGTTGATGACCGAGATGACCGACGTGATGGAAACCCAGTAACGATTGGAGCCGCATTCCTGGCTACAGTAGCGATCTGCGGTTGGGAAATCGCCGGTTCGCGTACGGTTTCCACGGACATCAGTTTCATCCAATGTCCGACGCCGCGCGAAAATTTGTAAGCAAAAAATAGCGGGTATTTTTCCATGACCAAACGCACAAGTGACAAGCCGAAATCGGTCAATCTGACCGGACTGCATCCGTCCCTGTCTGATGAGAATCGGTCAGGGCAGGCGGCGTCGACATTGGCGCAACTGCCGGGCGAATCGCTCACTACCAATCAGGGATTGCGCATTAGCGACAATCAAAATTCACTGCGCGCCGGGACTCGTGGGCCAACGCTTCTTGAAGATCACATCTTGCGTGAAAAGATCATGCATTTCGATCATGAGCGAATCCCCGAGCGCGTGGTGCATGCACGCGGTGCAGGCGCGCACGGCGTGTTCGAGGTTTACAAATCGATGGGCAAAACTACTAAGGCAGGATTTCTCCAGGATCCTAAAATAGCGACGCCGGTGTTCGTGCGTTTTTCAACGGTCGCGGGTTCGCGCGGCTCAGCTGATACGGCACGCGACGTTCGCGGTTTTTCTGTGCGCTTCTACACGGCGGAAGGCAACTTCGATCTCGTCGGAAATAATATCCCGGTGTTCTTTATCCAGGATGCGATCAAATTTCCGGATCTGATTCATTCGGTCAAACCGGAACCGCATAACGAGATACCGCAGGCATCCTCGGCGCACGATACGCTGTGGGACTTCATTTCGATGGTGCCCGAGACTACGCACACCATCATGTGGGTGATGTCTGACCGCGCCATTCCGCGCAGCTTTGCCATGATGGAAGGCTTCGGTGTTCACACCTATCGTTTCATTGACGACGCAGGAAAATCCTGTTTTGTAAAGTTTCACTGGAAACCCGTGCTTGGCGTGCATTCGCTGGTCTGGGACGAAGCCGTGAAGCTCGCAGGCAAGGATTGCGACTTCAACCGGCGCGACTTGTGGGAGGCCATCGATCAGGGGCGCTACCCGGAGTGGGAGTTCGGCGTGCAAATCGTGCCCGAAGAAGACGAACACAAATTCGATTTCGATTTGCTGGACGCCACCAAATTAATTCCTGAATCCCTGGTGCCGGTGCAGATCATCGGCAAGCTGACCCTGAACCGCAATCCGGACAATTATTTTGCCGAGACGGAACAGGTTGCGTTTCACCCTGGGCATCTAGTGCCCGGCATAGATTTCAGTAACGATCCGCTATTGCAGGGTCGCTTGTTCTCGTACTCTGACACTCAGCTGTCGCGGCTCGGCAGCCCTAATTTTCATGAGCTACCGATCAACCAACCGATCACGGCGGTTGCCAACAATCAGCGTGACGGCCACATGCGGCAAACCATCGTGAAGGGCAGAGTGAGCTATGAGCCCAACACCGTTGGCGCTGGTTGTCCCATGCAGCGACCGTGGGAGCAGGGCGGTTTTGTCAGTCATGCTGAAAGCTTGACGGGGCAAAAGGTTCGCGCACGTAGCGAAACATTTGCCGATCACTACTCGCAGGCTGCGCTGTTCTGGCGTAGTCAGGCAGCGTGGGAGCAGGATCATATCGTTTCTGCGTTCTGCTTCGAGCTGGGCAAGGTCGAAGTGCTCGCGATACGCGAGCGCATGGTCTCGAATTTGACGCAAGTCGATTCGACGCTTGCCAAGCGAGTTGCCGATGGTTTAGGCATGGCCGTTCCGGCACCGCCAGCGGGCGCTGCAAATGCTCCGCGCACCGACAAACCCAGGACTGATGCAGCGCTGAGCATGGCCAGCACGCGCAAGCTTGCAGTCGTTGGCCGCAAGCTTGCGGTGCTCGCGGCTGCCGGTGTCGATGGCAAGGGCATCAAGGCTATGCGCCAGGCCCTGGAAGCTGGAGGAGCAACGGTCAAAGTCATTGCTCCGCGATTGGGCGAAATCAGCGACAGTGATGGCAAGCCGGTCAACGTCGATCACAGCTTGCCAACGGTTTCGTCAGTGTTGTTCGATGCCGTATTCATTCCAGCCGGGAAGGCAAGCGTGGCTGCACTGTGCGCCGATGCCAACGCGGTATTATTCGTCAAGGAGGCCTACAAGCACGGTAAGGCGATAGCCGCCAGCGGCGACGGTGCAATGTTGGTCACCACGGCGGCCCGATCAGCCGGTGCGTCCGACGGCCAGTTTCAGGGGCCGGGCGTTTTGCTGTCTTCCGGTAGTGCAGTCAGTAATGAATTCGTGAAGCGGCTTGTCGCCGCGATCGCCATGCACCGTTTCGCCGACCGCAAAGACCTCGCTGCAATCATCGGATAGTGGCTGTCAGGGCATGTCAAGCCCTGACTGGGTGCGGTGCCACTGACGGCGCACGTAGGCCATTTCCGACACGCAATTGGCTTTGGCCCCTCTGGACGCAACCCGGCGTTGGCTGCAACATCGGGCGATTGGCCAATTGGCCGTCACGCTATCTATAGCTACCCACAGCGACCCAGCAACCCAGCCCGCCCCCACCATGCTGTCCAACACCAAAGCTTCCTGGATGCTGCTCAACCAGGTATCGAAATCCTGGCTTGACGACTACGTGCCCAGCATGGGCGCAGCGCTGGCCTACTACACCTTGTTTTCGCTGGCGCCGCTGCTGCTGATCGTCATCTCGGTGGCCGGGCTGGTGTTTGGCGAAGACGCCGCGCGGGGCGAAATCCAGGCCGAGTTGAGCGCCCTGATGGGCAGCAACAGCGCAGGCGCCGTGCAGGACCTGTTGGCCAGCGTGCAAAAACCGGCCGAGAGCGCCGCAGCGGCCTTGCTGGGCCTGGCGTTGCTGCTGGTCGGCGCCACCACCGTGTTCGCAGAATTGCAGGCTTCGCTGGACCGCATCTGGCATGTGCCCACCCCGGCCCGAAGCAGCGGCTGGCTGGATCTGGTGCGCAGCCGCCTGCTTTCATTCGGGATGATCCTGGCCATCGGCTTTTTGCTGATTGTGTCCCTGGTGGTGAGCGCCGGGCTGGCCGCTGCGGGGCGCTGGTGGGGGCCGATGTTTGCCGGCTGGTATGCGGTGGCGGCGGTCACCAATGCAGTGGGCGGTTTTTGCCTAGTGGCTGCCATGTTCGCGCTGATCTACAAGGTCATGCCACGGGTTCAGGTGCATTGGAAAGACGTTTGGATTGGCGCCGTGTTCACCGCCGTCCTGTTCATGGTCGGCAAGCTGGCGATTGGCCTGTACATTGGCCGCAGCGGCGTGGTGTCGGGTTTCGGCGCTGCCGGTTCGCTGGTGGTGGTTTTGGTGTGGGTTTATTACTCGGCGCAAATATTCCTGATCGGCGCGGAATTCACCTGGGTTTACGCCAATGCCTTTGGCTCCCGGCGCGAATTGAACGAAAAACTGCTGGCGAATGCGCCGGGTTAGCGCCCGGTTAGTCGGCAGACCGCGCTGCCTGTGTTCGGCAGCGAACAGACGCCGCCACGCGGCTTGGCAAACTTGCGTTCACGCTGCACACCGAGGAACTGCACATGATTGAAATCCGCAAAGGCCAGGCGCCTGCGCCGGCCGGACGGGCCGAATTCAGCACGCGCTTTCGTACATCCTTCATCGATGACGCTTTCCGGGCCGAAGACAGCGCCATCTCGCGCCTGGAAGAGATCGCCTGGGGCGCTTACATCGAAGGGCGCAAAGCGCCGCACACCCAAAAGGCCGGGCCGGGCTACGCCGACCCCGACTATGACTTGTCCACTGAATGGGTCGCCACCAAGAAGCGCCTGGATGCCACCCAGTTGGTGTGGGCCAACCCGGCGACAAAATCCCGGGTTTTGCTGATTTGTGGCTCGGCCCGCAACGACGGCACCTGCCCCGGCGAAATCTCCAAGACCTTCCGCCTGGCCGGGCTGGCGCGCGAGGTGCTGGAGGCGGCAAACATCGAAGCCGATCTGCTGGACCTGAGCCGCCTGACCTCGGATTACGACCGCCATATCCACCCCTGCAAGGGCTGCGCGTCCACCGCCATGCCGCTGTGCCATTGGCCCTGTAGCTGTTACCCCAACCATGCCCTGCACCAGACCAATGACTGGATGGCCGAAATCTACGAGCGCTGGACCGCCGCGCACGCGGTCATCATTGCCACACCGGTCTACTGGTACCAGGCTCCGAGCCCGCTCAAGCTGATGATTGACCGCCTGGTGTGCGCCGACGGCGGCAATGCCGACCCAACCGCCACGGGCGGCAAGAAGCCCGCGTTGGCGAAAGAACTTGAAATGGCCGGCTGGGACTACCCGCAGCATCTGGCGGGCCGTGCGTACGGCCTGATCGTGCATGGCGACGTGGCGGGCATCGAGGGATCGCGGCGCGCCCTGTCGGACTGGCTCGACTGGATGGGTTTCATCGACGCCGGCGCGCAGGCGCAACTGGACCGCTACATCGGCTACTTCGAGCCTTATGCCAACAGCCATGAGGCGCTGGACCGCGACACCGCCGTGCAGGCCGAAGTGCGCAACGTGGCCCTGGCCGTGGTCAAGGCCGTGATTGAATTGCGGGCAGGACGTTTGCAGGCCGTGCAGCCGAAGCTGGCGCGGCCGCGGCCTAAATGATTCGAAAGCAGTTCGATGCGACGCCAGAACCAGTCTGTAGCATTTGATGGCGATGCCACTTGCTCATTTTTTTTACCCTCCACACCCGCTTTCAGGCGAACACCTCCATCAACGCGACATCAACCCAGAGATCTACATCATGAACAGCCCTGTTGAAACCAGTTTCGAGGCGAACTCGCCGCCGCCGGTTACCGAAGACGCCGACGGCGTGATGTTTGACACCGCCAGCGGGGTCATGTTTGAACACCTCAAACGCAGTTCCCTGTCAGCCCGGGAGCAGCAGGCAGCGCCGCGTCCAGCGGCTACGGCAGTGGATCGTCCGGGCTGAGGAAAAAATCCCGGTGAAATCAGCGAAGGACCATTTTCTTTTGGTCCGGCAAAGGTGTAGGCGAGCTCCAGCACTTTTCGTAGGACAGGCCCGGCCAAGGCATCTATTTATGCCGGGTGACAGACGGGGAACACTTTGGGTACGTTATCGCACAGATGGCGGCATACCCAACGCTTATCGTGTTGACGGGGCATCGGTCACGCAGCACGGTGCCCTGCAATTCACTTAAACCTACCCATGAATGGAAATCACATGAACTACGAAGAACGCGATAGCTACGGCATGTACAAAGTTACTGCAAAACACGGCCCAGGCCCCGGCCTGATGGGTGCCGACACCCTGGTCGGCAACGACGTTTACAACGGGCAGGACGAAGATCTCGGCGATGTCAAGGAAATCATGCTGGACATGGGCACCGGCCGCGTGAGTTATGCCGTCCTGTCTTTCGGCGGCATTCTCGGAATGGGCGAAAAGCTGTTCGCTGTTCCCTGGGAAGCGTTGACACTGGATACGCAAAACAAACGATTCACACTGAACGTGAAGAAGGAAAGCCTGGATCAGGCGCCCGGGTTTGACAAGGACAGTTGGCCCAACATGGCGGATCAGGCATGGGCCAGGGGCATCCACGATTACTACGGAACCCAACCCTACGTCGCGGCGGGTTCGGCATCGGCAGTGGCCTGAATGGCCTGATGTCTTGGGCAGGTTTTCCTGCCTCAGAATTTACCTGGAGGTTCTTCATGAAACCTGGCAATGATTCAAAAGCCGTGCAGGGCGAAGGCGACTACAAATCTGCCGAAAAGTATGACGAGTCAGTGCAGTCGTTTGTCAAGTCTGGCAAGGTCGCTGGCGCAGCCCAAAGGGCGAAGCCCGCCACACCGCTGGAAGCGCAAGAACTTGAGGCTGCAGAGCGCGAAGGCCTTTCCCATTCCAAGGGCGAAGACCCTGGCGTCAAGCGCGAAGCACAGGCCAAACGCTGATGCGCCCCGGGGACAAGCCCGACCGGGAGCCCGGTCGCCTTGCAAGTCTATGGTGGGGTTTTTTATAGGAGAACTGCATGGATCGCCATCTGATCGCCGTGGTTGTGGGCAGCTTGCGCCGCGACTCGTTCAACCGCAAGCTGGCCGGTGCGCTGGCGCACCTGGCGCCTGCGGATTTCACCTTCGAGCAAGTGCAAATCGACGATTTGCCGCTCTACAACCAGGACAACGATGCTACGCCGCCGGACTGCGTGAAGCGCCTGAAAAACGAAATCAGCGTGGCCCAGGCCATTCTGTTTGTCACACCGGAACACAACCGCTCGATCCCCAGTGTGCTCAAGAACGTGATTGACCATGGCTCGCGCCCTTATGGCCAAAGCGCCTGGACTGGCAAGCCAGCGGGCATTGTCGGTGTGTCGCCGGGCGCTGCGGGCACCGCCATGGCCCAGCAGCACCTGCGCAATATTCTGGTGTCCCAGGACATGCCCACCTTGGGGCAACCCGAGGCCTTCGTCCAGTACAAAGACGGCCTGTTCGATACCGATGGCCGCATTGCTGCGGGCAGCGTGAAGTTCCTTCAAACCTGGATGGACCGCTACGTGGCCTGGGTAAACACACACACAGCCTGAAAAACGCACGGCCCGGACAGCCCCTTGCGGAGCGGCCCAGGCCGGTTCAGGGTCGCTTCTGACCCTGTTGTGCAAGCGCAGTGGCCTAGAACGAGTAACGCACGCCCAATGAGGTCACGCTGACGCGATCACGGTCGGTGTTGCCGCCAGCGAAGTGCATGTCATGCGTGTCATAGGACAGCAGGGCCGACCAGTTGGGCGAGAACATGTATTCGGCGCCCAATCCCATGGACAGGCCCCAGCCTTGGTCGGAGCCTGGGGCGATGCCCGAGCCGGCCGCGGAACTCACGTCCGTGCGCGCGTAGGTGGTGCCGATTTTGCCGAGTAAATTGAAGGAAGTGCCCAGCGGCACCCGGCCCACCAGGCGCAAGCTCACACCTTCGCCGCGCGAGGTGCCGCCAGCGCGGCTGATGCGCCCGAAATCGGTGTAGGCCAGTTCGGCGCCGAAGTTGTTGGTGAAGTAGGAGCCGCCGGTCAAGCTGTAAGCGGTGCTGCGGCTGTCATTCGAGAAAAACCCTGTGCCGCCGTTCAGGCGGTAATCGGTTTGCCCAGCGCTCAGGCCGATGTAGGCTCTTGGAGCGGTCATGGTGAACGGTCCCGAAGGGTTTGACATGGCAGTTTGCGCCTGCGCGACGGATGCGCCGGCGAGGCTTGCCGCTGCCAGGGCCAGGGCGGACAGGGTGCGATAAGGTTTTTTCATGAAGGATCCTAGATGAGGGTGAGAAATGTCCGGATATTTTGAGAAACGCCGGAAATCTTCAAACCGATGAAGATGGCTTGACTGTAGGTTTTGCGGCCATGAAAGGCTGTAGGCCATTCCGGGCAAAGCTTGTAGGAGGATGCTGACTTTGCACCGCTACGCGCTGATGATGACCTTCAGCGCCCGGGTGTCCTTGGCTTGGGCGGAGGTGTCCGCGATGCTGTCCTGGCATAGCTCGAAAGTCGCCGAGATGCCCACCGCCTCGATCGCGGTGTCCACGCCGCGCCCCCCCAGGTCAGTTTCATCACCTGCTGCACGACGATGGCCACGCTCGATCCCGGCTGCACTTTGCCATTCAACACGCCGCATTTATAACCCGTGCGCTGGCGCACGCTTGGACTGCTTGGATGCTGGAAGGCGCTGTTTTGCCGGCACTCCCGGAAATTCCAGAAAAACAGGGTGTATGCCCTCGTGGCATATAATTAGTTTGCTATTCTATTAATAGCATTTGATTGTGGCGCTGAAAATTGCCGGGCCGCGAAAGCCCAGACCATCCGCGAGGCGTCGGTCCCGCCCGGGTCGCCGTTGGCCTGTCCCGCGCGGCCACCCGGTTCATCTGGCTGACGCTGGGCAGCGTTTGCGCGACGGTTTGCGCAGAGCCGGCTTTGGCCGCTTCGGCGTCGCAACCGGGGGCAACGCGACCGCGATGGCTTTCGAGGCCGAGCGGCGCCGCGCGGCGGGCCATCGCGCCCCAAGCGCTCGCCAGAGCGCGGCGGCCAAACAGTTTGAGGCCGCGCCGGGCCACCGCCGTCAGTCCGCCAAACGGGCGTCAAGGCCCCGGTCTGGCGACTCGAACACCTGGGACTCTGCACCCGGCGCGATGATCAGTTCCTCAACAATCAGGCTGCCGTAGCGCTGGGCGGATTTGGCGTTCATGCTTTTGGCCAGTGCTGCGACCTGGGCCACTTGCGCGGCCTTGGGCGCATGCACCACCAAAAAACTACAGCCCTTGTCGGCCATGGCCCGGTGCGCCTTGATGAGGTTGAGGTCCTGGCCCAAAGACGCCAGCGGGCTCGCCGTCAACATCTCGGCGTTGACCTGGTCAAGCATCTCCTGGGGCGTGTAGTGCACCAGGTCGGCCGCTGAAAACCCCTGCGCCAGCAGTGCGCTGGCAAGGGCCTGCGCCTCTGCAGCGGCTTCCAGCGCAATGACGATGTGGCCGACCGGCTTGAATACGCCAAACGAGGTTGGGGGATTGGTTTTGTCCATTGGGACGCTCCTTTGAAATCAGGCTCGATCATGGGGAATGGGGATCTGGCTGACTGTGCTGTAGCGCACGCAAAGCCGGTGATATCGCAGTCAGTCCTGCGGCTCAACCACGCGGTCGTATTCCGGGTCGTCCGGGATCATGGCGGGTATCAGGCCTTCATCGGGGTCTACTGGCAAGGGCGTTTCGTCATCCGGTTCCTCAGGGTCCTGGGCCGGTGAACGATGCAGATGGCGCGGGGTGCGGCTTGGCATGTGAGCTCCTCATAAAGACACCATCTTCCGTCGGCGTTTCACAGGCAGCGATCAGCCGGCATGCCGTCTTGCTGTCAGCAAAGGCCGACAAGGCCTGTCGCCCAGGCGCACGGACACAGGCGCCTAATCTGCCGTTTGCTGGCGCCGGTATTCATCGCGTTTCATGGCGATGTAATCATCCCTTTCCACCTCATGCAGTTGGCGCGGGTACATCTCGACGGCTGAAAACCAGGTCTGCAAGCGCCGGTCAAGCCGCAGGGCTGGAGCGGCCGGGGCGGCTTCCAGAAAGCTGTCGATGGCGAGGTAATAACGCATGGTGTTGCGCTCGACCAGGGCGCGCACGCCGCCTATGTATTGAGGCTGGCCGACGCCCGTCAAGCCGCTCTGGGTGAACCCCACCTTGCCGCTGCCAAGCGTCGCCAGATAGGCCTGCATGGCCAGCCGGGCGGTGAAATTCATGGCGTAGGAATAGGTCAGGTGCAGAAAGGTTTTGCCATCTTCCAGCGGTATGGCTTCGAGTTCTATACGGTAGTCGCTGGTGCCCATCGGCCCGTCTTTGGCGCTGAGCCTGAAGTCAATGTAGTCCGGGGCCACCGCAGCGGCCAGGTACTTGAATTCAAGCCGGGGGGCGTCGCTCAATTTTTCAGCGGTTTTCTTGCCGATGTTGACCTTGAGGACCGTGCCGGCGGGTGTAGCCACTGCACGGCAATATTTGGTGTTGATGTGCAAGTGCATCACGTCGCACCAGTGGTCGGGGTTGTTCAGGCCTGCGCTCACCGCCGGGAACGGGTAGTCGATGACCGCGTGGATTTCGCCCGTGACGTGGTTGGGCGTTTCAGCCGAATCCAGCACCACGGGCCGGTTGAACTGGTTTTGGCGCAGCCGGTTTTCCAGCCCGGCATGCCTTGCCAGCAGCGATTCAGCCGGGGTGGCGTTGGCCGGCGCCGGCCATGTCAATCCAAGCAGGCCGCCGCCCAGCAGGCACATTAAAACAATGCCCTGGATTTGGATTGCGCGTTCAAGCTGTCTACAGGTCATGGTTGCCCTCGTTGGCCGTTCAGATCGGGCAGATTGCGCCGACCTGGCCAGCCGGTCTGTGCGCAAACCCACCAAGGGGCCAGGCCTGGCGTCGCCGACCGCTCCCATGCTGGTGTAGCCTGGGCGGTACACGAACAGCGGCAAATGCCAGAACGCCCAACCCGCCGTGAGCCAAACAGAATCCCGATGGCGGCGGAAAACACGAGCCCCAGCACATTGATCGTCGGATCGAACGCGTATGGCGCACCCATCACACCCGACAGGCCATAGGAGGCACCGGTGGCGATGAGGATGCAGATCACGCCGCCCAGGGCAAGCGCCAGACAGGCCAGGGCGGGCAGGGAGCGGCGCGTCACAACCAGTACTCCCAAACCCGGGCGAACAGCTCCTTGATGCGCAAATCAAGCGGCCGACGTTGCCACTGGGCCAGCGTGATGGCGTCCGAAGCGGCTAGGTCTTTGTCGAACATGGCCTGAACCTGGCTGCCGAATTCCGTGCCCAGCACCACGGCGTTGAGCTCCTCGTTGTGAAGAAAGCTGCGCCAGTCAAGGTTGGTGGAGCCGACAGTCGCCCACACCCCGTCCACCAGGACGGTTTTGGAATGCAGGATGACGCCCCGGCGTTCGTAAATTTTCACGCCCGAGCGCAGCAGCTGGTCGTAATAACCCCGTCCGGCGTGGAACACCAGCCACGAATCGGTTTGGCTGGGCAGGATCAATTTGACGTCCACCCCGCGCGCGGCGGCTGCGCCCAGCGCCGCCAGCAATTGCGGATCTGGCGCGAAATACGCGTTGGTGAGGTGCACACTGGTCTCGGCGCTGCCAATGGCTGACAACAGGGTGGCGTAGATCAGGCTGAAGGGATCGCTGGGCGAGCTGCCAATGGCGCGCACCACTTGTTTGCCCGGCCTTTCGGGCGAAGGGAAGAAATTGCTTTTTGCCAGCGGCGGACCATTTTGTTTCGCCCAGGTCGCAAGAAACAGTTTCTGGAATTCGGCCACCACCGGCCCTTGCAATTGCAGGTCGGTGTCGCGCCAGGCCAGGCTGGCATTGGGGTTGGCGCCTGAACGCTTGCTGGATGACCCGCCGGAATAGACACTGCTGATGTTGATGCCGCCCAGGAAGGCGATGGCGCCATCGACGATCAGCAGCTTGCGGTGGTCGCGCTGGTTCAAGGCCCAGGCATTGCGCGCGGCCAGCGGATTGACCGGGTTGAACTCAAGCACGTTGATGCCCCTGTCGCTCAAATTCTTGAAAAATTCCGGCGGCACGCCCAAGGTGCCCACGCTGTCGCGGATGAGGTTGACCTGCACCCCTTGCTGCTGTTTGTCCAGCAGGGCCTGGACAAATTGCTGGCCGACCTCATCGGCATCCAGAATGTAGGTCTCGAGGTTGATGTGGTCTTTCGCGGCCAGAATGGCGGCGAACATGGCGCGGTAGGTGGCCGGGCCGTCCTGCAGCAACTGGACCTGGTTGCCCGTGGTCAGCGGGCTGCCGACAATGGCCTGCTCCAGCGCCATGTGGCGGTCGAATATGTTGGTGTCCGGGCTGCTGCTCTTTAGTTTGTCGAGGATGGCCTTGCTTTGCGCGGCCGTCAGTTCGCCCCTTGCGCCTTCTAGGCGAACTTTGCTCCGGGCAGGACGCGCCAGGTCGGGATCGATGGCCGGCAGGCTGCCGCAGGCGGCCGGCCCCAGCAGGCAAACCAGGCCCAACCACCACCGGAGCGGGACGTGCTGGGCCTTCATCGCGGGTGTGTCGCGCTAGATTCGCCCCATCACCAGCAGTACGATCACGATGACCACCAACAGGCCGATTCCGCCGCTGGGGCCATAACCCCAACTGCTGCTGTGCCCCCAGGTAGGAAAGACGCCAATCAGCAGCAAAACCAGAACGATCAAAAGTATGGTGCCAAGACTCATGGGATTCTCCTTGAAGGATTGAAAAACATGCCTCAGTTCGCAGGCGCCGATGCGGGCGCGCCAGGAACGACGACGACGGTGGTGCCGCCGCCGGTCTTGCCGGTGGCACCCGTGTTGCCCGTGTTGCCGTCATTGCCCTGACTGCCGGTCGAACCGGTGTTGCCGGTGGCTCCGGTGGGGCCGGCGGGCCCAGGCACAGCGACAGGCGTAGTCGGCATGACGACGACATCGGGCTTTTGACAGGCGCCAAGCGCCAGGGCTGCGAACAGCGCCAGAATTGGGATTGGATGGTTCATTGTGGATCCTTGAAAAGTGGGCAATCTCGGAACGCGAGGTGTTTGGCCTCCCGTGAATTAGCCGCTGCGATCCGGCATCGCCTACGGCACAGGGTCAGGATAAGGCGCTTGGGCGCGCAGTTCTGTGCGATGGCGAACACAACCCTGAAATACTGCTTTGCCGACAGTCAGCGGGCCAGTTTTTTGGCGCCGATGCAATCCAGCGTGAATTCGAACACGATGGTACGGTCGGGCCGCAGCAATGCCTCGTTTTTGTCGGCGTAACGAAGGCGTGACAACATGTCGCGCATCAGGTTGAGCCGCGCCAGGCGCTTGTCGTCGCCCCGCACGACGCACCATGGCGACGTGGCGGTGTGGGTGCGCAGCAGCATGGCGTCGCGCGCGCTGGAGTAGGCTTTCCAGTGCTTGACGGCGACCGCGTCGATCGGACTGGCCTTCCATTGCTTGAGCGGGTTGCGCGCACGGTCGGCCAGACGCAGAATCTGCTCGTCCTTGCTGATGTCCAGGTAGTACTTCAGCAGCGTGAAGCCGGAATTGACCAGCATTTCCTCGAACTTCGGCACGGTCTGCATGAAGGCCTCGTACTCGTCTTCGGTGCAAAAACCCATCACCTGTTCGACGCCGGCGCGGTTGTACCAGCTGCGATTGAACAAAACCAGCTCCTGCGCCACCGGAAGCTGGGCCACATAACGCTGGAAGTACCAGCCGCTCTGCTGCCGGTCGGACGGCTTGCCAAGCGCCACCACCCGCGTTTCACGCGGGCTCAGGTACTTGACGATGCGCTTGATGCTGCCGTCCTTGCCGGCCGCGTCGCGCCCTTCAAACAAAACGAGGATCTTTTCCCCGCAGGCGATGATGTGGCGCTGCAATTTCACCAACTCGATCTGGAGCAGGCGCATCTGGGCTTTGTAGTCCTTGCGGGCGATCGAAACACCGGCACCCGCCGGATCGGGCGCCCCGGCCCGCTTGCCGATGGCCGCCGCTTTTTCGGCCGGCGTGATGGGTTTGCCCTGTCTGGTTTTTGCGTTCATGGCCGCATTCCGTAAAGTATGGTTCATCAGCTTGCCTGCCTGCGACCGATTCGTCTGTTCGGTTGCGAACAAACAGGAAAAACGGCATATTTCCCTTGTGAAATATAGATAGTATGCTTCTAAAAATATAGCATTTTGGCAAAAAAAACGCGGCATGCGCCGCGTGGGAGACGGCGCATGCTGCGCCGATCTGGGCTGCCGTTCAAAGGCTGTCCTTGTCCTTGGTGAACCAGGAGTCCGTCGCCTTGCGGCTCCATTCGGTGACTTGTTTTTCAGCGTCATCCTTGGCCACGCCATAACGCTCCTGGATTTTGCCGGCCAGCTGGTCGCGCCGCCCGGCGACGATGTCAAAGTCGTCGTCGGTCAGCTTGCCCCACTGTTCTTTGGCTTTGCCGGTCACCTGTTTCCAGTTGCCTTCAATTCGATTCCAGTTCATATGAAACTCCTTCGCTTGATAAATAAAAAAATTGAAATGGGTTTGGCGTCAAAAACTCAAGGACGAACCGCGATTTCGTTCTTGACCATCTTCACGCCGTTGACGCCGCGCGCGATGTCGCCGGCCGTGGCTTTCTCGGTGTAGTTTTTGGCGAAGCCCGACAGCATCACGGTGCCATTGAGGGTTTCAACCTTGATGCTGGCGGCGTCCACCTGTTTGTTTTCAATGAAGCGGGATTTGACGAGGGTGGTGATGCCGGTGTCGTCAATGTAGGCGCCAACGGTTTCCTGGCCACGGCTGACAGCGCAACCGGTGGCAGTGAGCAGGGCGGCGGCGGCGATTATGGCGGCGAGGGTGGTGCGGATGTTCATGGTTGATCTCCAGTTAAAAGTGATGTGTGATTGATATCTCAGGGTGGTGACGGCCCCACCACCCGTGGGCGGAAAAATATCGGCTGTCTATTCAGCCAGCCAGTCCTTGAGTTCTTCGGCATGCTCCTGCTCGTCGCTGAGGATGTCTTCCAGCAGGCGCCGCGTGGTTGAATCCTTGTCGCCGATCAGGGCGATGATCTGGCTGTAGGCTTCAATCGCCACGCGTTCGGCGACCAGGTTGGCCCGGATCATCGCCTTCAGGTCGGTGGCGTCGTCATAAGCGGCGTGGCTGCGCCCGCTCAGTGAATCGGGGGAAAAGTCTGGCTCTCCGCCCAACTGCACGATGCGCTGGGCCAGCCGGTCGCCATGGCCCGCTTCCTCGTTGGCGTGCACCAGAAATTCTTCAGCGATCTTGGGCGACGACAGGCCGCTGGCAGTGAAGTGGTGGCGCTTGTAGCGCAGCACACACACCAACTCCGTGGCCAGTGAATCATTGAGCAGCTTGATGATGTCCTTGCGCCATGGGCCGTAGCTTGGGGTCACGGCGCCCTGGTCGATGCTGCGCCGGGCCGCGTCCAGCGCAGCCTCATCGAGCACCATGCGCGGGTGGTCCGGAACGGGCAATTGTTTGACATTGGTCGTATCGCTTTTGACGGTCATGGCGGGATCCTTGGTTGTGCGCGAAGGCCGCTTGCGATGGCGCTTGCGGCGGATGGGGCAACTTTAGAAGGGGCAGCCAGGGGCCGCTATCAGCCTCTGGCGCTTGGCCTTGTAGGACAGCGCCGCGCGCCGCCCTGGTCAATGCCCGGCCAGCGGCAAAGGAATGACAAAGCAGGCGCGCTCCTGCAAGGCTGTCCAGGCCAGCGCCTGCTGCGGGCGCAGCAAGGCCGCGTCCCACTGCGCAGCGGCTGCCAGCGCGTCCGGCTCGGTAGCGCGCATCAGGATGAAGCGCATGCTGCGCCCGTCCCGGTTCAAGACCAGTTCGGCCTGGGGCCAGTGCGAAGGCAGGCAGGGCGTGAAGCTCAGGCTGGCCGCGTCAAGCCGCAAGCCAAAAATCGATTCGACTGCCGCGCGGTGCATCCAGGCCGCAGCGCCGGTGTACCAGCTCCAGCCGCCGCGTCCGGCATAAGGCGCCTGGGTGTAGACGTCGCCGGCCATCACATAGGGCTCGAGGGCGTAGGCGGTGTTTTGCGCCGGGTGGCGCGAGCGATGCGCCGGACTGAGCCAGGTGAAGTCGCGATAGGCGATATCCTGGCCTTTGCCCGGTTCGTTTGCGGCGCTGGCGAATTGTGCCTGGGCCATCAGCGCCCACACCCCGGCGTGCGAATACTGCCCGCCGTTCTCGCGCACGCCAGGCGGATAGGCCTGGATGTAGCCTGCGCTGGGGAGGGCATGCGCCAACGGCGGGTCGAGCAGCTTGATCAAGCCGGCGCTGTGGTCAACCAGATGCGTCTCCACCGACGCCAGGGCCATGCGTTGCAACGCAACAGGCGCGACGCCCGACAGCACAGCCCAGGCCTGGGCGATCAAGTCGATGCGCGCCTCGGTGTTGGTGTTGGAGCCGAGCGGCTGGCCATCGTCGAAAAACGCGCGCTTGAACCATTGCCCATCCCAGGCCGCACCCAGCAGGGCGGCTTGCCAGCCCAGCGCCGCGCTCTCCCAGGCCTGCACCCGCGCCAAATCGCCGCGCGCGCGCGCCAGCGGGGCGAAGTCCGCCACCACGCGGCATAAAAACCAGCCCAGCCAGACCGACTCGCCGCGCCCTTCGATGCCGACGCGGTTCATGCCATCGTTCCAGTCGCCGCTGCCCATCAACGGCAGGCCGTGCGCGCCGACTTTCAGGCTGTGGTCGATGGCGCGCGCCGCATGTTCATACACCGTTGCGCGCTCGGCGCTGACATCGGGCACGTAATAGGCGTCTTCCGCGCCGGGCGGGATGGCGGCGCCTTCGATGAAGGCCGCCGCCTCATCCAGCAAACCAGCGTCGCCGGTGGCGCGCAGGTAATGGGCTGCGGCAAACGGCAGCCAAAGCAGGTCGTCGCTGAAATGCGTGCGCACCCCGGCGCCGGTGGGCCCGTGCCACCAGTGCTGCACATCGCCCTGGACAAACTGGCGCGACGCGCACAGCACGATCTGCTGGCGCAACATCTGCGGCGCGGCCCAGGCCAGCGCCATCGCATCCTGCAACTGGTCGCGAAAACCGGTCGCGCCGCCGGCCTGGTAGAAGCCTGCCTTGGCCCACAGGCGGCAGGCCACGTTCTGGTAAAGCAGCCAGCGGTTCACCATGACGTCAAACAGCGGGTCCGGCGTCTTGACCGTGGTCGCGCCCAGCAGCGCGTCCCATTTGCCGCGCGCCTGCGCCATCCGCTGGCGTGGCGCCGTGGCGCCGGCCGAGGCGGCCAAGGCCCTGGCGGCGTCTGCGTTCTCGCCAAAGCCGAGCAGAAACACGCGTTCCAACGACTCGCCTGCGCCCACCGTCACCCGGGTGGCCAAGGCGGCGCAAGGATCCAGGCCGAGCCCCTGCTGTTGCCCAAAATGGTCGGGCACCACCAACACGCCGCGCGCGTCGAAGCATTCGCGCCGGTCGCAAGTCCAGTCCTCTTCCTGGTCGGCGGGGCCGGCCAGCGCGAAAAACGCCGTGCCGCCGCCAAAACCGCCCGAACGCTCGGTTTGGGTGCACAACAAAGCGGTCAGCTTTTGGCCGGACAGGCGTTGGCGGTGCAGCGCGGTCTCAAGCGTCCGGCGCTCTACCCGGTTGGTGCCCATGACCCACTCCAGCACGCCAATCAGGCGCAGGCGGATTTTTCGCGGCCCCCGGTTGATCACCGCCAGGTGGATTTGCTTCACGGACGTTTCAGGGTCCACACACCAGGTGGCCGTCACGGCGACGCGCCCGCGCCGGTGGCTGATGCTGGTGCCGCCCTGGCCATGGCTGACCGAGTACGTGGCGCCCTCTGCGCCCCAGGCGCCAGGCGCCACGCTCCACACGTCCAGGGTGTCGCAGTCCTGCAGCAGAAACCATTCCGACGGCGGGTCGGCCACCGGGTCGTTCGACCAGGCCGTGAGCTGGTTCAGGCGGCTGTTCAAGGCCCAGGTGTACCCCGCGCCGGACTCTGAAATTTGCGCGCCGAAAGCCGGGTTGGCCAGCACATTGATCCAGGGCCGCGCGGGCCGCAGGTTCGCGCCCACATCAAAAATGAACTCGCCCGACCCGCCGTCAAACACGCCCGCCGGCGCGGCCGGCGTGCCGGCCAGGGCTGTCACCGAGACGGCCGTGGTCGAGACCGCGTGGCGCCGCTCATAGGCCTGTTCGTGCAAGGCGCTCCAGTCCTGCACGTGGTGCGCCAGGGGCCGGCCGTCGGAATAGAGGTGCGCGCGCGCCAGCGTTTTCAAAGTGGACAACTCGCCGCTGGAGATCTCATCCAGGCGCAGCGCATGGAAGGCGGTGCAAACCGGATTGACGTGGCCCGATTCGGCCGTGCTCTCGGCCAGATGGCGGTCGCGCAACGCAGCGATTTCGCGTTGCAAATCCATGTTGTACGACAGGGGTTCGGAATTCAGCACCACCAGGTCGCAGGCGACGCCGCCCCAGGACCAGAGCCGCAGGCCCTGCGCCAGCGAGCGCAGCAAGCCCACGCCCTGCGCCACACCCGCCGACACCAGCAAAATCGGCCGGTCGCCTGAAATGCCAAAACGCCACAGCAGGCGCCGGTCACACACGCCGTCCTGGTCGTCTGCATGGCTTGCAATGCGGGCCTGGGGGTGGGTCAGGTTGAGCGCCAGCGCTGTCGTGAGCGTCTGGATCGCCACGAAGTTCTCGGCGCTGATGCGCAAGGCATGCAGGCGGATGCCAGTCAAGGTGGCGGACATGAATGAGGCGCGCTGCACGTTGCTGGGCTGCTTGTACTTGTCGATCACCGCATGCAGGGTCGCGCCGTCGTCCGACACCGCCGTGGCGAAGGTGAGCAAAGCCTTGTCATTGGGCGCGATGCGCAGGCGGATGGCCAATGCGCACACCGGGTCAAGCCCGGTGACCAAATCCGCGCCTGGCGCGCCGCCATGCGCCGACGGATGGGACGGCTGCGGGTCAAACGAGGCCAGGGGCAGGGCGGCCGTGCGGTTGCGCCCGAGCCAGCGCTGGCGGTCGGTCTGCGCCTGCACGCCGACCACCTGGGCCTGGACATTGGTCAAAAAGTGCGCCGCGTGCAGCGTCCTGTCGGTTGGCAGGCGCGCCTTGCGCTCAAACAGCAGCGCCTGCTGCGAGGCCTGCCACCGCGCGCGCACAAACAGGTTGGTGAATGCGGGATGCGCCTCGTCTGCGCGCGCTTCGGACAAGCTCAGTTCGAACGCCGACAGCAACTCGATCTCGATCGGGTGTTTGCCCAGGTTGCGCAGTTCTATCAGCCGGAATTCGATGTCGTCTTCCGGACTGACCCAGACCGTGGTGTGGGCATGCAGTTTCGGCCAGTCCGCAGTGAAGCAGACCCGGTCGGCGTGGAAACTGCTACAGTACTGGGCGGCCGGGTCCGGCGCCGGGCGCTGGGTGATCGACACCGCCTGCTTTTGCACGTTGGAGCGCAGGTAAAAAAAGCTGCCATAAGCATCGCGCAGCGCATCGTCGCGCCAGCGCGTGACACCGGTCTGGCCCCAGCGGCTCGACCCGGCGCCATTGGCGCGCAAAGTCACGCTATAACGGCCGTTTGACAGCACATGCGTAG
Organism: Rhodoferax sp.; assembly: GCA_031392945.1. Taxonomy (GTDB): domain Bacteria; phylum Pseudomonadota; class Gammaproteobacteria; order Burkholderiales; family Burkholderiaceae_C; genus JANYCG01. The sequence continues at coordinate 43,926 of JANMVT010000195.1, read as the reverse complement.
GCTCCAGCGCGCCCGAGCCGGGCAACACCTCGCGCAGCAGGCCGGGGCCGCGCCGTTGCAGGGCCTGGGGCGGTGGGTAGCTGGGCGGGGCGTGCAGGATCGACAACTCGCGCGGCGCGCGCTCGTGCAACAGGGACGCGACCGCCTCAATGTGGGCGTTGGCCATGCCCCAGCGCTGCGCCACGCCGTCCAGCAGCACATTGGCCAGCGCCACAACCGTCATGCCCTGGTGGTGCGCCATGAAAGTGTTGACCGGGGTGAATGCCTCTTTCTCGTTCTGGCGCGCCGGTGAATAGTCCAGCGCCTCGATGAAGCCGTACTGGCCGCGCGCGGACAGCGCCTGCAGCGCGGCGAAGTTGGCGCAGGCCGTGTGCGGCACGATCTGTGCCGCCAGCGCCGTGGCGTAGGGCGCGACCACCAGTTCGTCCGGCGGCGTGCGCCGCAGCGCCAGCCGCGGCACGCCCTGCGGTGCGTACTGGTAGGCCAGGGTGAAGTCGCTGGCCGCATAGGCCGACTCCGAAATGCCCCAGGGCACTGACCGCGCCTGGGCAAACGCCACCTGCTCTGCCACAGCGCCATGGCAGGCCCCATGCAACACGCTGCCGTGCGGCTCGTTGAGGATCAAGGTGGGCATCAGGTACTCAAACATCGAGCCCGACCATGAACGCAGGCCCGCGTCGGCGCCCACCGCGTAAAACGGCCGCCCCAGCGAGGCCCAGTGGCGCACTGGCACCTCGCCCTTGGCGATGGCCAGCAGGCTGGTCAGGCGCGACTCCGACGCAAGCAGGTCATAAAAAGAGGAATCGAGCTGTTGCTCGGCCAGCCTGAAGCCGATGTGGAACAGGTGGCGTTTGCGGTGGTAGAGAAAATCAAACTCGGGCGCCCAGGCCAGTTGCTCCAGCGTTGCTGCGAGTGCCAGCAGGCGGGCGTTGGTCTCGGCCGCCATCGCGTCGTGCGCTGGGCCGGCGCCAGGGACTCCCGCCAATTCGATGCAGGCCTGGGCCAAGGCCAGCAAATGCCCGCTCAAATTGCCGCTGTCCACCGTGGACACATACATCGGCAAGAGCGGCGCCAGCGTCTGGGTGTCATACCAGTTCAGAAAGTGGCCGCGATGGCGTTGCAGCCTGGCCAGGGTCGCCAGCGTGGCCTCCAGGCGGGTGATCAACTCCTGCGTGCCGATCCAGCCGAACGCCCTGGCGCAGGCGACGCTCAGCAGGTACAGGCCAATGTTGGTGGGGGAGGTGCGGTGGGCCACCATGTCATGCGGCGTGATCTGCAAATTGTCGGGCGGCAGATGGTTGTCCTGTGGCCCGACGGAGCGCACAAAGAGCCCCCAAGTGTCGCGCGCCAGTGCCTCCAGGTAGACTTGGTCGTCAACCGGCAGGCTGGCCTCAGCCGGGGCCGGGCGTGTGCGGCTGACCAACCAGATCCACAGCGGCGATGCGCCCCAGGTCAAACACAGGCCCGCTGCCAGCCACGGAGACGGTGTGCCGCCAGCCAGGCGCGCTGCGGCCAGACCCGCCAGCAACGCCAAGGCGATCACCGGCTGGTTCCAGTGCTGTCGTGCCAGCGCGGCCAAGCCGGCCAGGGCCTGGGCTTGGGCGGTGGCGGCCGTCGTCCATTGCAGCAAATGCCGGTGGCTGACGGCCATGCGGTAGAGCGAACGCAGCACGGCGTCCAGCGCCAGCAGGGACTGCTGCGGCAATTGCGCCAAAAACCACAAGCCGCCCCACAGTGCGCGCGCCAGGTCGGCGCCGGCCTTGCGGTAGAAATGGCTGATGGCCAGGTCGTCGCGGCTGGGCGAAAACCCGGCCACCGCGCCCATCAGCGGCCCGGCGGAAAACGCCGCCAGCACCAGGATCAACGCGGCCCACGGCGACATGATGGCGCCGCCCAGGGCCAGCAGCAACAGGGCCAGGGACATCGGCGGCACCAGGGTGCGGCGCAGGTTGTCGAACATCTTCCAGCGGTTGATCATGCCAAGCTTGAAGCGCCGGGGGGTGAGCAGGACCGGCAGCAGTTGCCAGTCGCCGCGCGTCCAGCGGTGCATGCGCGACGCCGCCGCATCCGCATGGAAAGGCGCGTCTTCGATGAGGTTGATGTTGGTCACTGCAGCGCAGCGCGCCACCGAGCCTTCGAGCAAATCGTGGCTCAGCACCTGGCCTTCCGGCATGCGCCCCGACAGGACGGCATGCACTGCACCCACATTCAGCAGGCCCTTGCCGGTGAACGAGCCTTCGGCGAAAACATCCTGGTAAACCTCCGAAGTCGCAGCGCTGTAGGGGTCTATGCCGCACTGCCCGGCGAACAGCCAGTGGAACAGAGTGAAGTCCTTGACCGCCGGCAATGGCGTCACCACCCTTGGCTGCAGGATGCCGTAACCATCGACGACGCGGCACCGGCCGGCGTCCAGCCGGGGCTGGTTGCAGGGGTGCGCCGCCACGCCGACGAGCTCGCGCAAGGTGCCGGGCGGCAATTGGGTGTCGCTGTCCAGCGTCACGATGTAAGGTGTGCCGGCTTCGATGCGCGAAGCCTCGCCCAAGTCCAGAAACGCGCTGGTCTTGCCATCGGCCAGCGCGGCGACCAGCAGTTCGAGCTTGCCGCGCTTGCGCTCCCAGCCGATCCAGCGCTGTTCGGTCTGGCTGAAGCGCCGCGCGCGGTGCAACAGGATGAAGCGCGGCGCCGCCCCGCCTTGCCCCGCTGGTTCCGGGGCGCCTGGCGGATCTGGCGGACCTGGCGGATTGGGCCCGCGCGGGTACAGCGCGTTGAGCGCGTTGATTTGCTGCGTGGCGGCGCCCAGCAAGCCCGCGTCGGACGGCAGCTGTTCCTGGCTGGCGTCCGCCCAGTCGGTCAGCAAGGCGAATTGGGCCTGGCGCTCCGGGTTGGCCAGGTAGTGCAGTTGCAGGCGATGCGCCAGTTCGCGCGCTCCGGCGACGCTGGTCAGCATGCTGGGAATCACCACCAGCACCCGATGCGCGGCCGGCACGCCGTCGGCAAAGGCCAGGCGCGGCAGATGCACGGGGCGGACCGACTCGCTGATCAGCCGGTTGACCACCGCCACCACCGTCTCCGACGCCGGAAACACCATCAGGGCCGCCCCCAGCAGGGTCAGCCACCAGGGCGCGCTGGCATCCATCAGCCCGTCGCTGTGGTGCAGCAGGATCCAGGCCATCAAGCCCGCCGTGCCCAGCAGCAGGGCGGTCAAATAGGCCGGCAAGGCCGCGCCGCGCAAGGCGTCAAGCCAGGGCAGCAAAGCAGTGTGGCGCAGACCCAGCTCGCGCCACAAAGCGGCGCGCCCGGCGCCCCGCAGCCAGTGGTCGGCCACGGTCTGTGCGGCGTCCGGCTGGTTTGCTTGTGGTGCGTCGGCGCGCATCAAGCCCAGCAATGACTGCGCCACTTCGGCCTCGCCCCGGCCTGCGCGGCGCGCCAGACGTTCAATCGCGTTCAGGGTTTGGCCGCGGGTGGCGCTGTCCTCGGCCTCGAACACGGGCGATCTCAGCATCAACTGCATCAGTTTGCTGGTGAGCGCCACGATGTCGATCCAGTCCGCGTCGCCGATGGCGCGCAGGGACTTGACGGCGTTGCTCACGCTCAGGTTGTCCGCCGCCTGGTCCAGCGGCTGCTGGATTTGGGCCGCCGCCGGGTCGGGCAAGGCGGCTTGCAGCCATTCGTGGTAACGCGCCTTGTCGCCGCCGGGGCCGGGGCCGGATTTGGGACGCTCGCGCAGGCGCTGCGCCATCTGGGCCAGAAACACGCGGCCCACGCCGCGCAGCTTGAGCAGGGCCAGCAGCTCGTCGAGTGCGGGCAGGCTGTGGCGCTCGATCTTGTCGCACACCAGATTGGCCACCTCGCGCGCGGCCTTGTTGGTCGCCACGCGTTCGGCCAGCCGGCGCAGATTCTCGATCAGCACCACACGCAAAGTGGTGGGCAAGGCCCAGATCTCGCTCAGGTTGAGTTCGCGCGTCTCCTGGTAGGCATTGAGGAACTGCGACACCAGGGTTTCGTCGAAAGCGCTGTCGGTGTGGGCCACAAAGGCCCAGGCGATGCCGTACACGCGGGGCAGGCCCGCCAGCGGCTCGTCCTGCAACATCGGCAGGCTGCGGAAATAGCTGCGCGGCAGCCCCTCGTTGATGGCCTTGAGCTGTGCCTCGATCAGGTGAAAATTGTCCAGCAGCCACTCGGCGGCGGGGCTGATGTCATAACCGGTGCGCGCCTGCAGGCCGATGTAGTTGTGGGCGTCGCGCAGCATCTGGATGTTGTCGCGCAGCCGGGGGAAAAAGCGTGAGGCGCTGGCGCGCGCCGACGCCGCCCGGTGGGTCGCGCCCAGGCTGCGCCCATGCTGGGCAAAACGCTGCAGGCCAAAAATCTCGGAGCGGATCGGCGGCTGGACCACGCCGCGTGCGCCGTCCAGCATGTCGCACAGCACCTGCGGCGCGTCCGGCACCAGGCGCTGCAAGGCGGATGCCGGCATGGCTACAGGATCACGGCGCTGGCGGCGATCAGCACCACGGCCACGACCAGGGTCGTGACGAAGCGGGATGAGACGAAGCCGTTCATGCCCTCCAGTGCGCAACGTGCGGCGAACCAGCGGCCGTGCCGATCGCGGCAGTGGCCCAGGTGCTCGCCCAGCGCCGACAGCTCCAGCGGCGTGGTGTCGGGCGCGCCGCCAAAAGAGGCCGTGGTCCACGGCGAAGAGGAGATGCTGCTGGATTTCATGGTGGATTCCTCCCGCGCGGACTGGTTGAAGCCAGCGTGGTTGATGTTGTTTTAAAGGGGTTTTGAACGGATTTTCAAAATGGCTGATCCCATGCTAAAAGCGCTGCGCCGGTTTGTCTGTCGGACGACGTGCCGCTCTGCTTGGGAAAATGTTGCAAGATGCAACCGGAGCCCGCTCAAGCGCCGGGCGGGCGCTGCTGGCGCAAAAATTGCAATTCATCCAGCAGTTGCAGCACCAGGGCCACGCCGGGCAAGTTCAGGCCCAGATCGCGTTGCAGGCGCAGCGCGATGCCCGCGTGGCGCAGGTGCAGGGCATTGAAGCGCCAGTCCTCGCGGCCCGCGCCTGCAGGGTCGAGCACGCCCTCCATCACCATCTCCGTGACACGCTCGGGCGCCAGGCCCCAGGCCAGGCTGATTTCAACCAGTGTCATTTGAGTGCCGTCGTTGGTCATTGGAGTACCTTCGTGCTGCGCACTGCGGTGCGAGCTTGTTTGGGGGCGGCCCGGCGCGTTGCTCATGGCGTGTCTCCCAGTGCCGCGCGTGGCTTGAACGACGGGTGCTGCGCGGCCAGATCGCGCCAGGCCACCTGCTGGTTTTCGCTGCTGGCCGGCGGCAGCGCGATTTGCAACACGAAATAAAAATCGCCGGCGGGCGCGCCGGATTTGGCACCTGGGATGCCACGCCCCTTGAGCCGCAATTTGCGTCCGGCGCCCGAGCCCGGGGGAATTTTGAGCTCTACCAAGCCGATGGGTGTGGGCGCCTCAATTTCGGCGCCCAGGGCGGCCTCCCACGGAGCCACCGGCAGATCGAGGTAAACGTCACGCTCCTCGACGCGGTAGCGCGGGTGCGGGTTGAAGGCCACTTCCAGATACAAGTCGCCCGGTGCGCCCTGGCCCGTGCCGGGCGCGCCTTGTCCCGCAAGCCGGATGCGCTGCCCGGCCTTGACGCCGGTCGGCACGGCAAATTCAATCAGGTGTTCGCGCAGCTTGACCTGGCCCTGCACGTCGAACTCGGGGATGCGCAGGGTGAGCTTGCGGGTCGCGCCCTGGTAGGCGTCCTCCAGGTCGATCTGGATCGTGGCGTGGCGGTCTTCGCCAGGGAAGTTGAAACCTTCGTGGCCGTTGGCCGCAGCCGCGCCGGCGCGCCGCGGTCGGGCGCCACTGCCCGCCCGCGCGCCATGCCCGAACAGGGACTGGAAAAAGTCGCTGGCCTCCTGCGACTCCTGTTCGCTGAAGCCCGAGCCCGAGGTCTCAAACCCGCGCTGCCAATCCGGTGGCGTCTGGAATTGCTGGCCGGCTTTCAGGTCGGCGCCCAACTGGTCGTACGCCGCGCGTTTTTCCGGATCTTTGAGCACCTTGTAGGCTTCGCCGACTTCCTTGAAGCGCGCCTCGGCATTGGGCTCCTTGCTGACGTCCGGGTGGTACTTGCGCGCCAGTTTGCGGTGCGCGCGCTGGATCTCGTCCTGGCTTGCGCCGCGCCCGACCCCCATGGCCTGGTAATAATCCTTATATTCCATAACGTTCCATAACGGCAATAACGTGAAAATTTGTCGTGAAAGTCAGTCCCGGACCAGCGCGAAGACTGCATTTCAACGCCAGGCGCGTCAGACGACTGTGCGTTAGCGCACAGAGCGGTCCGCGCATTCCTGCCTACAATCACAGCAGACGCTGGTGCGCTGCCGGTCAAATTGCCGGAATTGCCCGCCGCAATGGCCCCATCCAGGAGACCTGTGAAAGCTTCAACCGCCGACCCGACCATGAACCAACTGCTCGCCGCGTTGCCGGAGTCAGAACAGCGGCGCTGGCTGCCCCTGCTCGAAGCTGTTGACATGCCTTTGGGCCAGGTCTTGTACGAGCCGGGCGTGACGCTGGAGCACGTTTATTTTCCCGCCACCGCCATCGTCTCCCTGCTGTACGTGATGGAAAACGGCGCATCGGCCGAGATCGCCGTGGTCGGCAACGAGGGCATCGTCGGCATCTCGCTCTTCATGGGCGGCGAATCCACCCCCAGCCGCGCCGTGGTGCAAAGCGCGGGCCGGGGCTACCGGCTGGAAGCGCAGGTGATGAAGGACGAGTTCAACCGCGCCGGCCCCGTGCTGCACCTGCTGCTGCGCTACACCCAGGCGCTGATCACCCAGATGTCGCAGACGGCTGTCTGCAACCGCCACCACACGCTGGACCAGCAGCTATGCCGCTGGCTGCTGCTGAGCCTGGACCGCCTGCAGGGCAATGAACTGGTGATGACGCAGGAACTGATCGCCAACATGCTCGGCGTGCGCCGCGAAGGCGTCACCGAAAGCGCGCTCAAGCTGCAACACGCCGGCTTGATCAAATACGCGCGCGGCCACATCTCGGTGTTGGACCGTGCCGGGCTGGAGAAGCGCACCTGCGAGTGTTATGCCGTGGTGAAGAAGGAATATGACCGCTTGCTGCCGGCTGCGTCGCGGGGTTTGTGATGCTACTATATTAGTAGCTAACTATTCATGTCCCGCGAGGGGAATTGCCACATTTTTTGGAAAACCGGCCTAGTCCCGCACTTCGGACCCGATCCCCCGGTACCCGGTGTAACGTGATGAGCTGTCAAACATCGGCTCGCCGCTGACGCGGAAATTCTGCACCGTGCCGTCGGCATTGGTGCGGCTGAAGGCGAAGTCCAGAAACGGCTGGCGCGCGCTGATCTTGCTGCGCAGCACCTTGCGCTGGGCTTCATCCCAGCCGTTCATCCCGCCCTTGGCTTCGGCGCCCAGAAACTCGGTGACGCGCAGGCCCAGCATCTCCTGCACCGGGCCGGACACGCGGGTCAAGTCGCCGCTCTCGTTTTGCTCCCAGTACCAGTCGGATGCCAGCTCGGTCAGGCGGCGAAAACGCTCCTCGCTCAAGGCCAGCTCGGCGGTGCGCGCCAGCACCTGGCGCTCCAGATCCTGGCTATGGCCTTCCAGCTGCTTGTAGAGCAAGCGCACCTCCAGCATGTTGTGGATGCGGGTTTTGACCTCGACCAGGTCAAATGGCTTGCTGATGAAATCTTTGGCCCCGGCCTGCAAGGCGCGCAGCTTGAAGCCCGGGTCGGCCGTGAGCACGATGACCGGCAGGTATTGGTCGGCCTGGTTGGTGCCCAGCGCCTTCATCACCTCAAAACCGTCCATGCCGGGCATGTTCAGGTCCAGCAGGATCAGGTCATAGGCGTTTTTTTGATGCATCTCGCGTACCAGCTTGGGCTGCATGCAGGCGCTCACATTGGTGTAGCCGTCCTCCTGCAGCAGTTGTTCGAGCAATTGCACGTTGGATTCCTGGTCATCGACGATCAGAATGCGTGCGCCCAGAATGTCGTTTGCGTCAGGCATATATTTCTTTCAGGTTGTGCGCTTGGCGGATTCGCCGCGGGCGATTCGTATGATTTCTTTGGCGATGTCTTCAGGCGACAGCACGAAGTCGATGCAGCCGCTGTCGATGGCGCTCTGGGGCATGTCAGGCTGGCCCGCCGTGCTCTGTTTTTGCGCGATGGTGACGCCGCCCGCCTCGCGGATGCCGCACAGGGCGGCCGCGCCGTCGCCGTCGTAGCCGGAGACGATCACGGCGATCAGCTTGCCGTTCCAGCAGTCGGTGAGCGAGCGCAAAAAAACCGTGATCACATCTGGCCAGCCCCTGGGTTTGGATATCGGCTTGAGCTGGAACTGCCCCTGCGCATCCACATGCAAATCCCGGTTGGCCGGGATGATGAAGACGCGGTCCGGCACGATCTGCAGGTCGTCCACAATCAGATCCACCGGCATGGTGGTGAAGCGCGGCAACACCTGGTGCAACTGGGTCGGCATGATCGTGATGTGGTTCACGATGACGATGGCCACGCCCATGTCGTTGGGCAGGTTTTTCAGCAGGCGGATGTAGGCGTCCAGCCCGCCAGCGGAGCCGCCCACACAGACCACGGGGAAGTTCGTCATGGCGCTTTGCGCACGTGCTGGAAGGCCAGATCCAGCGTGTCCATCAGTTCGTCGAAGCGGATCGGCTTGGTCAGATACTTGAAGTAACCGGCGGCCATGCCGCTTTCGATGTCACGCGGCATGGCGCTGGCGCTGAGCGCCACCACCGGAATGTGGGTGGTCTGCGGGTCGTGCAGCAGGATGCGCAAGGCGTCCAGTCCGCTGATGCCCGGCAGGTGGGTGTCCATCAAGATGACATCGGGCTTGGCCGCGCGCGCCATGCCCACGCCGGTGATGCCGTCGCGCGCGCTGAGCAGGCGGATTTCTGGGCGGCGGGCGATCAGCTCTTGCACCAGCAGCAGGTTGGCCGGATTGTCTTCAACATAGAGCAAAGTGTGCAGGCGCGAAGCCGCCGGGTCGCCCTCCGTGTCCGAATCGCCATTGGCGTTGGCGTTGGCGTTGGCGTTGGCGTTGGCGTTGGCGTTGGCGCCTGTTTGGAGTTCCGCCGGATCAAATTGGTTCAACTCGATCCAGAATACGCTGCCTTTGCCGACCGTGCTCTTTACCCCCATCGCGCCACCCATCAATTCGACCAGGTTCTTTGTCAACACCAGGCCGATCCCCGTGCCTGGCTCGGCCTGGGTTTCTTGCCCCAGGCGGTTGAAGGGCTGGAATAGCTGGTTGACCTTGTCCGCGCTCAGGCCGTCGCCGCTGTCCTGCACGCTGATGCGCATGCGCTGCGGGCTGATGGCGTGGCAGGCGATGCGCACCGTGCCGCCGAGTTTGTTGTATTTGATGGCGTTGGACAGGACATTGATCAGGGCCTGCTTGAGCCGGACGCGGTCGGCGTTGACAAAATACGCTGCGTCGATTTTGTCGAAATGCATGCTGACGCCGCGCGCCCTGGCCTGGCCTTCGACCATGGCCTCGCACTCCAGCAGCAGGCTGGCGACCGACACGCCGCGCATCGACAGGCTCAGTTTGCCTGACTCGATGACGGCCAGGTCGAGGATTTCGTTGATCAGTTCCAGCAGGTACCAGCCGGCCTTGAGAATTTGCTCCAGGCTGCGTTTTTGCGTGGCCGTGGGCGCGGGCGCGCCGGCCTCGATCAGCTGGGCGAAACCCAGGATGGCGGTGAGCGGCGTGCGCAACTCATGGCTCATACTGGAGAGAAAGTCCGACTTCGCCAGGTTGGCCGTTTGGGCCATCTCAATGGCGGTTTTCAGCTCGGCGTTTTTGTCCAGCAGGACTTTGTCCAGGAATTGGCGGTCGGTTTCGGCGCGCACGCGGTCTGTCACATTGGTGAACATGATCGCGATGCGATGCGCCTGGGGGCCGCCGACGCGGAACGCGAAAATGTCAAACCAGCTGTCCAGGCTCTTCACTTCGTTGGTGAAACGGGCCGGCTGGCCATCCAGCGCGACTTTGCCGTACACCTGTAGCCAGAGTTCTTCGAGTGCAGGCACGAGTTCGCTGACGCGCCGGCCAACCACGTTGTCCAGGCCGGACTGTTTGGTGAAGCTGGGGTTGACTTCAAGGTAGCGGAAATCGCTTGGCTTGTTGCGCTCGTCAAATATCATTTCGATGACGCAATAACCTTCGTCCATCGAATTGAACAGGGAGCGGTACCGCTCCTCGGATTCGTACAGGGCTTCCTCCGCCTGTTTGCGCTCCGAGATGTCATTGATGATGACGCGAAGCCGCGCCGTGCCAGGCGCGCCAGCGGGTGCGCCTGGGTCCGCGTCCGCGCCGGTTTCTACCGCAGCCGCGATCCGCGCCCAGAAGCTGGCGCCGGCGCTGTTGACCAATTGCAGATCAGCCTGTTTTGACTCCTGCGTCTCCAGCAGTTGGCGGCGCAGCAGGTACCAGGCGTCCTGGCTGGTTTTGGCAATGAAGCGGCTGATGGGCTTGTTGGCCAGGGCGGCGCGGGGCTGCCCCAACAGCTGCGAGGCCTTGAGGTTGGATTGCACAATCAGCCCGGCGTCGTTCAAGGTGCAGTAACCCACCGGGGCCAGGTCGTACAGGTCGAAATAACGCGCGCGCTCGGCGTCCAGCGCCTCTTGCGTGCGGCGCAATTCGTCGTTCTGCATCTCCAGTTCAATTTGATGCACCTGCAGCTCATGCAGGGTTTTGCGCAAGGCGTCGATCGTCAAGGCTTCGCCTTGCATCGACAACACGGCGTCTTTGCCGCGCGTGATGGCTTCGGCCCGGTCGCGCAGGGATTCTTGTTTGTCGTCAGGTGTCGGCAAGTTTGTCTCCTGATCGTTCAGTGGTGGCGACGCCATAAATCCGGCCCGATTCATTGACCAGGGCAGTGGATGTCAATGAGACCGCGACCACCGTGCCGTCTTTGGCCAGGCGCTCGGTCTGGTAGGGCGCCAGGTGCTGCCCCAGGGCCAATTGGCGCAGGCGCGCCAGGGCTTCCTCACGCAATGGTTTGGGGATGCGGTCGAGCACATTCATGCGCAGGGCCTCGGCTTCGGTCCAGCCGTACATGCGCCGGGCGGCGGGGTTCCAGGCGATGATGTGGCCGTCCAGGTCCTGCACGGTGATGGCGTCGAACGCGTCGCGCACCACCACGGCCAGGCGCAGCATCTCGTTGGCCTCGCGCAGCGCCTCCCGCGTGCGCACCATCTCGGTGATTTCCGCAAAGGTGATCACCGCGCCTTCGATCACGTTGTCCAGCGTGCGGTAGGGCTGGATGCGCAGGTTGAAAAACTTGCCCTCGGCCGTCTGCACATCGGCCACTTTGGGGATCAGGGTTTTGAGCACGCCCTGCGCGTCCTCGACCAGGCTGGTGTAACCGACCAGGTTGGAGACGATGTGGCTCACCGGGCGGCCGATGTCGCTCAAAATCAGGTTGATGATCTGCGTCACGGCGGGCGTGAAACGCAGGATGCGCAACTGCAGGTCTACAAACACCGTGCCGATGCCGGTGCCGGCCAGCAGGTTGTTCATGTCGTTGTTGGCACGCGACAGATCGGCCACCTTGGTTTGCAGCTCGGTGTTGACCGTGGCCAGCTCCTCGTTGATGGACTGCAATTCCTCTTTGGAGGTTTCCATCTCTTCGTTGGTGGATTGCAGCTCTTCGTTGACCGACTGCATTTCTTCGTTGGAGGATTTGAGCTCTTCGTTCGAGGTCTCCATCTCTTCATAGGCGGCGTGCAGATATTCTTCCTTTGCGCGCAGCTCCTCAGTGAGTTCGGCAATTTGCGCGCTGGCGGCCTGGGGCGCCTCGTTTTGGGTGGCGGACGGGGCGCCGGCCTGCCCGGCGGCCGGCTGCGCCTCTTCCAGAATGACCAGGTACAGCGCCGACTCCAGCGAAGCCGCCGGGCTGGGCGACACCGGGCATACGCAGAGGTTGACCAGGCTGTGGTGACCATTGGTCTTGACGCGCAGGCCTGGAACGCGCAATTGCTCCTTGGACCGGGCAACCTTGTTCAAGGCCGCAGTGAGCTCGCGCTTGAGCCCATCACGCGCCATCTTGACGATGTTGTTGATGCCCGCGTCGCCCTGGGCGGGTTCCAGAAACATGCCGGTGCGCCCGTGCAGGTAGAGGATGTCGCCCTGGCCGTTGACCAGGGCCGCTACCGGGGCGACTTGTTGCAGCAGCGCCTGCTCCGTCAATTCGCGCAGCGACAGCTTGACCGCGCTAGGGGCCTTGGCGGCGCTTGGCGACTGCGCAAAATCGCGTGCCGGCAAGGGCCCGCTGTGGGAGAGGAAACGGTACAGCGCGGCCCGTTTGGCGTCCTGGTAATCCTCTTTGCGCTGGTACAGCTTGGCTTTGCGGTCCACCACGGCGAACAGGTTGGCAAACTCGCCCACTGTCTCCGAGGTGCCCAGATACAGCCGCCCGCCGGGCATCAAGGCGTAGTGGAACAGCGAGATCAGTTTTTTCTGCAAATCAGAGTCCATGTAGATCAGCAGGTTGCGGCAACTGACCAGATCGACCTTGGAGAACGGCGGGTCCTTGATCACGTCATGCACCGAGAAGATCAGCATGTCGCGGATGCTCTTGTGCACGCAGTAGGCGCTGCCGTCGGGCTCGGCCGTGAAAAACCGCGCCAGCCGCTCGGGTGCCACGTCGCGTGCGATGCCGGCCGGGTAGCGTCCGATGCGTGCGGTGGCAACGGCCCGGCTGTCGATGTCGGTGGCGAACACCTGCACCTTGAAGCCGGCCTTGAGCGCCTCCAACCGCTCCTGCAGCAAGATGGCGATGGAATAGGCCTCCTCGCCGGTGGAGCAGCCAGGCAGCCAGGCGCGGATCACGGCGCCGGCCGGTTTGCCTTCGAACAGTTTGGGGATGACCAGTTCCTCCAGCACTTTGAAGGCCTCGGGATCGCGGAAGAAGTTGGTGACGCCTATCAGCAGGTCGCGGAACAGGGCCTCCACCTCGACCGGCGTCTGCTGCAGGTACTTGACGTAGCCGTCGATCGTGTCGAACTGGTGCACCGCCATGCGCCGCTCGATGCGACGGTTGATGGTGTTGGCTTTGTATTGCGAGAAATCATGCCCGGTCTGGGCGCGCAGCAGGATGAAAATCCGTTTCAAGGCGCCTTCGGTCTTGGGCTGTGGCGCCGCCATGGGCCGGTTCGCCTTGCCGAACACATGGGCTGTGTAGGCGATGAGCTGAGCCGCCATCTCGGCCGGGGGCAATTCAAAATCAATCAGGCCGGTGGCCTGCGCGCTGCGCGGCATGCCGTCAAATTCAGTGGAGCCTGGGTTTTGCGCCATCGTCATGCCGCCTTCGCCCTTGATGGCGCGCACGCCCAGGGTGCCGTCGCTGCCGGTGCCCGACAGCACGATGCCGATGGCCCGCTCATGCTGGTCCTGCGCCAGCGAGCGGAACAGGAAATCGACCGGCAGGCGGCGCCCGCGCGGCGCGCCGGGCTCGAACAGGTGCAAGGCGCCGTTCAAGAACGCCATGTCGCGGTTCGGCGGAATGATGTAGGCGCAGTTGACGCGCACCGGCATGCCGTCCTGCACCTCGAACACCTGCATGCGGGTGTAGCGCTGCACCAGGGCGGTCAGGATGCTTTCATGGTCCGGCGCGAGGTGCTGCACCAGCACAAAGGCCATGCCGGGGTCGATGTCGGCGGGAATGCCGGAGAAAAAAGCCTCAAACGCCGCCAGGCCGCCAGCCGAGGCACCGATGCCGACGATGGGGAAGTTCGTAGGCGGGGCATCAGGGATGGAAGGGATATTGGTCATGCGGACATTGTGGCTTCAAAAAAACGGGCGGTGTTGCCGCCGCCGGTTTTGGCCGCGTACATAGCCAGGTCGGCTTTTTTGAGCAGTTTTTCAATCGGGTCATGGTCGCCCTTGAACACCGCCACGCCCACGCTGGCGCTGCTGGCCCAAGCGCTTGCGCCCAGTCCGAAGCCGGCAGCGAAGGCATCCAGAATTTTATGGCTGACCCCCTTGGCCTGCAGGGCTGCTTCGTGGGTGTGGCTGCTCAGGCCCTCCAGCAGCACGACGAATTCGTCGCCGCCCAGGCGCGCCACGCTGTCGCCCTCGCGCACGCAGTCGTGCAGGCGCGCGGCCACCTGTTTAAGCAGGATGTCGCCGGCGTCGTGGCCGAGGGTGTCATTGAGCTCCTTGAAGCGGTCCAGGTCGAGGAACATCAGGGCGCAGTGGTCGCTGGTGCGCGCCGAGCTCAGCATCGCGTGTTTGAGCCGGTCCATGAGAAGGCGGCGGTTCGGCAGGCCGGTCAATGCGTCATGCAGGGCCAGCGACTCCAGCTCGCGGTTGGACGCCTTGAGCCGCTTGTAAAGCAGGCGCAGCTCCAGCATGTTGCGGATGCGGGTCTTGACCTCGACCAGGTCATAGGGTTTGGAGATGAAATCCTTGGCCCCGGAGGCCAGCGCGCGCAATTTGTGCCCCGGCTGGGCGGTGATGGCCAGGATCGGGGCGTAGCCGTCGATTTCAATCTCGTTCAAGCCCTGCATCACCTGAAAGCCGTCCATGCCGGGCATTTGCAGATCGAGCAGGATCAGGTCGTAACGGTTCTTGCGGTGCAGGGCGCAGACCTCCTGCGAGTCCATGGTGGAACTGACGCCGGTATGGCCCGCGTCGGCCAACAATTGCTCCAGCAATTCCACATTCGAGGCCTGGTCGTCGACAATCAGGATGCTGGCGGCGAGGATATCGGCGTTGCTTATGCTCATAAAAGTTCCTCAAGAACCGGTTGCGCGCTGTCCAGCGGCGTTCGCGCCTTGGCAAAACTGAGCGCCCTGTCGAGCGTGCCCATGAACTCCTGCACCATGATCGGTTTGGTGAGGTAGCCGAAGAAGCCCGCCGCCAGGCCGCGTTCAATGTCGCTGGGCATGGCGTTGGCGCTGAGCGCCACCACGGGGATGTGGGCGGTGGCGGCGTCGGCGGCCAGGATTTTCATGGCCTGCAGGCCGCTGATGCCGGGCAGGTTGAGGTCCATCAGGATCGCGTCGGGCAGGGCCGCACGCGCCATCTCGATGCCGCTTGGGCCGTCGCGCGCGCTCAGCAGGCGGATGTCCGGCCGACGCGCGACCAGGTCTTCCACCAGCATCAGGTTGGCCGGGTTGTCTTCGACATACATCAGGGTGTAGGTGTGCGCATCGGACGCGGCCGGCGCCAGGGTGATGATGCGCTGGGCCGGCTCACGGCCGGGCTCCTGCGGCGGATCTGTAAGCGCAAGCTCGATCCAGAACACGCTGCCCGCGCCCACCGTGCTGCGCGCGCCGATGACGCCGCCCATCAACTCCACCAGGCGCTTGCACACCACCAGGCCGATGCCGGTCCCCTCTTCAGCGTTGGCCTCCTGCCCGAGCCGGTTGAAGGGCTGGAACAGCTGGTCCACTTTCTCCGGCGGCAAGCCCGCGCCGGTGTCGCTTACGTCGATGCGCAGGCGCCCCGGCGTGGCCACCGCGCAGGTCACTGAGACGCTGCCGCCAGCCATGTTGTATTTGATCGAATTGGACAGCAGGTTGATCAACACCTGCTTGACCCTGGTCCGGTCGGCCTGGACGAAACACGGCAGGTCGAACAGCGGGTAACTCACCTCGATGCCGCGTTTCTTGGCCTGGGGCTCGATCAGGGCGCGGCACTCCAGCATGACCTCGGCCACGCTGACCGGCTCCTGCAACAGCGAGAGTTTGCCGGACTCGATCAGGGCCAGGTCGAGGATTTCATTGATAAGGGTCAGCAGGTACCAGCCGGCCTGCAAAATCTGGCCGATGCCGCGTTTTTGGCTGGCGGTGGGTTCCGGGCGACCGGTTTCCATCAACTGCGCGAAGCCAAGGATGGCGTTCAGGGGCGTGCGCAGTTCATGGCTCATGCTGGAGAGGAAGTCCGATTTCGCCAGATTGGCTTTTTCGGCGGCGAGCTTGGCGATTTCCAGCTCGACGTTGTATTGCTGCAGCACCTCGTCCAGGCGTTTTCGCTCGGTGATGTCGCGCGCGGAGGCGAACACCCCCTGCAGGTTGCGGTCGCGGTCATAAAACGTGGTCGCGTTATAGGACACCACGGTTTCCTTGCCGTCCCTGGCGCGGGCGGTGAGCTCGTAGTCGGTGACCCGGTTCTCGGTCAGCACCCGGCGGATGCCGGCCTCGGCGCGGTCCGGGTCGGTGAAGTAGTTTTTGAACGGCGCGCCGATCAGCTCGTCGCGGGTGCAGCCGGTGAGCGCCTCCATCTGTTTGTTGACGTCAGAGATGATGCCCGAGGGGTCGGTGGTCATCAGCGCGTCGATGTTGGATTCAATCAGGGAGCGCGTGTAGAACTGCTGGTCGCGCAGGCGCTGGTCGAGCTTCTTCTGCTCGGCCTCCACCTGTTTGCGCGCGGTGTTGTCGGTGCCAATCAGCAAATAGCCGATGATGCCGCCCTGCGCGTCGCGCAAGGCCGTGACCGACACCACCGCCGGAAAGCGGCTGCCGTCCTTGCGGATGTAGGTCAGCTCGTAAATGTCTTCAATGCCGCGCGAGGCCTTGAACACCAGGGCTTCAAAGCCGGGCGTGATGGGTGTCCCTAGTTCTGTGCTGAGCGCCTGTGCTCGTGCGATCACCTCTTGCGGGTCAGAAATGTCAGCCGGGGTGATCTTGTTCATCACGTCAGCGGCGCTGTAGCCCAGCATGCGCTCGGCGCCGACGTTGAAGATCTGGATCACGCCCTTGGCGTCGGTGGCGATGCTGGAGAAATTGGCGCTGTTGAAAATGGCATTTTGCAAGGCCCCGGCCTTGAGCAGGGCTGCTTCGGCCTGTTTGCGGGCGGTGTTGTCGGTGCCAATCAGCAAATAGCCGATGATTTCACCCAGAACGTCGCGCAAGGCCGTGACCGACACCACCGCCGGAAAGCGGCTGCCATCCTTGCGGAGATAGGTCAGCTCATAAATGTCTTCAATGCCGCGCGAGGCCTTGAACACCAGGGCTTCAAAGCCGGGCGTGATGGGTGTCCCAAGTTCTGTGCTGAGCGCTTGCGCACGCGCGATCACCTCTTGCGGGTCGGAGATGTCGGCAGGGGTGATTTTGTTGACCACATCGGACGCGTCGTATCCGAGCATGCGCTCGGCGCCGACGTTGAAGATCTGGATCACGCCCCTGGCGTCAGTGGCGATGCTGGAGAAATTGGCGCTGTTGAAGATGGCGTTCTGCAAAGCCCCGGTTTTGAGCAGCGCCTCCTGGCGCCGCGCGTCATGCAGGCGGTCTGCCGCAGGCGGGTCGTCGTTCAGGGCGGACAGGTGTGCATTCAGCGGCATGGTTGGTCTCTGGCCCTTCATGTATTTATGGGGAAGGAACACGGCAGGACGCGGGCAAGTGCGCCACGTTGACCCATGTTCGGCTGTTTTCGGGCCCGCGTCTGTACGCTATCGCACACAAGCATGAACCGGGCGCTGTAGGAGGCAGACCACATGCAAAGCCGATTGCGGCTGATAGCCCGCAGGGCGGGCCGGCTGGATGATTGGGGCTCGTGCAACCTAACGAGACTGCCATGAACACTTTGCAACAAACAACATCCAGCCCGCGTGAAAACCATTTGCTGGCCGGCCTGCCCGACGCCGAATGGGGCCGCTGGCAACCCGGCCTGGAACTGGTGGACTTGCCGCTGGGCCAGGTGCTGAGCGAATCCGGTCGCACACCGGCTTACGTTTATTTTCCGACCACGGCCATTGTGTCCCTGCTGTATGTGACCCAGGACGGCGCCTCGTCCGAGATCGCCGTGGTGGGCAAAGACGGCGTGGTGGGCATTTCGCTCTTCATGGGCGGCAACGCCACGCCCAGCCAGGCCGTGGTGCAAAGCGCGGGGCTCGCCTACCGCCTGCGCGCCCAGGCGGTGAAGGACGAGGTGGATCGGGCCGGGCCGGTACTGATGATGCTGCTGCGCTACACCCAGGCCCTGATCGCCCAAGTGGCGCAGACGGCGGCCTGCAACCGTTACCACTCCATCGACCAGTTGCTGTGCCGGCGTCTGCTGATGGGCCTGGACCGCCTGCCGACACTTGCCATGGTGATGACGCAGGAGTTGCTGGCCAACCTGCTGGGCGTGCGCCGCGAGGGCGTGACCGCCGCCGCACTCAAACTCCAGCAGGCCGGCGCCATCCGTTACAGCCGGGGCCGCATTGATGTGCTGGACCGCCAGCGCCTGGAGCAGGGCATGGGCGAGGCGCCCGTGGTGGCCAACCGCAACTACTACCGCGCGCGCGCCATGCCGCTGGCCGCCTGAGCCCCAGCGCCGACGCCGCCACCCCGCCTTTGAACACGCAGGAATTTGTCGGCTTTGGAAAACCAACTGTTAGCGTTGCTGCCTGGACCAGACCGGACGCGCCTGCACCTCCTCGCCGAGCGGGTCGCATTGGCCGCGTCCGATGTGTTGTGCGAGCCCGGCGACGTGACCCGGCACGTTTATTTTCCGGTGGAGGGTTTTGTCTCCCTGGTGGCGCCCATTGACGGCAAACCCGGCCTGGAAGTCGGCATGGTGGGTTTTGAGGGCATGCTGGGCGCGCAACTCGCCCTGGGCGTGCAGACTGCGCCCCTGCACGCCGTCGTGCAAAGCCCCGGCTTCGCGTGGCGCGTCGAGGCCCAGGCTTTTTGCGGCGAACTGGCGCGCCAGCCGGTTTTGCAAGCCGTGTTGCGCCGCTACATCTATGTGTTGATGGCGCAACTGAACACCAGCGCCGCGTGCCTGCGCTTCCATCTGATCGAGCAGCGCCTGGCGCGCTGGCTGCTGATGTGCCAGGACCGCGCGCGCTCGGCCAGTTTCCATGCCACCCACGAGTCGCTGGCCTATGTGCTGGGCGTGCGCCGGGTCAGCGTAACCACGGCCGCCGGCGCCTTGCAACGCTGCGGCTTGATCAAATACCAGCATGGCGAAGTCACTCTGGTCGACCGGCCCGGGCTGCAAGCCAAGGTCTGCGCCTGTTATGCGGCCGACCGGGCGGCTTACGCCGGATTGCTATCATAAATATATCTAACTATCTATATCCCACGAGGGAAAAACGCGAATTTTGTTGGAAGATTCGAATTTTTGCTCGAATCAGGGCTTGACCGGCCTCTGGCGCGTCAGAGCCACCCAGAGGAAAACCGCCGCCAGCGCAGCGTAGTTGAGCAGCATGAACCAGGGCGTGTTCCAGGCCAGTCCGTCAAAGCCGCGGTAGGTGAGTGGGTACAGCACTGGCGAGGGGTAGAAATCGGCCGAATGTGTGAAGACGTCGATGATGATGTGGGACCACCAGCCCAGGAGCGGCATCCACAACGAGCCACGCATCGCCCACAACACCAGCGTGACGGCGGAGGCGACTACGGCACTGTGCATGGTGCAATGCAGATGGTGCGTCAACAAACCGGCCAGGGGCGGTAGACCGGGCGCCTGGCCCGGCAGGGCGGTGGCATAAGCCAGCGCCTGGGCCAGTGTGCCGTCGCCAAACAGGCCCCAGCCGAGGACTGGCAAAAAATGAAACACGTCGGGCAGCGCGGCCAGGACAATGGTCGCCGCCACGGTGCGCCGGTCAATGGCGACGTGGCGCCGCGCCACGGCCAAACCAGCGCCAGCCCATAGGGAATGCGCGAGGATGTCCATGTTGTTATCCAACCGCGCCAAACATCGCGCCGACGCCGGCCGTGATGGCCATCGCCAGCGCGCCCCAGAACGTGACGCGCCAGGCGCCAGTGGTCGCGCTGGCTCCGCCCGCCCGCGCCGCCATGGCGCCCAGAGCGGCCAAAAAGACAAGCGAGGTCCCGGCAACCCAGACGATCAGGCTGCCGCTGGATATGGCAGAGGTCGCCGAAGCCACCGAGGCCGACAAGGCCAGGGCCGTCACCACGAGCGGCAGGGCCGCACCGGCGGCAAAACTGGCTGCAGATGCCAGCGCCGCCTGCACCGGGCGCGCACTGAGCGCTTCGGAGATGCCCAACTCGTCGCGGGCATGGGTGCCCAGGGCATCTTTTTTCATGAGTTGGCCGGCAACCTTGCGCGCCAGGTGTTCGTCCAGCCCGCGTTCGACATAGATTGCGGCAAGCTCCCGGTGCTCGGCCTCCGGGTCTTTGGCCAGTTCGACACTTTCGCGCGACAGGTCGGCGGCCTCGGCATCAGCCTGCGAATGCACTGAGACATATTCCCCCGCCGCCATGGACATGGCGCCAGCCACCAGGCCTGCCACTCCGGTGATCAGGATGTTGCTCTGGCTGGCGCTGGCAGCGGCCACGCCGACCATCAGGCTGGCGGTCGAAACGATGCCATCATTGGCGCCCAGCACGGCGGCGCGCAGCCAGCCAATGCGGTCGGTGCGGTGGCGTTCGAGGTGGCGGCGAAAACTTGGCATGAGATTTCCCTGGCTTTAATGATGACGGTCAAACGAAATGAATCTGTTCGAAGCCGCACAGACTTGTTCCCGCTGAAAATCCTATCGTACCGCCATGAATGAATTTGAACCCACAGGTGAACGTGGCCTGACCCAAAGCGAGGCCGCGCAACGGCTTCTGCGCGACGGACCCAATGAGCTGGCCCCGCCGCAAAAACGCACGTCATGGCACATGGTGCGTGACGTGGCACGCGAGCCGATGTTCCAGTTGCTGATGGCGGCTGGTCTGCTCTATCTGCTGTTGGGCGACATCGGTGAAGCCCTGATGTTGCTGGCCTTTGTGGCCCTGACGGCGGTCATCACCGTGGTGCAGGAGCACCGCACCGAAAAGGCGCTGGAGGCCCTGCGCGACCTGACCAACCCACGCGCCCTGGTGCTGCGTGACGGCGAACGCCTGAGCGTCGCCGGGCGCGAGGTGGTGCGTGGCGATCTTCTGGTGCTGATCGAAGGCGACCGCGTCGCGGCTGACGCCCGTGTGTTGTCGGCCAATGACCTGCAGGCCGATGAATCGCTGCTCACGGGCGAGGCAGTGCCGGTGCCCAAGATGCCGGGCCAGGACCCGTCCATGGTGCATGCCGGCACCATGCTGGTCAGCGGCGCCGGTCTGGCCCAAGTCGTAGCCACGGGCGTCAATAGTGAAATTGGCCGCATCGGCAAGGTGCTGGGCAGTGTCGAGAGCCCGCCGTCGCCCCTGAACCTGCAGACGCGCCGCCTGGTGCGCATTTTTGCTTTTCTCGGCCTGGGCTTGAGTCTCGCCGTGGTCGGGCTCTACGGCCTGACGCGAGGGGACTGGATGGGGGGCCTGCTGGCCGGCATCACGCTGGCGATGTCGATGTTGCCGCAGGAGTTTTTGCTGATCCTGACGGTGTTCATGGCCATGGGCGCCTGGCGCCTGTCGCAGCAGCGGGTGCTGGCGCGGCGTGCGGCGACGATCGAAACGCTGGGCTCGGCCACGGTGCTGTGCACCGACAAGACCGGCACACTCACGCTGAACCAGATGGCGATTGTCGAGCTGGCGGTGCCATCGGCCGACGGCTTCAAGGTCTGGACCGGGACGGGGACCGAGTTGCCAGACGGTTTCCATGCCATTGTCGAATACGGCATTCTGGCCAGCGAGAGTGATCCTTTTGATCCCATGGACAAGGCTTTTGTGGCGCTGGGTCAACGTCGGCTGCCGCCACAACGCCTGCATGCGGACTGGACGCTGGCCCATGAATACGGGCTGGCCGCCGACCTGATGGCGATGACCCACCTGTGGCAGGCGCCAGGCGCGTCGGCCCACGCCGTGGCCATCAAGGGCGCGCACGAAGCCGTGGCCGGGCTCTGCCATCTGGGCACGGCACAGTTGCAGGCAGCCACCCAGGCGGCGGATGCCATGGCGGCACGTGGCCTGCGCGTGCTGGGCCTGGCGCGCGCACACTTTGAAGGCACCGGCTGGCCGGCCACACCCAGGGGCTTCGATTTTGAGTTCCTTGGGCTGGTCGCGCTGGCAGACCCGCTGCGCGATGGTGTTCCGGCTGCGGTGCAGGAATGCCGCAGCGCGGGCATCCGCGTGGTGATGATCACCGGGGACCACCCGGCCACAGCCAAAGCCATGGCCGCCCAAGCCGGGCTTGATACCGGGCTTGCGACCATGACGGGCGCAGAACTGGACGTCTTGACGGACGTCGAACTGCGCCAGCGGATGGCCGCCACGAGTGTCTTCGCTCGCGTCAAACCTGAGCAGAAATTGCGCATTGTGGAGGCCCTCAAGGCCGAGGGCGCCGTGGTGGCCATGACGGGCGATGGCGTCAACGACGCGCCCTCGCTCAAGGCTGCGCACATCGGCATCGCCATGGGCAAGCGCGGCACTGATGTGGCGCGAGAGGCGTCTTCGCTGGTGCTGCTGGACGACGATTTTGCGGCTATCGTGCATGCCGTGCGCCTGGGGCGCCGGATTTATGACAACCTGCTCAAGGCCATGGCCTTTGTGCTGGCCGTGCATGTGCCGATTGCCGGCCTGTCGCTGCTGCCCCTGCTGTTCGGCCTGCCGCTGATTTTCACGCCGGTGCACATTGCCTTTCTGGAGTTGCTGATCGACCCGGTGTGCGCAATTGTTTTTGAGGCCGAGGGTGATGAGGGCGATGTGATGACCCGGCCGCCGCGTGACCCGCGCTCGCCGCTGTTTTCCATGGCACTGATCACCTCCAGCCTGCTGCAGGGCGGTCTGGTGCTTGTCGCCGTCGGCGGGTTTTATGTGGGCCTGCTACAGATGCAGACCCCTGAGGCGGTGGCACGGGCGGCGACCTTCACGGCTCTGGTCCTATGCAGCCTGGCGCTGGCCATCGCGAACCGCTCGTTTTCGGGCAATCTGGTGGTCGCGCTGCGCCGCCCCAATCCGGCTTTGTGGCGCGTGATGCTGGCGACCACTGTGCTGCTGGCGGGGGTGCTGCTTTTTGCGCCTTTGCGCAATCTGTTCCGGTTTGCGCCCCTGACACCCGGCCTGTTGGGTGCCGCGCTGGGCCTGGCGCTGGCTGTGTTGCTGCTGCTCGAAGGCCTCAAATTCGCTAGGACGCGGTGAAGGGCCAGACGCGTTTGTAAAGGCCCATCGGTTTGACGGGCAGGCGCAAGACGCGACGCGCCGGTTTTTCGGTGCCGCCGGGTTGTCCTGCCGCTGCACTGTTGGCCGGCTGGATCGCAGCCGGGCTGGCTATGGAACCGGTCTGATCCAGGTCATTGCCCTTCAATCCCGGCGGAATTGTGAATGGGGTCATGGGAAATCCTTGCGGGTAAATTGCGGTCTGCAACATTTTTATAACCAGTGTGGCAGCGGCCGTCTGTGTGGTAGCGCACGCAAGTTGCTCCCGTCATGAAGTCCTACGGTGTTTCGGGGTTTGCAGGCCATTCAGGCGCGGCTTTGTCCGCTAATCCTCCAAGCCCTGCCTTCCTAGACTGAAGCTTCTTTAAAAGTCAGGAGCATGACCATGAACCCCCTTCATCTTCGTACGGCGGCACACAACGCAGGCCGCCTGGCCTTGGGCCTTGCATTGGGCACTGTGCTCGGCCTTGCCACGGCGCAAATCAATGTCAAAGGCGACACCGGCATCGACAGCTCAGGCAACTATCAGCAGGAACGTGCTTGGTGCATGGTCAACACTGAAGGTGAAGCGCGCGTGGATTGCCTCAAAAACTCTGGCGCCGCGCAAGCCGAAAAACGCCGGGGCACCCTGGACAACAACGGAGGCAACTTCAGCGCCAACGCGCTGGCGCGTTGCAACATCTTCATGGGCGAGGAGCTTGCTGCCTGCAAGGTCCGCGTGATTGGTTACAGTGGCATCAGCGGCAGCGTGCAGGGCGGCGGCATCATCAAGGAAAGCGAAACCGTTGTGGTGCCGTCTGGGCAAAACTCGGTCATCGTCGAACCGAAGACACCCAACCTGATTTTGGTGGTGCCCGGTGATCGGCGCTGAAGTCGCGGACCAGCGCTGGCGCGAATTGCTAACGCTGGTGGAGCGCCATCTGCCTATTGCGCGGCGCAGGTTCAGTTCGGGCGACCGAGTCCAGGTGGCGGACGCCACCTTCAAATGCCTGCACATCGTCAACCTGGGCGCCTGCAAAACAGTGAACCTGGCGGCAGACGGCAATGAACAGGTGGTGGGCTTGCACTTCAAGGGCGACTGGATCGGATTTGACGGTATTGCCACCGGCCACTGCGCCAGTGACGCCTATGCGATGGACACCGGCGAGTTATGGAGCCTGCGTTACGACCAGTTGCTGGAAGCCGCTGTCAGTGTGCCCACCCTGATGCATGCGGTGTTCACCGCCATGAGTTTCCAGCTGGCGCATGACCGGGACCGGCGCCTGACGCGCAGCCTGATGTCTGCCGACGCCCGCGTGGCGGATTTTGTGCGCTCCTGGGCCGATTCGCTCGCTGAGCGCGACTTGCGTTGCGACCAGATCACCCTGCGCATGACGCGCGCTGAAATCGGCAGCTACTTGGGGTTGACGCTGGAGACAGTGAGCCGCGCACTGACCCGCCTGTCGCGCTGCGGCCTGATCGGCCTGGACGAAAACCGCCGGCGCAACATCGCCATCCCCAGTGTCACGGCCCTGGTTGACTTTGTGCAGCGCACGGTCAGCCCGTCCGCCGCGCTCGACGCCGCGCCACGGCGCAGCGCCGCTTTTTGACCGGCATCCCGCAATTTCGGAATTAAAAGTGCCAAAAACCCTCATGAAATATACATAGTATGCTAGTTTATTAGTAGCATAGCGTACGCATTTCGGCGGTTCTCTTACGCGAGAATTTCAAAAGCCCCCTTCACGGGAAACCAGGTCTTCTCATTGGATGCGACGCCGACTGTTGTTCCGTCAGGCAGGTTGAGCGCCACGGTCAGCGTATAGCCGGACTTTGAAAGGTAGGAGACCAGGCACACGTCCTCCGTGATCTTCACGCCGGAATATGTCGGCCGTTCCGGTTTCCCGGCTGCCTTGTTGTCACCCGCCGTGTGCCACTCCACCGTGCCGTCGGTGTGGAAGATGTGGTCCTGGGCGCTGCCCTTGGTGGGCCCTTCGGTCCAACTCAGGCGAATCGTCTTGCCGCGCACCGGGTCTGAATTTTTGGCTTTGGTCATGTTGCCATTACCTCTATCAAATGAACGTCAATCGCTTGCGCGGTGTGGCCCTAGTCCAGCAACACCAGACGCCCGTCGTCGGCGGCAGCCTTGATCTGCTCGACGGCAAGCTTCGCGGAACTTTGGCCGCGCGGCCCCCAGATGATGTCCACCAGGTGCTTGTCAACTTGTTCGACCAGGCAGGGCCCCACAGGGATATTGCCTTTTTTGCCGTTGGCCGTTTGGTAGGGCACTGGCTGGGTGATGCGTGCGCTATGGGATGTGATGGTCATGGGCGTACTTTCTGCTGGGCGTTGCGCCAAGGGGTGGCAACGCAAGGCCAGGTCGGGCCGACCTAAAGGTCGCCAATGCGGTTCCAGGCATCGCGGGAGGCATGTTTCGCATTGGCCCAGTCCAGGTTCGACTCACGCCTTGCAACCGGGTGTGCGCCGCAGGCTCAGCGCGTCAGGCGACCGATCAGGAAGCCCGCTGCCAGCCCGCCGGCCACGGACTGCCACGGATGCGCCACCACGTACGCACGCGCATCGACCGCTGCATTGCGCCCTGTCAATTGCAGGTTTTCACTCTGCTGGCTGAGCCACGCGGCCGGTGGCCGGGCCACTTCGGCGACTTTGTTCACCGTGTCGTGGGCGACCTGGGCGGCCCGCTCCAGCGCCGGCTTGACACTGCGGGTAGCCGCGTCGGCCGATGACGCAAACCTGTCAACGGCGCCGTGCGCACTGGCTGCGGCTTCGTTCACGACGCCGTCCGGCAGGTTTTTCACGCTTGAAAACGGGGTGCTTGAGAATGTCGAATTTTCCATTTCAGACTCCTGTCAAAAGTTTGGGGTTGAATTTCACTGGCACCGACAGAATCGGTCAAAACGCGCGGCGCGTATGTGCGACAACGAACGCAAAGCCTGGTTTTGTGTAAGCAGCCCGCGCGACGCCTGGCAAACCGGCCAGGGCACAGAAAATGCCTTTTGCCCTAGCAATATATAAATAGTTTGCTATGAATGTTGATATTTTGAACGGGCCACACCTATTGCCAACCGTAACGCCGCAGGTAAAACCGCTTCATCACCGTCGTCAACACGCTGTAACCCAGCAGAATGCCCGCGAGCCAGCCAAAGTAGGCCAGCGGCAACGCTTGCAGTTTGAAGTAGGCAGCCAGCGGGCCCATCGGCAGGAAGATGCCCACCATCATGATCAGCACGGTCATGACCAGCAACGGTGCTGCGGCGCGGCTCTGGACAAAAGGCAGTTTGGGCGTGCGGATCATGTGCACCACCAGGGTCTGCGTCAGCAGGCCGACCACGAACCAGCCCGACTGGAACAGGCCCTGTTCGGCCAGGGTGTTGGCGCTGAACACCCACCACATCAAGGCAAAGGTGGCAATGTCAAATATGGAACTGATGGGGCCGAAAAAGACCATGAAGCGGCCGATGTCGGCGGGGTTCCACTTCAGCGGTTTGGCCACCAGCTCCGCGTCCACGTTGTCAAACGGAATGCCGGTCTGGGCGATGTCGTAAAGCAGGTTTTGCACCAGCAGTTGCAGGGGCAGCATGGGCAAGAAGGGCAGGAAGGCGCTGGCGACCAGCACCGACAGCACATTGCCAAAGTTGGAGCTGGCCGTCATGCGGATGTACTTGAGCATGTTGCAGAAAGTGGTGCGGCCTTCGACCACGCCGTCGTCCAGCACCATCAGGCTTTTTTCCAGCAGGATGATGTCAGCGGCTTCTTTGGCGATGTCCACCGCCGAATCGACCGAGATGCCGATGTCGGCCGCACGCAAGGCTGGCGCGTCGTTGATGCCGTCGCCCATGAAGCCGACCACATGGCCGCCCGCGCGCAGAGCCAGCACGATGCGCTCCTTGTGCAGGGGTGTGAGTTTGGCGAAGACATTGTGGTCCTTGACGGCCTGCGCCAGCGCGGCGTCGGTCATCGGTTCAATTTCGGAGCCCAGCAGGATTTTTTCCGCAGGCAGGCCAACCTGGGCGCAGACGTGGGCGGTGACCAGGTCGTTGTCGCCCGTCAGCACCACCGCCCTGATGCCATGCGCGGCCAGGGCTTTCAACGCAGGCGCTGCCGACTCTTTGGGCGGGTCGAGAAAGGCGATGTAACCGATCAGGGTGAGCCCCGCCTCGTCGGCTATCGAATAGGTGGTCTGGCTGGCGGGCAGCTCTTTCATGGCCACGGCGACAACACGCAGGCCTTCCTGGTTGAGCGCGCCGGTGACCTGCTTGACGCGCGCCAGCATGGCCGGGTCGAGGGTCTGTGTCGATGGTTCCTGAGCATTTTCTGCGCGCACCTCAGTGCACACCGCCAGCACCTCTTCAACCGCACCTTTGCAGATCAGCAGATGGTGCTCGTCGCGCCGGGACACCACAACCGACATGCGGCGGCGTTCAAAATCGAAGGGGACTTCGTCAATCTTGCGGTAGTCTTCCTTGAGCTTGAGCTCGACGGGTTTCTCCACGTGTTCGAGCACGGCATGGTCGAGCAGATTCTTCAGCCCAGTCTGGTAGTAGCTGTTCAGAAAAGCGAAGTTCAAGACCTCGTCGGAAGGATGGCCAAAGACATCGTCCTTGCGCGCCACGGCGATCTTGTCCTGGGTCAGCGTGCCGGTCTTGTCGGTGCAAAGGATGTCCATGGCGCCCAGGTTCTGGATCGCGTCGAGGCGTTTCACCACCACTTTTTTGCGCGACAGCAGCACCGCCCCTTTGGCCAGGGTGGTGGTGACGATCATCGGCAACATCTCGGGCGTCAGCCCCACCGCGACCGACAGCGCAAACAGCACGGCCTGCGTCCAGTCGCCCTTGGTGAAGCCGTTGACCAGCAGCACAATGGGCACCATCACCAGCGCGAAACGGATCAGCAGCCAGCTTACGCTGTTGACGCCGGCCTGGAAGGCGTTGGGTGTTGACTCCACCGCAATCACTTTGGCGGCCAGTGTGCCGAAGTAGGTGTGGTTTCCGGTGGCGACGACCAGGGCTGTGGCGGAACCCGAGACGACATTGGTGCCCATGAAAACCAGGTTGTTTTGGTCCAGTGCGCCGGGCACGTCGGCGCGGCGGTCGGCGAATTTTTCCACTGGCATCGACTCGCCCGTCATGGCCCCCTGGGCGACGAACAGATCCGTGGCGCTGAGTACCCGGCAGTCGGCCGGAATCATGTCGCCTGCTGAAAGCGCAACCAGATCACCCGGCACCAGTTTGCGGATGGGAATCTCAAGGCGTTTTGATGGCTGCATTGCGCCGACATCCCCCGTGGCTGGAGAGTCGGCTTCACGCCGGATCACCGTTGCGGTGTTGCTGACCATCGCCTTCAGGCTCTCCGCCGCACGGTGCGAGCGGCCCTCCTGCACAAAACGGATGAGGGTGCTCAAGGCCACCATCACGGCGATGACGGCGGTGGCCCTGGCATCAGCACCCAGCCAGGACACCACGGCCAGCGCGGTCAGCAGCAAGTTGAACGGGTTGTTGTAGCAGTGCCAGAGGTGCAGCCACCACGGCAGGGGTTTTTCATGGGCGACTTCATTGGGGCCGTTGCGCACCAGGCGCGCAGATGCTTCGCGGGCGGACAAGCCATCTGGGCGCGACTTGAGGCGTGTGATGGCCGCCGCGGGCTCATCCCGGGCGACCTGAAGCAGCACACGTTCCTGTTCGTCGGAGGCGGGCTGTGCCGGGCCGCGGCCCGCGATGGCGTCTTGCAGCGGGTGGCGACCGAAGTGCCACTGCCGGCGCCTGCGGTGCAAAAAGCGGCTGAACCGATGGGTCAGCGCATTTTTAGTGGGGAATGGAATCATCCTGCATTGCCCCATGGATGTGCCACGCCGCCGTGAACAGCGCCGCGATCACCGGGCCCAGCACGAAGCCGTTGATGCCGAACACCGCCATGCCGCCCAGTGTGATGACCATCACCAGGTAGTCGGGCAGGCGGGTGTCCTTGCCCACCAGGGCCGGGCGCAGGAGATTGTCCACGAGGCCGATCACTAGCACGCCAGCCAGAAAAACGCCCGGCTTTCAACGCATTGCGGCGGGCCGTCGATCTGGGCGCTCATTGAGAAAGCCGGGCGGGTCAGCCGGGCGGCCTATTGCCGTTGTTCGATCGGCCCGCCGCTGGCGGTTGGATCGGCATCGCGGCGGGAGCCTCTGCACGCGCGGCAACAGCCTTGGGCGCTGCCGGCGCGGCCAGCGGCGCCGCAGCCGCTGCGGCGCTTGGCGCTATCACCTTGACCACGGGCGCGGGCGCGCCGGTTGCCGGGCGCAAGGCCCGCCGCGCCGGTTCGTCCAGCGGCTTGCCGGGTGTGGCCGCCAATTGCGGCTGTTGCACAACAAAACCGACATGGGGCGCGGGCGGCGCGTTGCGGGCGATGACGGGGCGCTCAAACACGCGCGCCGGCGGGGCTTGGCCCCGGTCGCCGCGTCCGCGCACGCTTCGCTCGGTCGGGGCGATGGGCGCCGCCGCCGCCACCGGCGCGCTGGCCACAACTACTCTGGCGACGGGCACAGACGCTTTGCCCACCGCCTGGGACTGCGCAAACGCGGTTCTGGGCATGGCGGTCACGGCGCCCGGCACCTGGCGGTTGGCGTACATGGTGTTGCCCAGGTGGCTGACGTTGTAGGTGTTGTTGATCACCGTGTTGGTGACCACAGTGTTGCTGCGGTTGACGCTTTCGAAATAACCCCGGCTTGCCGCATAGGGCGGGTGGTAAACCTCGCGCGGCCCCAACGCAAACCAGGCCACCGCGCCGATGGCGCCGCTGGCGACGCTGATCTGAAAATTGTCGCCGCCGACAAAGGCGACCAGGGCCGGCGCATACCAGGCGCGGGTGCGCGCGGGGCCAGGCACCCAGGCCCAATGGTTTCGCAGGTGCGCCCAGCGCCCGTAGTGCGACACCGCAAAGCCCCAGGGCGCGTCGTCCACCCAAGTCCAGCCCCAGGGGTCGATCCAGGCCCAATGGCCGTCCCGGTAGGGGGCCCAGTTGGCGGCCATGCGGCTTGGCACCCAGACATTGCCGTACCCGGGATCGACCTGCCAGGCGCCGTTGGCGTCCAGATCCTGGTAGCCGATCACGTCAGGCGAAACGTACCTGGCCGAGGTCGAAGCGTCGTAACTGCGGTCGCGGCTGCTCGCCCAGCGGTCGAATTCGTCGGCGCGCGGGGTGGTGAAGGTCTGGTAATCGCGCAGGCCGGTGCCGGTGAAGCGGTACGGCTGGCGCGGGTCAATCAGGTAGGTCGCGCCTTCGCCTGCGGCTTCGCCCCGGCCTTTGCGCACCACGATGCCGGTGGCGTCGCCACGGGGATCCACGGTGATGCGGTATTCACCCGGCTGGCGCAGGGTGAAGGCGAGGTTGGGGGTATCCACCTCGAACACCTGGCCCGGCTCCAGGCTGCGCACCCGCACATTCAGGCTGCCCTGCGTCAATTGAAACTGGGCCGTCTGGTCATCGAGATTGAGCACGGCCAGGCTGGTGCTGGCATTCATGCGGATCATTGCGCCGCCGACCTGGATTTCGGCCCGCCCCCGGTCGTCCGCCCAAAGCCGGTCGCCATGGGTCAGCGGCCGGTTGAGTGTGGCCTGCACCCAGTCGTTTTCACCCGCTGGAGAGAAGCTGACTGCCCCGCTGATGAAACCCAGGCGGGCGACGCGCGAAGGCGGGTCGGCGCGGGCCATGCCGGTGAAGGCGAGCAGGACGATGGCTGATGCGAGGATGAACAAGCTAAAGTGGCGGCAGTGCTTTTGCACGGTGAATCCTGTTGAGACCTTTGGCAGCCGTTCTGGCTGTTGGTTCGGCTGACGATGCGCCCAAACCTGGGCCGACGCTGTGCGCTGGCGCACACAACCCGCCGAAGTGGCCCTGATTCAAGCCGTGAATTTCCATGGCCGGCTTGTTCTGTCCCAAACCTGATCGGACGGACGCCTGGTGGCAGAGGCCCTCACGCCGAAAATTAATTCGCGCTTGGTGCGGCAACGAACAGAGCCGCGGCTTTTTCAAGCTTAAGTTGTCCACCATGGGACGCGAGGCAGGTGGCGCGTCCCAGCCATCGGGACATTGTTCAACCGCATTCTCATTCAAGGGCTCTCACATCATGTCATCTTCAGCCAATTCCACGCGCATGTTGGCGGCGCTGGCAACTGGCCTGGCGTTGATGCAGATTGGCTGCGCAAGCCAGGATATCCAGAGAAAGACCGTGCAGAACAGCCCCACGATCCAGGTGCAGGCCATCAGCCTGAAGACTGAGGATCTGCGGGCCGGGGGCATCGCCCTGATTACGCCGTCTTCCGCCACAGGGCAGGAAGAGGACAAACAGGCCCTGGCGCTCTCCTTCACCGAAATATTGAGAAACGGCCGTCCCGAATTGCGGATCCTGCCGCTTCCCCAGACCCTGAGTGCAATCAACCGAAACGGGCTGACACGCGAATACCGGCAGATGTTCGAAGACTATCGGCTGGCCGGGATATTCGACCCCGAGACCCTGCAGAAAGTGGCGGCCGCCACGGGGATGCGGTACCTTGCGCAGCTCAAGCTGGGCGCGTTCAAGCAGGAGTCCAAAGGCCGGTTTGGGATCTTGGGCGTTCGGGTGCTGGAAACCAAAACCAGCACGATCCGGCTTTTCCTTCAAATCTGGGACAGCCGGGACGGCTCGATCGCCTGGGAGGGCGCGCAGGAATCTACCGTTTCGCATGAATCCATGGCGGAGGAGTACGTTTCCATGAAAACCATTGTCCAGGAATCGTCGCGCGACCTCGTTGCAAATTTGCCTTGACCCGCCCCGGCTCAGTCTGGGCTCCTTCGCAAAGCGAGAACGGCATTGGTGCCGCCGAATGCGAATGAATTGGACAGCATCGTGCGCACGCCTGCGTGTTCCCGCCCTGCGTTGGGCACGTAATCCAGATCGCAGTCGGGGTCTGCCACATCGAGGTGCATGGTTGGCAAGACGGCCGCGTTTTGCATGGCCAGCAAGGACAAAACACATTCCAGCGCGCCCGCAGCACCCAGCAGATGCCCGTGCAGGGCCTTGGTGGCGCTGATGGGAATGGCATGGGCCCGCTTGCCGAACACGGCCTTGATGGCGGCGGTTTCAACGGCGTCATTGGCGAGCGTGCCGGTGCCATGGGCGTTGATGGCATCCACTTCAGACGCGTCGAGCGCGGCAGAGCGAAGTGCGGCGTGCATGGCCGCCGCCTGGCCGTCAACGCTGGGGCGGGTGATGTGCCCCGCATCGGTGGCAAGCCCGTAGCCAAGTATTTCACCGTGGATGCAGGCCCCGCGTTCAATGGCGCTTTCCCAGGCTTCCAGGACGAGCATCGCAGCGCCTTCGCCCAGCACCATGCCACTGCGGCTTTTAGAGAACGGCTTGCACGAAGCGGATGGCTGGACTGCGTCTATGGCGGCGAGTGTGTGCAGCGCCTCCCATGCCTTGAGGGAGCCAAATGAAAGCGGCGCTTCCGAGCCGCCTGCGATTGCCATGTCGATGACGCCTGCCGCTATACGCAGCCAGGCTTCGCCGATGGCGACCGCAGAGGACGAACAGGCGGTGGCGTAAGTCAGGTTGGGGCCACGCAGGGCGTGCTCGATGCCAATCCATGCCGCAGGCGCATTGTGCATGCCCATCAACACGGTGAAAGGCTTGATGCGGTCCGAGCCATCGCCGTAAAGCGTCCTATAGCCCTCGTCGCTGGTGTGCGACCCGCCCATCCCGGTGCCGACGAAGACCCCCACCCGTTCCCGGCCCAGGGAATCGAAGTTGCTGCCTGCCTGGGCAATCGCCTGGTTGGCGGCAACCACCGCGAACTGGCTGACGCGGTCCAGCATGCGCAGCTTGGGCGGCTCGAAATGTGCTGCGCCGTCGAAACGGGCGCAGGCGGCCAGCGGTGCTGCCAGGCGGTGTGAAAAAGATGCCTCCAGCCTGCGGATTCCGGACTGCCCGCTGCGGGCGCAGGCGTAGGCCCCGTCGCCCGTGTTGCCCAGCGGCGTGACCATGCCCATGCCAGTGACTGCGACCCGTCTCATGGCGCTGTCAATGACGCATTGACGGTCTCGGCTGATGCGGCGTCGCGCTGGGCCGCAACCAGCGCGTCGATATAGTGGACGACATCGCCAAGGGTCGGCAACTGCACCGGCTCGGGCGGCAGGACAATGCCGAACTCATCCTCAACGGTGAACAGCAGTTCCGCGACGCCAAGGGAGTCGATGCCCAGGGCGTCCAGCGGGGCGTCGAGCGTCAGCAAGGTGGCGTCCAGCTTGTAGTCCTTGATCAAAATGGCACAAAGGCGGTCAAAGGTTTTTGTCATGGGATTCCTCAATGTGAATGCCTGTCACCGGTCAGCAGTGCGGGCCAAAAGCGAGACCACGGCAGAATCGGCAGCGCACCGGGCTTTGCCGCTCCAGCCTGCCCCGGTGGTCAGCAGGCCCGGCCAGATCCTTGCACCGGCAACCAGCATGGCCGCCAGCCTGGGCCGCATCGCAAAGTGGGCAAAGCTTGCCGAAACGCGCATGCGCGGGACGAACTCGCGGCGCCAATGCGCAGCGTAACGCACGCCAACCTGGCGTTGCCACGCCACGTCAGAGAGTTTGTTGACCCGTTTGCCCAGCAGCAGTTGCGCGCACAGCAGCCACGCCGACTGCAGCGCCATGCTCATGCCTTCGCCAATGATTGGATGGGCTTCACCGGCCGCATTTCCGATCCGGAAAATCGCGTCGTCGCCATGCACCCTAATGCCGGGCTGCAACGGTCCGGCGCTGAGCCAACCCCCGTCCTCGACCGAGCCCCGCAGGGCTGTGCGCACGCCGAGGCACTGCTTTCGGAGCATGGCTTCTACCACCAGCGCCGCGCTTTGCCCGGGCGCCAAAGCCCGGCATTCGTCCAGGCGGTCACGGCGAATGCAGCAGGCCACGGTGCTGAGGCCGCCGCCCGCCACCACCATGCCGCCATATCCGCCCTGGAAGGACATCACTGACACCATGCCCTCGTCCAGGTTGGCGCCGCGAAAATTGGCCTTGAAGGCAAACAGGTCAGACGGTTTGTGAACCGGGCGCCCCTGCGCACGTGCGGACGCAAGCGCTTCCCACGAACCATGGGCATCGATGACCACCGGCGCGCGCAATATCCGCCGCTCGCCCGAACCCGCTGCGCGGATGTCGCAACGCCAGTTGCCTGCGGCGCCGTCGATTTCCTGCACCGCCCACGGCTGGAACAGTTGCGCCCCGTCAAGGCGGGCTTGTTCGATCAGCAGGGTGTCGAGCGCATCCCGGCCGAGCGCCTGGCCCCAGGGGTATTTTTCATGCGCGGCAGAAGGCAGGTCGGCGACAACCCTGTTGTAGCCACGAAGCAGTGCGAGCTGGCGCAGCGGCGCTCCGGCGATTGCCTTGAACGCCGACCCGATGCCCAGCGCATGCAGGAGCGGCAGATTGCCCGCCGCGATGCATTCCCCGCAGACCTTGCGCCGGGGAAAAATGTGTTTCTCGACCAGCGCGACCGACCACCCGGCCCGCGCCAGAAGAATTGCCGCCGACGAGCCCGCCGGACCGGCGCCCACAACAATGGCATTGAACCTGTCTTGCATCACTTCAATCCGGGGCGTTCGGCCCGAAAGCAGTGGCTGAAGAGACCCGCCGGATACTCGCCTGTCCGCCATTCGATGCCGCGTTGCGGCCACAGTGCAGTGAGTTCCCGTGCCTGGAAACCCGCTTTTACGCTCAGAACCGCGTCCTGGCGAGTCACGGCATTGACGCCGATCGCGCCCACCAGGCGGCTTGCGACCAGCGGGAGCCAGGCGCGGCGCGGCTCGCAGGCAAAGAAACGGTCACTTCGCGCCGCGATGGCATCGAGCAGCGCCCGCAGCCGCGCCCCGTCGAAATGGTGCAAAAAAAGATTGACAATGACAAGATCCCAGCGCGACGGCGCGCCGCGCCTTTGCAGAAAATCCGTGTCGCCATGGGCCCATACGAGCGCGTCCGCCACACTGGACCGGGCCGCCCAGCCCGTGCCTGCAAAACGCTGGACCATGGCCCGGTCGACAAGCGGCTGGGCATCCAGCAAAGTCAGTTCCACTTTTGGGAACTGCGCGCCCAGGGCGCGCGCCACACCGAGCATCAGGCTGCCGTCGCCGGCGCCGAGTTCCAGCACGCGCAACGGCGCGGGGTCGCGCCGGCCGGCCATCATGGACAGCAAGGCGCGCTGCAGGATCGACCGGGTGCCCATGACGCGATGGATGCGCTTCAGGTCGCGACGCGACTGCATCGCGGCCGGGTCGTCTTCTTCGAGTGTGTCGAGCGTCTCGACGCCCACAGTCCGGGAAAGGATCATGCCTGGACTTTCAGCAGTGCGCCGTGGCAGCTGAACCCTGCGCCAAAGGACGAAAGCCACCACCAGCCGCCGGGTGCTTCATCCGCCATCGCGGCTGCAAGCACAAAGTAAACAAATGCGCTTGACAGGTTGCCGTACTCGCGCAGCATGGCGGCGCTGTACCGGAAGTCTGCGGTTTCCAGCCCGAAACGCCGCTCAAGCGCGAGCAGCACGTCGCGTCCGCCGGCATGCATGATCCACGCGCTGACCTGTGTCGGGCGCAACCCGGCCCGGGTCAGCACGGTTTCAAGCACTTTGTGGGCATGTTCCGCTGCCAGCGTGGGAACGGCCCGCGTCAGGATGTTGCGCAACATGCCGTCGCGCTGTTCAAATTTCAGTGCTTCGCGCTGAGACGGAACCGTCAATGAAGCGCTGTCCGTCCATTCCATGCGACGGCCCCCCGATTTCGGCTGCTGCGACAGGACGGCCGCGCCCGCGCCGTCGCCGAATAGGCAGGCGCTGATCAGCACGCCGGGGTCGTTGTCAAGGTACATCGCGGCGCTGCTGACCTCGACGCAGATGGACAAGACGTGGCGGCACGTGCCGGATTGCAGCAAGGCGCGGCCAAGTTGAAAATTCGGCAATGCAGCCGCACAGCCTTGCCCAACCAGATCGAAGGCTTGTACGTCAGCACGCAAACCCAGCCGCTCAATCACATGGCCCGAGAGCCCGGGACACAGGTAACCCGTGCAGGTGCTGACAGCAATGGCGTCAATTTCCTGGGGCAACAGGCCGGCCTGTTGCAGCGCACGCTGGCCGGCTTTTGCGGCCAGCACCGGCGCGTGGGCCAGAAAACGCTGCGCCAGGGTGTTGGGATCTATCGTGAAGACTTCTTCAAGGCATTCGACGGCAAGATGGCGCGTGTCGATGCCATTGTCCCGTTGCAGAACTGTGCGGGCGATCAGATGGGCGCGGGCTTCAAGGCGCCCGAACCAATGTGATTTTTGGAATGCCTCCAGGCACTCGGCTTTGGCGTAACGATTTTGGGGTGTGGCAGTGCCGATTCCGCAGAAATGCATGGTTGCAGATTCCTCCTGGGGAAATTGTGCGCACCATCAAATCAGGCCTCTGTGCGCTGGCGTACACAGCTTCAGGTCAGGCTGAAGAAATCGCCGTCGCCGCGTTCAGGCCGCCAGGCGCCTGTCCGGGCAAACTTGGAAGAAAAAAGATGCTTTTCCCTTGCGATGTATGCATAAGTAGCTATTTAAAATATAGCAATATGGGGCCGGAAAAACGGTTTTGATTGACATCAATCCTGTGGATCACCCGTGCGCGCCCCTCATTGTTTCCAGGGTCGCGATTGACCTTCGGGGCAGATGCGAAAATCTGGCCATGCCCGCCTCCACGCCACCTGATACTCCAACCAACAAGCTGCCCGCCCATTCCACACAGCCCAAAAACCCGCTGCACGGGCTGACGCTGGAGGCGGTGTTGACCCGCGTGGTGGCGCAATACGGCTGGCCCGGCCTGGCCGAGCGCATCCCTGTGCGTTGTTTCAGCAGC
Organism: Rhodoferax sp.; assembly: GCA_031392945.1. Lineage (GTDB taxonomy): Bacteria > Pseudomonadota > Gammaproteobacteria > Burkholderiales > Burkholderiaceae_C > JANYCG01. The sequence goes on along the minus strand of JANMVT010000195.1, from coordinate 7,024 downwards.
GACCCCAGCCTTGCGTCCAGCCTGAAATTCCTGCGCAAAACGCCTTGGGCGCGCGACAAGGTGGAGGGGCTCTACCTGTACATGCTGCGCGAAAACCGCAGGCGTGCATAATCCATGGCCCCAAGATGGCGGCGGAACCATTTCGGCTTCCGTGAATCTAACCCCTCTAGTTCCGGATGACAGACCCTGATACCGCCCATAGCGACTCTAAACGCGACCCACAAAGCGACCCACAAAGCGACCACTACACAGCCCTGGGTCTGGCCAGCAGCGCGTCGCTGGCCGACATCAAGAAAGCGTTTCGCCAGAAAGCCGCGCTCTACCATCCGGACCGCAACCCGTCGCCTGACGCCAGTGTGCGTTTCAGGGCGGTGCAAGTTGCATACGAGGTGCTTGCCGACGACGCCAAACGCCAGGCCTATGACGACAACCGCCGGCGCAACCTGCTGGACAGCCCGCTTGAAACGGCGCGCGAAGTCTGGCAGGCCTATTTCAACAACCTGATCAAGCAATGACTTTGACCAACCTCCAATGAGCATCTCGCCCTTCTTCCACCAATTGCGTTCGGCTTACCAGGCCGAAATCAACGACCTGACGTTTGATTCCGAAGGGCAAGACGTGCTGTCGCGCCGGCTGGCCCAGCGGCGCAAGGAACTCGGCTTTTTGCTGCAAATGATGGAACTCAGCCCCGAGATGGTGGCGGTCATCTTCCATAACGGTTTCGAGTTCAAGAAGCCCGACGTGATGGACCAGCTGCTCGGCCGGGAGTCCGGTGAATTCCCGGCCTGGAGCAGCCTGGCCGACGCGATTCATTTGCCGCCCTGGTCGGAAGAACTGAGCCGCATCGTGCTCAAGGAGCCCAAGGGCGAGTGGTTTCTGACCGTGGCGGCGGGCCTGGAGTACATGTACAACAAGGCGGATGGCTTGTCTGCTGAGCAGAACGACGCCAACGAGGACGGCAACGAGGATGCCGCGCCGGATGAGGATGCGTCCAATTCAGTGGACGACATGGGCGATGGCCGGGCCGACGGCGCAGACGTCGCCCTGGAGCGCGACGCCCGCTCGCGCGAAGAGGCGGGCGCCGACTGGATGGCAGAGCAAGGCTTTGACCGAAAGGAATGACGTGACAAACCAACTCGCCCTGATCGCAAAAACCCAGGCATTGATCGCCGCAGGCGACATCGTCGGCGCCGAGTCGGCCCTGGTCGAACTGGCCGACGCCGAGGGCGACCGCGCCCTGATGGTGGTGCTGGAGCAATTGCCGCCCAAGGACATTTTGGCGGTGATCCGTGAATACGACAACTCGAAAGAATCGGTCGTCAACCTGCTGGTGTCGCCCGAGCAGTTCGCCCGCGCCGTGGTGATCGAGAAACAATACAAGGACCTGACGCGGACGCACCTGCGCGGCATGGTCAATGCCATCATCTTTCGCGATGGCGCCGACCCGCTTGACTTCCTGGGCGCGATTGGCGACCTGGAAGGCGGTAGCGAAGCCATGGCCGACTATTTTTCCGAAAAATGGGCGCGCATCGAAGCCTTTGCACGCACCGGCACGTTTGATGCTGCCGACGATGATGGCGAGATCCTGTCCGAGACCGCCTTGCTGAATTCCGCCTATGTGAAACCGCGCCTGGAAGAAGACGAGGTGGCCGACCAGGACTGGATGCAACTGGCCTGGCTTTTGCGTTACCAGTTGCCCGACCTGTTCATTGAAACCGTGATGGTGATGCGCGCCAAAGCGCGCGCGCACGACCTGGGGCTGGGCGATGAAGAAGGCGCCGATGACGGCGCCGAGCCGGACGACGGCAAGGTTGAAACCGGCGACACGGATCGCGGCAAAGCCACGCCGGCCGTGCTGGAGTCCGACGAAGAATCCGCGATCTGAATGTCGCCGCCAACTTTGCCGCCAGTGCAGGAGGCCGCCGCCGCCCCGGTTGCGCCAGCCGATTCCGTCGTTTCCGTCGCGTTATTCGACGGGCGCGCGTTTTTCGCCAAAGCGCTGGCGTATGGCATTCAGCACGGCCTCATCGGGCAGGACAAGCTCGACGCGATAGGCGTTGAAGCGCCCAAGGGCATGGTGCAGATCGCGCGGCATTTTGGCAGCGAGTATTTGCGCCCTGAAATTGAAAAGGCCTGCGACCGCATCGTCAATCTGGCCAGCCTTTATCTGGAGAGCAGCAGCGGCGGCGACTTGCGCAAAGCCGCCGAGTCGTTGCGCGACCATTCGTTTTTATCGCGCTCCAAGGGCGGCTCTGACATGCTCAAAGCCCTGATCGCCATGCCCACCAGCAGCCATTTCGGCATGAATGAAGGGGGAGGGTTCACGGACACCCACATCCCGCTTCTGGCCAAATGGACGCTGCGAAGCCTGTGCGACTACCAAGCCGAGCTGGCACGGCGCAGCCAGGCGGCCGACATCGTGGACGCGGCGGTCTGGTTGGCCGATGAACTGGACATGGACGCGTCGGAACTCGAAGAAGCGGGCAAAGATGGCGAAGCCGTCATCCGCACCGCGCTGCTGATGCTGTCAGCCAGACGGGCCAGGATGCCGGACTGGGTGGCGTTTGAAAAACTGGTGCTGGCGCTGCGCAAAAAGGCCTTGCCGGTCAGCTTGCCGAAAAACTTGCCTGCGGAGTTCAAAGACGTGGTCGAGTCGGTGCGGCAATCGGTCCTGGCGGATATGCCCAAAATTCTCGACGCCGCCTTGCCGCCGCGAAAACTGTTTGACAAGACACCGGCCTTCATGGGACGTTATTTTTGGGTCGAAGACGCCCTGGCCGAGGTGGACCAGTTCGACCGGGCCGCGTCCAGCGCCTGGAACAAGGCCACTGGCGGGCATGGCGACGACAGCTCGTTGTTGACCCTGTTCCTCTGCATCGCGACCGGCAGCCCGGCCAAAACTTTGTTGACAGAAAAGGCCGCCGCAGGCCTGGTGCGAAAAATTCGCAAAAACCGCAAGGGAACCAACGCCGGCGTCAAAACCGGCGTCAATATCGCCATCGATGCCGGCATCGATGCAGATTTGGCCAGCCAGTACATCCGCGACCATGCGCCCGAGCAGCACCAGGATGACTATCTGCGCCTGTGGCAAAGTTTTATTGAAGACGCCTTGCCCACCCTGCAAAGCGACTTCGATTACGAATTGAAGGACGCCTTGGCGCTGCTGCGGCGCGAATGCAACGTCAAATGACCGGCTGGCGGGGCTCGAAAAAGGCGCGAAAAAAGGCGCGGCTTCACGTGTCCCAGTCGCCGCCACCGCCGCCGCTATCTGCGACCGAGCTGTTGTCATCCCATGAGCCGGCGTCGTTCACGCCAAAGTTCTGTCCGCCCGAATCGTTGTTGCCGGCGAATGGCACGTAGTCGTTGCTGGATGTGTTGCCCGACGCCGCTTGGGCGCGGTCATGCTCGCTGTTGCCGGAAAAGCTGCGCCCAATGGCTTGTGCCGCCATCACGCCCGCGCCCACGGCCAGACCAGCGGCCAGGCCACCTGCGACTTTGCCGCCCAAGCCCATGCCGGGCGCGGGTTGCTGGCCCAATCCAAATTGACCAGGTTGGCCGGGTTGGCCAGCTTGACCGTAGCCAGGTTGGCCATAGGCCGGCGCTGCGCCGGAACCCATGCCAAAACTCTGTGAGCCGCCCAAGCCGCCTGTGGGGGCGCCAGCGTTGCCATAAGCGGGCTGATGTCCAGGCGCTTGGGAATAGCCTTGGGTCGGCGTGGTTTTAGGCCGAAGCATGTAAATGCCAAAGGCGATCAGGGCGCCGCCGCCCAGCAGGGCCATGCCCCAGGGGAAAGGCGCCGCAGGCGCGGACGCCGGGCTGGTGGCGAGCGCGCGGGAGCCTGTGTTGTTTGGCGAAGGCGTGTTGGCATTGCCAGCCAACTGGGTGCGCAAATGCTGCACGGACTCAGGCTTGGCAAATGGCAGGCCGGGCGCCAGTTTCTCCGCGCTGGCCAGGGCTTCGCGTGCGCGGCCCATCTGGCCTTGTTTGGCATACAGCTCCGCTTGCACAAAATGCGCCTTGGCGCTGCCGGGGTGGGCCACGAGCACTTGCTGCATCATCACCTGGGCCTGGTCGAGTTTGCCCGACTGCGCGGCCTCGTAGACCTGGTTCAGCGTCGGCTCCGACTGCGCCATGGCGGCCAGGCCAAAGCTCAGCAGGGCGGCGATGGTGAGCCATTTGCCGACACCTTTGCCCGCAGTGTCAAATTTGGATCGAATGAACATGGATGGGCCTTTTTTAAAAAAGATTGCTGACAAGCCGTGAGTTGGGGCTGATTTGGACCAATTCAAGATTTTGGTGATCAAATAAGCATATTGCCCTCGTGAGTATTGAATAGTTAGCTATTAAAAATATAGTTTTGGCGGGATCAGCTTGCGCTGGCGCAAAGTATGCGCTTTGCCGGGCCGCCTGGCGCGCGGCGGGCGGCGTATATTGACGCCATGCAAAACAATTCAACACAACGCCATCATCGCGCCGACCTGGCGCGCATCGCCACCCATGTCATGGCGGAGCGCGGCTTGCAGCCCGAGTTCCCGGCGGAGGCCATGCGCCAACTGGGCAACATCAGCGGCCCCGCCAATGAACCGGACAGCCAAATCCGCGACCTCACGCACATGTTGTGGTGTTCTATCGACAACGACGATTCTGAAGATCTGGACCAGCTCACGGCCTGCGAAGTGTTGCCCAACCAGGGCAAGGGCGGGGTGGTCAAAATATTTGTCGCCATCGCCGACGTGGACGCCCTTGTCAAGAAAGACACACCCATCGACCAGCACGCCCAGGCCAACACCACCTCGGTCTACACCTCGGCGCGCATTTTCCCCATGTTGCCAGAGCGCCTGTGCACCGACCTGAGCTCGCTCAACGCCCATGTCGACCGCCTGGCTGTGGTGACCGAAATGGTCTTCAACGCCGATGCGTCGCTGGCGGGCGCCACGGTCTACCGGGCCAAAGTGCGCAACCAGGCCAAGCTGGCTTATGACGCGTTGAGCGACTGGATCGACGGCAAGGGCGCGCTGCCCGCCGCCGCCGCTGCCGTGCCCGGCATGGAGGCGCAATTGCGCACGCAGGATTCCGTCGCCCAGCAGCTGCGCGCGCGCCGCCGCGCCGAAGGCTCGCTGGAGTTTGAAACCTTCCAGCCGCGCGCGGTGTTTGACGGCGACCAGGTGGTGGACATCCGCCAGCAAGTGCAAAACCGGGGCCGCCAGTTGATCGAGGAGTTGATGATCGCCACCAACGGCTGCACCGCGCGGTTTCTGGCGTCGCAAGGCGGCGCCTCGCTGCGCCGCGTGGTGCGCTCGCCCGAGCGCTGGTTGCGCATCGTCGGGGTGGCCAAGGAATATGGCGAAGTGTTGCCCAATGAGCCGGACTCCAGGGCCCTGGAGGCGTTTCTGGCCAAGCGGCACAAGGCCGATCCGCTGCGTTTTCCGGACCTGTCCCTGGTCATCGTCAAGCTCATGGGCCGGGGTGAATACGTTGTGGAAACGCCAGGCGGCCTGCCGGTCGGCCACTTCGGCCTGGCGGTGCGCGATTACACGCATTCGACCGCGCCCAACCGGCGGTATCCGGACCTGATCACCTCAAGAATGGTCAAGGCGGTGCTGGCCAAACAGGCCTCGCCCTACGCCAACGCCGAACTCGGTGCCCTGGCCGAGCACTGCACGCGTCAGGAGGATGCCGCGCAAAAAGTTGAACGCCAGATGCGCAAGAGCGAGGCCGCCTTGGTGCTGGAGTCGCGCATCGGCCAGTATTTTGACGGCGTGGTGACCGGCGCTTCGCCGCAAGGCGTTTGGGTGCGGGTGTTCGCGCCGCCAGCTGAAGGCAAGGTTGTCACGACGACGGCGGGTCTGGGCGTGGGCGACAAGATCCGCGTCAAGCTGATCTCCACCAATGTCGAGCGCGGCTTTATCGATTTTGCGCTGGTGAAAAATTAGCGCAATCGGAGCTCAGGCGTAACGCTTGCTGCGCAGATTGATTTTCATCTCCTGCAACAGCGGCTGTAGGGTGTCGCCGCCGATGCGCAGGGCCATATTGGTGGCCAGGATGTCGATGATCATCAAATGCAGCAGGCGCGACACCATGGGGCTGTAACGGTCAAAGCCTTCCGGGTGGTCGGCCGCCAAATGGATGTGGCTGCTGGAGGCCAGGGGCGAGCCGCTGGCGGTGATGGTGATGGTGGTGGCGCCGTTTTTGCGGGCGATGTCGCAGGCGTCCATCAGGTCGCGGGTGCGCCCGGAGTTTGAGATCACCACCACACAGTCGCCCGGCCCCAGGATGGACGCGCTCATCACCTGCATGTGACCGTCGCTGTAGGCCACGGCGTTCAGCCCCAGACGGAAGAATTTGTGCTGCGCGTCCTGCGCCACGATGCCAGAATTGCCGACGCCAAAAAACTGGATGCGCTTGTGCTCGCGGTAGGCTTGCATCATCGCATCGGTCGCTTTGCTGATCGCCGTGGTGCTGGCTTCGTTGCGGTACTTGAGAAAAGCTGCCACGGTGTTGTCGATCACCTTGACCAGCACGTCGCCGGTTTTGTCGTCAGCGTCAACGCTGCGGTGGATGAAGGGCACACCCTCGCTGACCGTGCCGGCCAACTTGCGCTTGAAATCCGTCAAGCCGTCGTACCCCATGCTGCGGCAAAACCGGACCACGGTCGGTTTGCTGACGTGGGCGCGGTGCGCCAGCTCGCTCACCGGCAACTGCGTGAAGGCGCGCGGATCCAGCAGCACCAGCTTGCCCACGCGCTGCTCGGCCGGAGCCAATGAGGTCAACGAGGCGCGAAGACGGTCAAGCATTGTGAAATAGGGTGAATAGGGTGAATGGGGGGAGGTTTTTCCGACGGGCCGCCCCTAGGCTCCCGAAGGGCGGCGGAGCCAAAAATGCGGCCCCCTCGGGGGGGCAGGGAGCTACACGCAGTGAGCGACCCCGGAACGAGCCGCAGGCGAGGAACGCAAGGGGGCAACATTCAAGATTCCTCGCTCCAGCAGTAACCGTCGCGCGCGATCATCGCGCTGGCCGCGCTGGG